>CBFHQN010000007.1:0-39339 GCA_965657765.1 Luminiphilus sp. | reverse complement strand
CAACAGCCTGAACCCGGGCGCGGTCAACACCAGCATGCGTCGATCCGCCTACCCCGCCGAACCACCAACAACAAACCCTTCTCCAGAAGATATTATTGGGGAGTGGGTTTATCTAATGAGTGACGACAGCGCTCACCTGAATGGAGAGGCGCTAAGCGCTCAGTGATGAGCGCTCTCGGAATCCATCGGCAATCAATTCGAGAATCGTTTTAACGCTTATTGATGTGCTTGCCACTCTTTCGTGACTGTCGCTCACGCTTTTCAGCTGCTTTCTTCGAGGGCTTGTACACCGGTTGTGGCTCCATACCTGCCATGGTGTACACAACGTCAGCGTCGCGTTGCTTGAGCTCCATCCACTGCCCTTTCTTGAGCTTGGATGGAATAAAAACGTCGCCGTAACGTACCCGTTTTAACCGAGAGACCGTTGCGCCTTGAGATTCCCAGAGGCGCCTTACTTCTCGATTACGCCCCTCAGAAAGCACCACGTAAAAGAACTGATTAATGCTGTCGTCGTCGCCACCGCCTTCTTGGATATCGGCAAATCGAGCGGGCCCATCGTCGAGCTCAACCCCTGCTTTGAGTCGATCCAGCATAGGCTTATCGACCCGCCCCATCACGCGGCATAGATACTCACGCTCAACCCGTGTCGACGGATGCATGAGCGCATTCGCTAGGTCGCCATCGGTGGTAAGAAGCAACAGACCGGAGGTGTTGTAATCTAACCTCCCCACAGACACCCAGCGGCCCGTTTTCAGTCGCGGTAGACCGTCAAAAACCGTCGCGCGACCCTCAGGGTCTTTGCGCGAGCACACCTCACCCACAGGTTTGTGGTACAGCAAGATACGATTATCGATAACCTCGTCATTGGAAACAGGCTTACCTTTGAATTTGATTTTGTCGCCGGCGACCACGCGGTCACCGAGCTTTGCGGTCTTTCCGTTAACGGTGACGTCACCCGCGTCGATGCTTTCCTCAAGCCGTCTTCTTGAGCCATACCCCATTCGGGCGAGCACCTTCTGAAGCTTTTCGCCGTCCGGTTTGACGGCAACATCGCCAACAATGACTTTGCCGGCTTTACGCTCTGAATCGCTCACTGTGCGTCCACCTCGGCGGCGTCGCCCTCGGGTAAGGCTTCTACAGCAATGCCTTGGTTCACATTGGCTGAAGTCTCTCGCTCATCGTCATCTCTGACTGGTAAACCACTATCGCTATCAGCACTCTCGACACTCGCCGCGCTTTCATCACTCTGCGCACTTTCCAATTCTGCATCGTCGCCTCTGGCATCGTGAAACTCTTCAAGCGGCAATGCGCTGGTCATCGTCTCTAGGTCTTTCACATCGGCCAATGGGGGTAGTTGATCCAGTGTCTTGAGATTGAAGTAATCGAGGAACTCTCTGGTAGTCGCATACATTGCGGGCTTACCCGGCACATCCCGATGTCCCACAACCTTGACCCATTCGCGCTCGAGCAAACTTTTCATGATGTTGCTGGATACAGCCACGCCACGGATGTCTTCAATCTCACCGCGCGTTATCGGCTGGCGATAAGCGATCAATGAAAGCGTCTCTAAAAGCGCACGTGAGTAACGCACCGGGCGCTCCACCCACAACTTGCTGATCCAGGGTGACAGGTGTTGGCGCACCTGAAAGCGAAAACCGCTGGCCACTTCAGCCAACTCGAACCCTCTACCCTCACATCGCTCAGCAACCGCCTGAAGCGCTTCAGTTATGTCAGCCATGGAGGGTCGCTCAAGCTCGTCAAACAGCTGCGCCAACTGCTTCTTCGACAACGGATCGCCAGCCGCTAGCAAAGCGCCCTCGAGAATTTCGACTAAATCATGATCGCCCATCGTTTTGACTACTCGCTCCGCGCTTTGATGTGTATGGGGGCATACTCGCCCGATTGCACAATGTCCACCAAAGACTCTTTAATCAACTCCAAAATCGCTAAAAAGGTCACAACAACGCCAAGACGCCCCTCCTCGACGTTAAACAGCGATTCAAAGGAGCAAAACTCTTCTGCTTGTAACGCCTGAAGTACGTCCGCCATTCGCTCACGAGTCGAGAGTGACTCGCGTTTTATCTGGTGACTCTCGTAAAGATCTGCTCGCTTCAACACCTCAGAGAACGCAATGACGAGGTCTTGTAAATTTACTTCGGGAAGCGGCTTGGTTCGCTCCATCACCGGGGGCTCAGCAGATCCCACCCAAGTGTCGCGCTCAACGCGCGGCAACTCGGCCATGTCTTCAGCAGCCTTCTTGAAGCGCTCATATTCCTGAAGCCTGCGCACCAAGGTGGCCCGAGGATCTTCTTCTTCTTCATCTGCATCGGTTGATCGCGGTAACAACATTCGCGATTTAATCTCGGCCAGCATAGCGGCCATAAGCAAATATTCTGCAGCCAGCTCGAACTGAACGGCATCCATCAGCTCTACATATTGCATGTATTGCTCGGTGATCACGGCCACGTCGATATCCAAGATATCGAGATTTTGTCTGCGGATAAGGTAAAGGAGAAGATCTAGCGGTCCTTCAAATGCCTCGAGAAATACTTCGAGTGCTCTCGGTGGAATGTAAAGGTCCTTTGGCAGCTCAGTGAGTGTCTCACCTAAAACGACAGCGAAAGGCATCTCCCCCTGCTGCGGCTGTCCCATACGCTTTTCTACAGCACTGGAGGCTCGCAAAGAGGCAACAGGCGTAGTTTCATCGGCCGGACCAGGTGACGCATCAGTATCACCCGACGTCGGTTGCTCGACATCCGCAACAGCACCGTCAGCGCTGTCAGAAAGTGGTGTTGTGTCTGTCGTGTCGTTCAAAGCGATTCTTTTCCATTATACGAATGCGTCCGACGCACCCAAGCCCTGGCGGAGCAGCTGAATCTCTTCACCGCTCATATCTACGACCGTAGTCGGTTCCAACCCGCAATAGCCACCGTCAATCACGAGATCAACATCACGCTCGAGCGTTGTGCGTATATCGTACGGATCGCTAAGCGGATAGTCATCACCCGGGAGCAACAGCGTAACGGACATCAGTGGTTCCCCAAGCTGGCCGAGGAGCGATTGCGCGATCGCATTCTCGGGCACACGCAGACCGATGGTTTTACGTTTTGGGCTCATCAAACGGCGCGGAACCTCCTTGCTGGCCTCAAAAATAAAGGTGTAGGGCCCCGGTGTCGCATGCTTAATTAATCGATAGGCCGCGTTATCCACACGGGCATAACGGGATAGCTCCGATAAGTCCTGACACATGAGCGTGAAGTTATGATCCACCGCCAGCTTTCGAATCTGCCGGATGCGCTCTGCCCCCGCCTTATTGTCTAGGCGGCACCCCAACGCATAAGCGGAATCGGTGGGGTAGGCAATGACCCCGCCCTCCGAGAGAATATCGACCGCCTGATTAATCAAGCGACTCTGCGGCGTTTCAGGGTGAATACTGAAAAATTGACTCATGATGCCCCCAAGCCTCGCGGTTCAAGCGTGTCCGTCCGCGTTGCGCTACCTAAAGTAGGTTCATTCCAAACGTACCGTCCTGCTGCGAGTCTGTCCGTATCGACACCTACGGTCGCACCATACTCAAAGCTGCGATGAAAATCCGAGCCTGCGGAGACAAGCAAATGTAGGGACTCTGCCATCTGAGACAAGCGCTTCATATCGACCTCTGGCTGACGACCGTTCAAGATTTCCAGACAGGTGCCGCCTGCCACCTTGAAATCATTTATCAATGCACGAAGTTTCATTCCAGTGAGTCTGTACTTCAGGGGATGCGCAAGCACGGCGACGCCTCCTGAGGCTGTAATGGCGCGAACAACCTCCGCCATCGCGGGCCAAAACGCTTTTACATCACCCACTTTACCTGCACCCAAATACTTATCGAATGCCTCAGTTAGCGACGCAACATGCCCCGCATCCAGCAACCACTGCGCGAAATGTGGACGACCGATTTGACTGCCATTGGCTACCATCAGCGCTCCGTCCAAGGCGCCTTGAAATCCGACTTTTTCAAGGTGCTGAGCAATCGTCTGAGCCCGCTCGATACGCGCGGCTGACAGCGACGTCACCATATCGTTCATCTCTGCGGCAGCATCATCGAAACCAAGGCCAACAATATGAATCGTTGTCTTCGCCCAACGACATGACAACTCCACACCCGATATCAAGCCAACATCACGAGCAGCCTGAGAGTCTTTTACCGATAAATAACCGGCCAAGGTATCGTGGTCGGTAATCGCAAAACGAGACACCCCAGCCTCCTTCGCCTGAAACAGCAAGTCACTAGGCTGCAGAGCACCATCCGACGCCAGAGAATGTGTGTGGAAGTCAACGATCACAATTACTACACTAAGAACCTTGGTGGCGGGTAAATACACTCAGCTAACTAAAGCACAAACACCCGGTTTAATACCTTCGGCCACATAGTAACAGAGCGACCATGAAGCAAGCCCTAGAATTCTTTCCCTTAATCGTATTCTTCGCTGTATTTCAGCTGTCGGGTAAGACAGTAACGATGGGCGAGTATGCCTATACGTTCGACAGCATCTACTCGGCCACCATCGCCCTTGTTGTAGCCACGTTGATTCAGGTCCTTATTGTCAAGTTAGTATGGGGTAAGGTTGAGAGGCGCCTACTGGGTGTTGCTGCTGCCGTAGCGCTCTTTGGCGGTGCTACCGTTGCCTTGAGAGACCCCGTATTCATCTTTTGGAAACCAACAGTTTTCAATTGGGGACTCGCAGGGGTTTATGTTGTTTGGCATTTTTTGCGTAAGCGCTGTTTCTTCCAAGAGTTACTGCCGGATGAAATTGAAATGCCACGGCATGCTTGGAATAAAGTCACTGTCGTTTCAACACTGCACTTTTTCATGGTTGGGGCGGTGAATCTCTATGTTGCCTACAACTATTCGATGGATGCTTGGGTTTCATTCAAACTCTGGTCAGCATTTTTATTCACCATCCTTTGGGCGGTCATAATTGGGGTTATCATGGGACCGTATTTAAAAGAGGCTGATTTAGGTGAGCCCGAGGAATCACGGGAGTCTAACGCCCAAGCCGCAAAAACAGGCGCTGACGACGAGACCACAAGAACTTTTTGATCGGGTGCCGGGGGCAACTGGAAATGAGCAAGCAAATACCATTGATCGTAGCGTTAGCTGTCATACTCTCTTCGGTTGACGCTTCGGCGCAAGAGGGAGAAACGCTGCAAGCCACGGGAGCTGCCGACGCCAGCGAGCCGCCGGTTATTAACAGCGAAGCCAAGACCGGAGAAATACGCTACGTCACCGATCTGATTTACACCCCTATCCGCACAGGCCCCGGAGGCGACTACCGTATCGTCAATAAGGGTTTGCCCTCGGGTACCCAGATCACTTACTTCGGCACCACGGAAGACGGAGTCTGGGCAGAGGTTGAGACGCGAGGTGGCACGCGCGGCTATCTGCGAAAGCAATATCTGCAAGTTGAAGCTCCCAGAGCTAATCAGGTCAACGCGCTAGAAGATGAGTTAGCAAACGTACGGTCGCGCGCAGCCGAACTGGAGGCGCAACTCGACGCGTCCATGGACGAGCTGACCTCATCCAACGAAGACATGAGCACCACAGCGCGAGACCTAGCAGCCACTCAGCAAGAACTCGCGGAGATAAAGCGCATTTCAGCCAATGCAATCCAGCTTGACCGCCTCACCAACGAGCTAAGTTCCAAGCTGGAAGATGCCAACGCGCGCAATGATCTGCTGAAGCTCGAGAACGCGCGCTTAGAAGATCGCATTGAGAGCCGGGAGTTTCGAAACGGCATTCTCGCGGTTCTGGCAGGCATCTTCATTGCGCTTGTTATTCCAAGATTGACGGTGAAGCGCCGTCGGAACGATGGTTGGCGCTAGAGCCAACGGCGGGAGCCAGCTCTCACTCGAGCATGTATCGTGGGGCACACTCTGAAAATTTTTGAGCCTCCCTGCACCGATGTTAGTCAATGACGTCTCTAATGCGTTAGATTTGATATAACCACGCGGTGGCTGCACCCACTGCCTTTTCACCTGAATCTAAGCGGCTTTTATGCATACCCCGCAAGTGTTTACCCCATAAGGAGTTCAACGTGTTTTCCCCGAAGCAAACCATCACGAGTTTTATAGCAGCCGTCTTTATCACGATCACTGGCGTAGCCGCGGCGGAAAACCCTATCGTCAAGCTTGAGACCAATATGGGAGACATCACGGTTCTGCTTTACGCCGATAAGGCACCCAAGACGGTTGAAAACTTCCTCGCTCACGTAGACGAAGGCTTTTATAAGCACACCATATTTCACCGTGTGATCGACAACTTTATGGTTCAGGGCGGTGGCTTTAACGTAGATTTAAAGCAAAAAGACTCAGGTCGCACCGTGGTCAACGAATCGAAAAATCGTCTTCACAACGATCGCGGCACCCTTGCAATGGCACGCACCAGCGACCCCGACTCTGCGGGCAGCCAGTTCTTTATTAATCAGCGCAATAACCCGCGCCTAGACTGGACGCCTTTCAAACTTGGATACACGGTATTTGGCGAGGTCATTAGCGGCATGCGTATCGTCGACTTCATGGCCTCAACGCCTACTGGGGACGCGATGGGATCCACCGACAAGGGTAAGATGCCCCTACAAAACGTACCGTTGGACCCAATCGTACTGCTCCATGTCACGCGCGTATCCAAATGACAATTCTTAGCGTTAATCTCAATAAGGTCGCCCTGGTCCGAAACTCTCGGGATACCACCTCGCCCTCGCCGGTAGAATTCGCGGCTACCGCTGTGGCCGCAGGCGCCAGGGGCATCACTGTACATCCAAGGCCTGATCAACGTCATATTCGGGCCTCGGATTGCCATGAGCTCGCCGACGCAGTGACCGTGGAGTTCAACATTGAGGGCAACCCCTTTGCGCCCCCTCTACCAAGCGGCCGTGAGAACGTCTCTGACTATCCGGGATTTATGGCGCTCGTAGAGGCGACGCGGCCCGCTCAGGTAACACTTGTTCCCGATGGGGATGCACAACTTACATCCGACCATGGTTTTGATTTGCGGCAGGACAGCGAGCGGCTGAAACCGATCATCGAACAGCTCAAAGCATGGGACTGCCGTGTGAGCGTCTTCATGGATCCAGAACCCGAGCAGATGGCACTGGCCGCTGCGATTGGCGCTGATCGGATCGAGCTTTATACCGAGGCGTACGCGGTAGCCCACGCTCGTGGTAATTTCGAATCAACATTAGCGGCGTTTATTGATACGGCGGTTGCCGCTAACGAGGCAGGCCTTGGGGTGAATGCGGGCCACGACCTCAACCTCGACAATCTGCCTGATTTCAAAATCCCCCATCTGCTTGAGGTGTCGATTGGCCATGCGCTGACCGTAGACGCATTACGTTATAGCTTTACAGAGAGTGTGGGGCGCTATTGCAAAGCACTTGAACTCCGAGTTGCCGGTGACTGAGACCTCACCTCAAGCTGGCAATAGCAGTCCCGAATTTGATGAGTTGCCGCCCTACCTTGTTCCACACAGCCAATCGCCCACTCGGATTGTCTACGAGGACGGCGACCTTCTTATTGTCGATAAACCTCACCACTTATTGAGCGTGCCCGGCCGACATCCGCTCAATCACGATAGTCTTATTCGACGTCTTCAGCCGCGATACCCCGAGGTACACGCTGTACATCGACTCGATCTCGATACCTCGGGCATCATGGTCGTTCCAAAGCATAAGGCGAGCCTCTCGGAGCTGGCTCGACAATTTCAGCGCCGCCAGATAGAGAAAGAGTACACGGCTGTTTTATGGGGGGAGCTGCCTGAAGACACTGGCGCGGTGGAACTCCCTATCGCAACAGACTGGCCAAATCGACCAAAGCAGATCATTTGTCATGAGCGCGGGAAACATGCACTCACCCACTTCGAGGTACTGGAGCGCCGGGACAACCGTACACTGGTAAAACTCAAACCCGTGACGGGACGCTCACATCAACTTCGTATCCATATGCAGACGTTGGGTCATCCAATTATTGGCTGCGATATGTACGCCCACCAGAAAGCACTGAACGCTTCACCACGATTATTACTGCACGCTACTCGACTAAAGCTGTGCGCACCGTCTACAGGGCATTGGATTTCCGCATTTACACCGATACCGTTCGGCCTCTAACCTAAGGCGTAGCTCCCGCTAAGGCTATTCGTTGATTACTGAACATTTTGAAAATGACGAGCGGTTGGTCATCGTCAAACCCAACAAGAGCGCAACGTGGCGTACTAACCTCTACGCGCTGATTGCCATCTCAATCCCCTCGCTAGGTGCCGCCATTGGTTTTGCGTTGCTTGGCGCCTGGCCCATATTGCCATTCGCAGGCGCAGAACTCATAGGCCTTGCCACGGCGCTCTATTACGTCAATTGGAAGCTCGAGTACCGTCAGGTGGTAACGTTTCAAGCAGCCTCCATAAAAATCGAAAAAGGCTACTTTGTTCCCAAGCGTACCTGGCTTTGGGAGCGAGATGACACTGCTGTCAACGTCATCGAGGCAAAGAACCAATGGGAAGGCCCGGAGTTATGGCTGCATAACAAAGAGAATCGCACCACCATCGGCGAGTTCCTTAATAAGGAAGAAGCTGAGGATTTACTGAAGCGATTGCGTGCAGAATTACCGGTTCGCACCTACGGTAGCGAACGAAAGTTCACCCTGTGAGACAATGCTGCCGTTAATTGACGGATAGAACACGATGTCTCAAGCGCAAAAAGTCGGTTTCGTTTCACTGGGCTGCCCCAAGGCGTTGGTGGATTCAGAACGCATTCTGACTCAGCTCCGATTCGATGGTTACGAAGTCTCACCTTCTTACGAGGACGCGGGTGTCGTTATCGTCAACACCTGCGGCTTTATCGATAGTGCAAAAGAAGAATCGCTAGCTGCCATTGGTGAAGCGTTGGAAGAGAACGGTCGCGTTTTGGTAACCGGCTGCATGGGCGGTGGTGAGCAAGCTGATCTCGTCTTAGAGCGACACCCTAAGGTGCTCGGCATCACAGGGCCAGCAGCCTACGAGGAGGTTCTGTCCGAAGTACGGCGTGTGCTACCCAACGCACATGTGCCTGACCCCAAGATCGATCTGATACCCGCTCAAGGTGTCAAGTTGACCCCCAAGCACTACGCCTATTTGAAAATCTCAGAGGGGTGCAATCACCGCTGCCGGTTTTGCATCATTCCAAGCCTGCGCGGAGATCTCGTGAGCCGCCCGATTGGAGATGTAATGCGCGAGGCCGAGCAACTCGCTCGCTCGGGTGTGAAAGAGTTGCTCGTCATATCGCAGGACACCAGTGCCTATGGCGTCGATATCAAATATAAAACTGACTTTTGGGATGGTCGCCCCTTAAAAAGCGATCTGTATAACCTAGCCTCAGCGCTCGGCGAATTAGGCATTTGGGTTCGGATGCATTACGTCTACCCCTACCCCCACGTTGATAAGGTGATTCCACTCATGGCCGAGGGTAAGGTTCTGCCTTACCTCGACATCCCGCTGCAACATGGAAGCCCAAGCGTCCTGAAGCGAATGAAGCGACCTGCGGCATCCGAAAAGACACTCGACCGCGTCCGATCTTGGCGCGAGATTTGTCCAGATATCACGCTACGCTCAACGTTTATCGTGGGCTTTCCTGGTGAGACGGAGGCTGAGTTCAATGAACTTCTAGACTTTATGCGTGAGGCCTCACTAGACAGAGTGGGCTGCTTCAAATACTCGGCCGTCGAGGGTGCGACAGCCAATGAGCTCGAAAATCCTGTCCCTGAAGAAATCAAGGAAGAGCGCTGGCATCAATTCATGACGGTGCAGCAGGAAATCAGTGCGGAGCGGCTTCAGCGCAAAATAGGCACTCACATAGATATCATTGTCGATGAGGTATCCAGCGACGGAGCGGTTGGGCGAACCAAAGGAGACGCGCCTGAAATCGACGGCCTTGTTCACCTCAACAACGCCGAAGGCCTTTCACCGGGATCCGTTGTGAATCGACAGATTGTCGATGCAGACGACTACGATCTGTGGACCGACTGAATCCAACCTCATGAATATCGTTCTTCTTCGTGAAAACGACTGGACCACCGGTACCGCCGCAAGACTTGCTGACTATCGTGCCTACCATTTGATCAACGTCATCAAGGTTGAAATAAACCAAACGCTACGTGTCGGCCTCATCGATGGAGATCGCGGCTCAGCCATCGTCACGGAGCTCGGTGAGAATATCGTAGAGTTGGAGGTAACACTGTCTGAGGCACCGCTTCCTCGTCACCCGATCCACCTTGTCTTAGCGCTGCCCCGTCCGAAAATGTTACGCCGCGTATTTCGAAGTGTGGCAGAGTTTGGCGTGGCCGAACTGCATTTGATCCACTCTTACCGGGTGGAGAAGAGTTATTGGCAATCTCCCTTCCTCGATGAGGACAAGACCGAGATAGCCTTGATTCAGGGCCTCGAGCGCGCTGGAGATACGGTTTTACCCCGCGTCTATCAACACAAACGCTTCAAACCCTTTGTGGAGGATGTATTGCCCGACATCAGTAAGGACCGCTCTTTGCTCATTGCGCATCCGGGTGCAACCCAAGCGTTACCCACCGATACAACGACACCCACGACCCTGCTCGTAGGACCCGAGGGTGGCTTCATCGACTATGAAGTTGACCTTGCTCAACAAGTGGGGGCGACGACTGTAAATCTTGGCTCCCGCATTCTCAGTGTTGATACCGCCGTTTGCGCGGTGCTCGCGCGGGAGCTCGCTTAAGCGCTGACGCCCGTTCCGATACCACAGGCAACGCCTGTTCCGCCAATACCACAATATCCCGCGGGATTCTTATCAAGGTATTGCTGGTGATACTCCTCGGCATAGTAAAACTCGGGCGCATCGATGATTTCGGTTGTGATCGCGTTGTAGCCAGCCACCGAGAGTCGCTCGTTGTATTCGTCGCGACTCGCCTGGGCCGCTTCTGCTTGAGCAGCTGAATAGGTGTAGATACCCGAGCGGTATTGCGTTCCCATGTCATTCCCCTGACGCATACCTTGGGTTGGGTCATGACTCTCCCAGAACACTTTAAGCAAGTCAGCAAAGCTAACCTTGGCAGGGTCAAAGACCACCAGAACGACCTCGTTATGTCCGGTTTGACCAGAGCACACCTCACGATAAGTGGGGTTAGGCGTGTACCCCGCTGCATACCCTACCGCTGTAGTGAAAACACCAGGGACTTTCCAGAAGACACGCTCGGCGCCCCAGAAACAGCCCAAACCAAACATCGCTACTTCAAGTGATGGGTCAAAAGGGCCTTCCAGTGGGTTGCCAAGCACGGTGTGGGCGTGAGTGACGGGCATGCGATCACCGCGACCGGAAAGTGCATCTTCCGGCGCGGGCATCACGTCTTTTCTACGCATTTGTAAGATATCCATGATGCTCATAGACAGTCCCCAGACATAAAAAGTTCATCATGCTCGAAGTATAACGCTGAACTTTTGTAACAAAGAGGGTCTAATCTCCTCAACATAGACAAAAATAGCATCGGTCGAGACAGACAGTGGACCGAGGGGAAGTTGGAAGCACATTATGCCCATCACAGTTACGATACCGAATCGTTCGAACACTAAATCCACAAACGCAGCCAGCAGATTGTCGAGTCGAAAACTCCTCGATATTGCGACCGACGCTGCACGGGCAAAAAGCGACAGCGTCGTGCAGTCTGCTATTGTCGAGCTGCAGCAGCGCAAACACTACCTCAGCGAACTGGAGGCCAACGGTCTGTTAAAAAAAGGCTGCTAAAAAAGGGCTGCTACCCCCCCCCAAAAAAAAAGGGCCGCGGAATCAGTCATACTCATCCCGAGCTAACGCAGTCCTGGGAGTTGAACATCACACATCGCACACCCAAAACACCAAAAACACCAGCAAAGCCAGCGGCCAACTCAAAGGCAGTTACAAGGCGATCAGCGGGATCGGACGTAGCGACGTTTATTTCCAAAGCCCGAGCGATCAAGCGCATTGCGGACGCGCAGACCCGCATCATTTTTTCGCTGGATGCGACCGCATCTCGCGCACCGACCTGGCAGCAAGCCCAGTCTCTGCACGGAGTCCTGTTTGATGCCGCATCAGAGACTTCCGAGCTATCACTTCAGCTTTGCTATTTCCGGGGTATGACGACCTTCCATGCAAGTCCTTGGGTAGCTACAGCCAATGACCTGCGGCAGGAATTGTCCGAGGTCTATTGCGAGGGAGGAGTAACGCAATTACAGCGTCTACTCGAGCATAGTATTGCCCAACATCCTGATTCCGCGTCATTGAAAGCAATCATTTTTGTCGGAGACGCCGTCGAGGAAGATGCCAATGTGTTGAATGACCTCGCTATCAGATGTCGCTTGGCAAAGCGCCCACTCTATATTTTTCAGGAAGGGAGCGACGCCGCGGCAAGTAGTACATTTGCCTCCATGGCTGCGCTGTCCGGAGGCGTACATTTTGCGCTTGGCGATGACAGCGCGGATCAGCTTCGACGGCTTCTTCAATCGGTGATTCGACTGGCTACCGGCGGTCGCAAGGCGCTAGAAAGTTCGGCGCATGAAAGTGATAAACTACTGCTCGAGAAGCTGGCGCGATCTTGACCGCTAACCTTGCACGCGAGACTGCGCTCAGATGAAGACGCAG
This sequence comes from Luminiphilus sp., assembly GCA_965657765.1. Classification (GTDB taxonomy): domain Bacteria; phylum Pseudomonadota; class Gammaproteobacteria; order Pseudomonadales; family Halieaceae; genus Luminiphilus. The sequence continues at coordinate 26,686 of CBFHQN010000007.1, read as the reverse complement.
CTTCCAACTAAACGAGCCACCCCATAAGGACCTCAATGTGATTAGAGTACTTTTGGCCATTGCTGCCGCGGCTATCGCCATCAACTACTTGTGGCGCATCCGCAATATGCCGCCACACAAGCAGCGCGGTGCTTATATCAAGTTTTTGATAGGGCTCACTGTAGCGACGGTCATTGTCCTCACCGTTACAGGAAGAATGCATTGGGTCGGTGCAGCACTTACCGGCGCGTTTGTTTTCCTCCGCCAAGTACTCCCCTGGGTGATTCGCGCGCTTCCCTTCTTGAATAAATTGCGTCAGCAAAACACACAAGCGGGCCAGTCTGCGATCCAGACCAATCACCTATCGGCCACACTTGATCATGCAAGCGGCAATATCGATGGCGAGGTGATCGAAGGCCCACACAAAGGTTGGTTGTTGTCCGAGTTGTCACTTGTGCAATTAGAGGATTTGCTGACGCATTATCAAGCCGAGGACGAGGAATCAGCAGAGCTACTTGCGGCGTACATTGATCAGCGGCAACAGCAGGCTGAGCAAGCCTCAGAGAAACAGGATTCCGCTAATCAAGCGGCTGCCTCTGAGGGCGCTCGATCCGAGGCATTAGCTACCTTGGGATTGGAAGAAGATGCCACCGAGGAAGAGATCATCGCAGCACACCGAAGCCTTATTCAGAAGTTGCACCCCGACCGTGGTGGCAACGACTTTCTTGCGGCAAAGATTAATCAAGCCAAAGATATTTTGCTCAACAAGTAGAGCTTCAAAAAAGCAACCAGGCATATACACAAGGAACCAGTGAATCGTGGATCGCAGCTTTATCCTCAAGAATCAAGATGGCCATTACTGGGGTCGTAGCAAAGAATGGGTCGATGGCTCGGACCGCTCCCGCGTTGCTCAATACAAGCACCGCGACGAGGCTAGCAATACCGTCTTCGAATTGAGTTCTAAAGACTTTGGGCTACGTGCTGAAATTCTAGAAATGACGCTCAAAGAGGGAAAACTCCCTAAATTGAGTATCAGCCAAATTCCGCTACCGGGCCTCGAGGAAGAGAAGGAAGAAGAGAACGAAGAAGCCGTCGAGGAAAACGATGCTGAGGTCAACCCAAGCATCGGTGACGATGCCGCACAGAGTGACGAGTCTGACGACGAGAACGCGCCAGAAAGCACGGATGAATTCGTTGAGCCAAGCGCCGGCGAAACACCAGATGAAGACCAATAGCGGAAACTTATTGGTCATCGATAGCACCTCGAACTGATGGGCACCAGCTCACTCTTTGCAAGGAATCAGCGTTTTCTCAAACCCACCCGTAGCCGTCGCCATTGGGTGGATGTTCCCCGACATAGAGCCAACAGCAACTTTCTCTCACAATGCGGTTCTTTCTGAACAAAACGCGCACAAAAACAGCCGTGAAAACGCAACGATCAGCCTCGTGACCAACAACCTATCAACGCGACGTAACAAATCGAGTGATCATCGTCATTTAAAGATGATCTGACCCCTACTTGACGAGGAAAATTCTGAACCCTCGCTTGAAAACTCTGTCTAACGCCACTACGTATACCTGACATCATTATCTTTGCGGAGAAAACGCATGCGCATCTTGCTTTTCCTTTTAACCAACATGGCGGTTGTCTTAGTTGTTGGCGTCGTATGGCGACTGCTTGGTTTCGAGAGTTTCCTCGATAACCAGGGCATAGGCTTGGACTTCAATGCCTTGCTCGTTTTCTGCGCGCTTTTTGGCATGGGGGGATCGCTCTTTTCGCTTTTCATTTCAAAGTGGTCAGCGAAACGTGGGACGCGCACACGCATCATCGAAACGCCCAGCAATCGTGATGAGGAATGGCTTTTGCAGACAGTACGGCAACTTGCCGATCAAGCCGGCATTGGTATGCCTGAGGTAGGCATTTTTCCCTCCGACGCGCCGAATGCCTTCGCTACCGGCTGGAACCGTAACAATGCACTCGTTGCCGTCAGCACCGGGATGCTGCAGCGGTTCAAGCCGGAAGAAGTCCGCGCGGTCATGGCCCATGAAATTGGCCACGTCGCCAACGGTGATATGGTCACGTTGACGCTTATCCAAGGCGTTGTTAATACCTTTGTGATGTTCTTCGCGCGTGTAATTGGCCACACGGTAGACCGAGTGATTTTCAAGAATGAGCGTGGCTTAGGCATCGGCTACTGGGTGGGCACCATCGTGGCCGAAATCCTACTCAGCATCCTCGCAAGTATGATTGTCATGTGGTTCTCTCGATACCGAGAGTATCGTGCAGACGCGGCAGGTGCGGATCTCGCAGGTAAGAACAATATGACAGCCGTACTACGTCGACTTCAGGCTGAGATTAACGCGCCGTCCGACCTACCAGGCGAGCTGACAGCGTTCGGTATCCGTTCAGGTAACGGGTCGAATATTCGACAGTTATTCTCGTCACACCCGCCGCTGGATAAGCGCATCGAGGCGCTACAAAACCGTTGATGCGATCACTCTCTTTCGGAATATTTCGCTATGTGTAAGCGCTTTTTTGCAGGGTTTATTGCGGGACTCGGGTTTCTCTTTGCCCCAGTACTGGCGCTACTGCCCCCGGCCCTAGTGCTCTCTCCCGCGGCAAGCGCGGCGGTAGAGTACTTGAGCTTTGCTACCGACGACGAAGCTAACACCACCGAGGTCTTTAGTAACGCCAGTCCATCGGTGGTCTACGTCACGTCGACCGCACTGCGTCGCCAGATGTTTAGCTTGAACGTGCTCGAGATTCCGCAAGGTGCGGGTTCTGGCTTTGTGTGGGACGACTCGGGGCTCATCGTGACCAACTATCACGTTGTAGCGCGCGCAAATAAGCTGACGGTTACATTAAGCGATCAGCGCGAGTTCGAAGCAAAGGTCGTAGGTCAGGCTCCTGAACGAGACCTTGCTGTGCTGCGTTTAATAGACCCACCAGACGGTTTGGTAGAACTGCCCCTCGGTGACTCTTCAGAGTTGTCCGTAGGCCGCAAAGTACTTGCGATTGGTAATCCGTTTGGTCTCGACACCACACTTACCGTCGGTGTTGTCAGCGCATTGGGCCGCGAAATTCAATCTCCGAGTGGCCGCAAGATTCGGGGCGTTATTCAGACGGACGCTGCCATCAACCCAGGAAACTCAGGGGGTCCCCTGCTCAACTCTCTCGGGCAGCTGATTGGCGTTAACACCGCTATTTATTCACCAAGCGGTGCGTCTGCAGGAATTGGCTTTGCCATTCCTGTAAGCACGGTCAAAGAGGTTGTTCCTCAACTTATCGCCTACGGAAAGATTCTGCGTCCTGTCCTTGGGATCGAGCGCGCATCAGATCAATGGATTCAGCGTAACCGCATTAACGGCGTGCCCATTGTTCGAACCTACCGGGGCTTTCCTGCTGATGATGCAGGCATGATCGGCGCGCGCCGCGTTGGTCGAAACGATATTGCACTTGGCGACATCATCACGTCTGTCGATGGACAATCTGTGAGAACCAACGAAGACTTCCTATCCGCGATGGAAAAGCATCGTGTTGGCGACACTGTCACCATCGAGACGCTGAGAGGAAAAGATAAACTTAGCTTTGACGTTGAGCTTACTGAGACCCAATAGATCACCTTGAGGCTTGATCGGTTTAATTAGGCCAAGTGGCAAGCAAATATGGGGTTTCACTGAGCCCAACTTCAACGTCACGTGCGACGCACCCCCCTATTCTAGTAGGAGTCCGAGGGTCTCAGGTTCGAGGTTTGAAATCTGAGGTCTACGGGCCAAGCCAAGGACTCTTCACTACCTCCACTCGGCAGAAGCGTCGTTGGGAGGAACAGTTGTTGTTTTTTCGCCCACCTCTTTTTGCAGTTGGTGGCATAGATAAACAGACCAGAGCGCTATTCCTGACAATCGCAGCTAACAGCCACAGGTCACGAGAATCCCCAACTGGGTGAAAGGCTAAGGGTACTTAAAGCCCACACATTCCTCGGACAATACCCATAGTCGTTCCGCCGCAACATCATCCTCAGCCCACGGTTTAGGGTCGACCTTTTTGCAGTTATCGAAATAAGCGCCGGAGATGTTAGCGACCTCTGGACTAGTGCAGAGATACAGCGAAGTCTCCGCGCCTTTCAGAGGGTCGCGAAAGAAGGGTTTAAGTATGGCGTGAAGAATTCTCGCCAGCCACTCGCCATGCTGTTTACCTATGCTGGTAGAAACCGCTCCTGGATGCAGGCAGTTTACGGTAATACCATCCGACTCAAGCCGTGCAGCAAGCGAGCGAGTGAAGAGCATATTCGCTAGCTTCGATCTGCCGTAGACGTTGAACATACTGAATTCGTTCTTAGACTGAAGATCATCGAACTGCATGCCTTTTACAAATTTATGAGCCCCTGAGGCCACGTTCACAATACGAGCACCACGTCCGACAGACTTGATGGCCGGCAAGAGCAATCCGGTTAGCAGAAAAGGCGCAAAATGATTAACTGCCAGCGTCTCTTCATAACCGTCAACGGTCTCTCTGCGATGCGAGTTCATAAGCCCCGCGTTGTTGAGGAGTACATCGATTGGTTGGCCCACTTCGAGAACGCTGTTAGCAGCCGAGCGCACGCTGTCCAGACGCGACATATCCATGAGAATCACATTAGGTGTCAGTCCACCCACTGAAGCAATCTCATCTGCGACTTCCTGACCCTTCTCGAGATTTCGGCAAAGAAGCGTCAGTTGCGCGCCTTGCGCAGCCAATACAAGTGCACTTGATCTGCCAATGCCTGCGGTTGGCCCAGTGATAACAACGTGCTTTCCTTCCATAACCTGACTCACGATTCGCGCTAGGACCAGCTGCCCTCGTCTAGCTTCTCTTCAGGTAACAGATCGCGTTTGAAAACCGGAGTACCGCCCGATCTCAATTGCGCCTCGAAGTCTTTGAGCAGCTTCATGCCAATCGGGGCCAAATACCAAAGAGCCAGTAAATTCGTTAGGGCCAATAGCGCCATGGTCAGATCAGAGAAGCTAAAGACGGTGCCCAAGTCTTGAACAGAGGCCCAAGCAATCATCATCAGCACCGAGATGCGAAACGCCGGAATCGCCCATGTTGGTCGCTTTGCAAAATACGTGATGCTGTTCTCACCGAGGTAACAGTTGTAGGCAATCGTCGTGGTAGCAAACAGCACCAAGAACACGCTCACCAAGGATTCGCCCCAGCCACCCAACTGCTCAGCCACGGCCAGCTGAGTAAGAACCACGCCTTGAGGGTTGATTGCATCAGGTTGGTAGGCGGAGGACAGAAGAATAATGAGTGCTGTGCAGGTACAGAGGATAATCGTATCGATGAAAACACTCAGACTCTGAACCAGACCTTGAGCAATGGGGTGTTTTACATCAGCTGTAGCCGCAACGTTAGGTATCGTGCCCAAGCCCGCCTCGTTAGAGAATAATCCGCGTCGAGCACCCTGCATAATCGCCGCCGCAACACCACCGCCGACAACTTGCTCCAAGCCAAAGGCTGATTTGAAAATCATGGCAAGTGCCGCAGGGACCTCACTGATGTTGGCGATTAAGATGCTGATGGCCAATGCAAAATAACCCACGACCATGACGGGCACGATGACTTGCGAAACCGCCGCGAGGCGTCGGATACCACCAAATAAAATGACTGCCATGACAGCGGTAAGCACCACACCACTCTGCCAGGTCGGTATATCGAAAGCGGACTCAATCGAGTTAGTGACCGAGTATGTCTGGACGGCATTAAACCCAAACCCGATCGTCACCAAGAGCAGTGCAGAGTAAATAACGGGCATGGTTGTCCAGCCCAGCCCCTGTCGCATGAAGTAGGCAGGACCGCCGCGGAAGGTCTCCGAGCCATCGCTTTGCTTGTAGAGCTGCGCAAGCGCACATTCGAACAAGCTTGTCGCCATACCGATTAGCGCAATCAGCCACATCCAAAACAGCGCGCCGGGACCGCCAAGCGTGATCGCAACAGCGACACCTGCGATATTCCCGCCGCCCACGCGACCAGCGACGCTGACAACCAGCGCCTGGAAGCTCGATAACCCCTTCTCAGTGCCGCTGAAGCCACCCGAAAGACCGCGGAACATTTCGCGGAATAACCGTACCTGCACAAACCGGGCCGCCACCGTGAGACGAATGCCTACCGCAAGAAGTGCCACGATGAGCACATAAGACCACAACCAATCCGTAACTGTTGCTAGCATGGTTTACACCAACCCCGTGATGAGAATGATGGCGATTGCGGGCACCACAACGAATTTAAGTAGCAATTGCCAAACACCAAACGTCTGCTCAGTGGTTGCCAATTCTGAAAACGCGAAGTCACGTTTCATAAACCATCCGACAAATAGGGCAATCAGTAGGCCACCGAGCGGCAGCGTAATCTTGTCGTAAAGGCCTTCCGATGCTGCATTGAAGTTCATCCCAAACAGCGTGTAGTCCTGCCATACGTTATAGGAAAACACCGAGGCGATGCTGCAGAACGTGACCGAGCCCACCACAACGACGGAGCTCATCTCGCGCCCCAGTGTGGTCTTTTGATCGGTCCAACTCGTCACAGCCTCAAGCAGGCCCACCATTGAGGTGACGCCAGCAACCGATAGCATGACGAAGAAGAGAACGGCAAAAATATGTCCACCCGGCATCTGTGCAAAAGCAACCGGCAAGGTCTGGAAGATAAGACCCGCCCCGCCTGCCATATCGAGCCCGTAGTTGAAGACCATGGGGAAAACGACAAAACCTGCGAGCAACGCAACCAAAGTATCTGCAAGGACGATCATCATAGCGCCGCGGGTAATAGAAAAATTCGCAGGTAGATAAGAGCCATAGGCCATCATTCCACCCATGCCCACGCCGATCGAGAAGAACGCCTGACCTACTGCTGCAAGTAAAACAGGCCCATCGATCTTGCTGAAATCAGGTGCAAAGAGCCAGCTCACCGTCTCACCAAATCCTCCAGCGAAGATGTTGTAGATACCCAAGCCGATAAGCAGTGCAAAAAGTAACGGCATCATGAAGGTCACGGCACGCTCGATACCTCCCGTGACGCCTGCGTAGATAATGCCACCGACAATCACGTTGCCGAGAATTGTCATGATCAGCATGGTGGAGCCGTCCGCCAAAAGACCGTTGAACGAGCTGGTCGCCATCGCGGCATCATAACCGGCGAAACCTGTCATCACTGCCTGAATCAGGTACCAGAGCACCCAACCCACCACCACTGCATAAGTGATTGAGATCGTATACGCGGTAAAAACGCCTAAGCCACCGACGCCACCCCAGAGTCGACTGCGTCCGCTCTCCTCAGCAACCGCCGCCATAGACTTCGAGGGGCTTGATTGCCCGCGTCGCCCCACCATAAGTTCAGCCATAACGCAGGGCACGCCAATGGCAAAAACAAATAACAAATAAACCAGAACAAACGCGCCGCCACCGTTTTCACCGGTGACATAAGGGAAGCGCCAAATATTTCCTAGGCCTACGGCAAAACCGACACTCGCCATGATAAAGGCGAACCGGCTAGACCAAACGGGAGTTCCTGCTGCCATGTGTTATTGCTCCGCTAGATAGCTTGCAGCACGTCGCGCCGCATCGAGTTTAATGGGAAATTCAGGTGCCAAGGTTGAGGCCGCATCAGGCTGACTCGAGAACCAAACCATGACCGTATCGGTGCTTCGGTTGACGTAAATTACCTGCCCATGAATACCGACAGCACAAAACTCCTCAGCCTGATCATCGAGGATCCACCACATATCTTGGTAGGCAATCCAATCAGCCTGCGAGTAGTTTGGGTTGCGGGCCATCGCTTGTCGGTCGCTGTGTTTGACATCAACCATGTGCTCTAGCCAAGAGGCAGGCAGGAGACGCTCACCGCGGAACACACCCTTGTCACGGATCATGACACCAAAGCGTGCGGCATCGCGCGCAGTGGCGTTATAGCCACCCGTAGCCACCGGGATGTAAGCACGATCAACGGCAATAAAGGCGTCGTGCTCGGCACCTAACTTCGCCCACACCTCATCACGAATGACATCATTCAGTGGCTTATCCATCAAACGCGATACCAACCAACCTAGAACGTCCGCATTGGCGGAGTTGTAATCGAAGCGATAGCCCGGCGGTGTCTCCGGATCGGGCTGAACAAACTTCGTAAGGAAGTCATAAACACCGTATATATCGGACTCGCCGGGCTGAAGATCTGCCGCTCCGGGCAAATACCCAAGGTTCAACGCGGGAGCGTAGTAAAGAAAGAAGTCACTCTTTGGATCGACATAATTTTCTTCAAATGCAAGGCCGCTCGCGTGGTCTAAAACCTGCTGCAGAGTTACGCGATCAAAGGCACTGCCTTCGAGTTCAGGAATGTAGTGTGAAGGGCTCTTCGCAAGATCAAGTTGTCCACTCTCGACGAGCAGCCCGGCAATGCTGCTGACCAAAGACTTGGTCATCGAATACCAAATGTGTTGGCGGTGCGCGTCCATACCATTCCAGTAAGACTCGTGTACCAAGGTATCGCCGTGAATCACGACAAGTGCGTCAGCCGCATTTGCCTCGAAAACGTCTGCCAGCGACTTTCCGTCGACTTCAAAACTACTCAGTCGACTCTCATCTCTGGGAAAGTGATGGATCTCACCGGCACGCGGCACCATGACCGTATTATTGGGAGCTCCAAAATTTTGGAAAGCCCATTGGCTGTAGGGCCAGTTGCGTTGATTCTTCTTTGTAACCTGCGATTCCGCGGATGGCGGAAAGCCACCCATCACCGCAGGGGTTTCACTCGCTGCTGTCGACATAACACCTCCCGCTATGAGAAGGACAACAAGCGTCTGCCAGAACTTCATAGGCATCTCACTTTGCTTTTTTTATTGGTAGGAGGGCCCCAGAGCCCGCTTTGACTAGAGTGTACCGCTTAAATCGATGCGGTAGCCACTCTCTGTCGGCATGGCCATTAACGCGATAGCTTGTTGGAATGCCTCATTGCGCGCCGCTGCTCCCGAGAGGTCCGCCGTAACCGAGTAACGATCACCTTTGAGTGTGAATTCACCGGTGAGATCGAGCGCGCCTTTGAGCGTCACGACTTTGCCCAAAATACCTTGATCAGTCGTTGTAATGTCGATGGCATAGGTGCCCAGAGATACGTCGCCCCCCATGGCTTGCCAGGCGGCATTTTCCCAAACAACTCGACCCGTTATTGTCTCAGGAACACCAACGGCAGTGACTCGAAGCGTTTCAATATCGGCAGTCAGATCGCCAGCTACAAACAGCGGTAGGAGATTCTTAATCCATGAGACATCAGCTCTAATGGAGACATCGGACACCGTCACATCACCGTTGAGTGCAAGACCCGCAGACAGATCAAGCTGCTGCCTACCCCACGACGACTTGAGTGTAAGCGCATCACCGAACAAAAGACCCATTGGGTGCAAATGCCAATCGACACTGCCGAGCGCAAACCACTGACCATTCACATAGCCCTGAACGTGCGCAGCGTTCCCGCGCCAAAGCGTGCCCGAGGGGTTTTGGGCAATAATAGTTTGTGGCAGCAGCGCCACAGCGATCGAGGCTGGAAGACGTGCGACCAACAACAACAAGAATAACGCAGCCGCTACCACTGCGAGGGATCGGCGATTAGACACTACTGCTCCCGAACCCGGAGCGTGGCGTTTACACCGCCAGATCGGCCGGCATCACTGACCGATGCGTCGACAATTCTCAGGCCCTCATTACCCTCAACGGTCTGCAACCATTGCAGCAGCGCGTCGAATTCGACACTTTCAAATCGCACTTGCACTTCACCCCGACTGTTGGGCTGAAGTCGCTTAACGGTGAGTCCCGCGTTTTGGGCTGCCGCACTCAAGGTGGACGATAAATTCTGGTTTTGGCCAGATTCGCTGTTCGCGCGGAGGTCTATTAACTGACTTACCTTTGCCTCGACACGCGCCAACTGAGCAACCGCAGCTGTATTGTTTGCCGCCATCTGGCTGCGTGCATCACTCGCGGGCATCAGTGCGAAGGTCAGAAGACCGTAGAGGGCAACCACTGCTAATAATGCCATCAGGGATATCTGGTCTCGTTGTGTTTGCGCGTTAAACCACTCTCTCATCACGACACCTCCATACGCAGACGCGCGCGAACTTCGTCACCGCGAGCATTTGACGTTTCTAGGGTCGCCTTCAAGCCTGACTGCTCGAGCCGCTGTCGAATTCGTTCGACCGCTGCAAAGTTATCTGCGGTCAAATTAAGCCTGAGCTGTCCCGCGCTGTAATTCACTGAAGTCACACGACCATCGTGCGCAAGTGTTGCCGTTACCACATCGACCAGTCGCGGCGTAAAGGCAGCGACACCGTCTCCACCCGAAAATTCGGAAAGCTGTCGGTTCAATTGTTTTTCCACATCGACCACGGCACCCCGAGGGTTCGCTTTACGGTAGCTATCTTGGATAGCCGAGCGCAGCTCGAGGTTGCGACTCTTTAGGGTTTGGTACTGCGACAGATCAGCGACGAATTGCAGTGTCATCGCGAGTCCCGCTGCGATCGCAACTGTCTTCCAAATATTCCACCATTTGACGAGTGGTAGACGAGGCGCAAAGGCGCCCTGGCGAAGATTGATGGGCGAAGACGTTTGGTACAACATAAGGAGCGCGCCCCAACCGCCCTGTCGCCAATCAACACGAGCAGCTTGCTCCTCGCTTAAATAGGCCATCACGGCTTCGCGATCCGCGCCATAAATGACCAAAGAGCTGGGCATGGCGGCTAGTGAATCAATGATTACGGATAAGAGGCTGAGATCGACCCGTGCACCCTGAGATTCGCTCCAACGCAGTATCGCTTCATCCCCGTTAATGACTATGCAGCACTCGCCCTCTTGAATGGGCAGACACAGTGCCTCAGGGCTAAACCGTTTGAGCTCCTCTGAGCCCGGCAGCGCCTCAATCCAGGCCGCCATTTGCACCTTACGTGTGAACGCAACCAAATAGCGTTCTTCACTGACAGGTGCAGAGACAAAGTGCAGATCGTCGACATCATCCGCCACCTGCTCTTCCATCATGTAGGGTAACGAACTCGCTAGGTGTTTCCGCTCGTCTGCAGACACCTCGAGCAAGGCAGTTCTCACATCGTCACTGGGGAGGCCAACCACAATGCCTTGGGGTAAAACGGTCTCATCAGAAATCGCTTCCGCCTCAAGCGCGCCGGCTCGCCACAAGACCGGAGAATCATCCTGCCAAATCACAACGCTGGGATTTTCGGTTTGCATCTAGCTCTTAGGTCCCATAAATATACAGGCCGCCCCCAGGCAGCCCTCGGGTGTAGTGTAAGCGATCTGTAGGTCCCGGTGTAAGACAACTGATCGCAGCTGACACATTTGAAAAGGCCTCTAGCTTATTTGAACAGGCTGCTGACTCATATGAATAAGCTGGCTTATGTAAATTAACAATGCTGATCGGCCCTACTCCCCAACTTAATAGTGGCGGGCCTGCTTGCTTAACTGAAGAGATCGGTCGGCAACTAAACGCATGAAGACTTACTTGCTTGACAAAGAGGCTCACCAAGACCGACATCACAGCTCACCCTCGGTTCGGTGCACTACGGATATCGCCCGACCCTGCCTGTGAAGCACGCTGTACAACCGCCTCTCCCGGTCGGCAATTTCCACGCGAGCGTCTAGCAAAAACCACGCAGATTTGACGTCGATCATCTCACGCAACTCTGTCGTTGTTGAGTTGGTAAAAAGTGCGTCCGACAAATAGGTGTCCACGTCGGTAATCGTACCCTCTGATCTCAACTCGACGATCCGGGCAACCTCCTGCGACGCGAGCGGCTCGAAAGCATCGTCGCCCGCCAATGCAGCCAGAAGTTGAGGCGGCGCTGTCAGTATATTCACCTTACTGCCCTCTTCGGGCCACACCGTTAAGTACGGTGCGATGAGTGTGTAGAGCTCAGGCGTGATTCCATCAACCGCGCGCAATTCACTCACACTGGCAAGCGGCCTATTGGGCGGCCGATAGGGGAAAGCCGAAGCGAGGTAGACCTCTGACTCGGCACCATCTAAGCGCGGAGTTCGGTCAGCGTCGATAAAGTCTGAAACCCGCTCGACCAATCGGGTAGCCTCGCCGCGATTAAGCTCTGCTTCCTCGATGGACAGAAGTAGCCGGAGAAACACACGTTGCTGTGTGTTCAATCGCTTCGATGGATCGTTTGATTCGTTAACAGCTCGTGGCGCATCCGGTTCTTCAGCGCCCGGATCTTGCCCGTCAGCTGCTCCTCCGCCGGTGCGCTGCCCTCCGGGCTGGCGCGGCGATTCCACCAAACCATTCAAATTGAATCTGCCCTGCAGGTCATAAAGATCGCCACTCAGGAAGCCAATACCATCGAGCGGGAATGGCGCCTGTGGCTGCGCCCAAAGCTCTAAGAGCGAATCCACAGGCGCGTCGCTGCGGCCATCCTCATCCGCATCGAGCCGCAGAGCTAACTCTGCGAGCGACTCTGCACCCAACAAAAAAGACCACCCCTGCTCGGCAAAAAACGTATTGGTACTGCGCTGCAGCTGGAGCGCGAAGTCTCGTTGAACGCCCACCATTAACGCCGCAGCCAGCGCGAAGACCAAAAGCGCAATGACCAGGGCCGCACCTTTCTGAGACCCCTTCGAGTATTGCGACTTATTCGAAGGCAGGCATGACATAAAGTCGCTCCAATTCACCCCAATCAGCCAAGGTGATGCGCATTTCTATGGCAGCAGGAGGTGTAATCAGCTGATTGGTGAAACCCACTTCTGCCAACCAGTTCTCCTGCCAAAATCGTCGATCAATTGCCTGATTACGATCCACCTCGAGATCATTAATCGTCGGCAAGAACCTAAACTCGAGCGTATCAACGTCATCCAATAACATGGTTTCGATCGGCTCGATGGCCGTGGTTCGGTCAAGCACCGGGTAAGTCAGCCGCAACAGCTGCCCCTCTTCGAGACGATAGGCCACACGTTGCAGGGTGCTGCGCGGTGCACCCGTGCTGTTGTGCCATCCCGAGCGAGTGAGCCGCAGTGGATCACGGGCTAGTGGTCCACCCGAGACGGCGGAGGCAAGTTGTCCAAACTCATCGACCACCGGTCGGTTCGCAATTTGTCGAATATCACGCGACATGACGGTGAAAGCGCGATTGATTTCGTGGAGGCGCTCGGACGCCTCACGCGCCGATTCAATGCCGGTGATGGCGGTAGATAAGGTCTGATAAGAGAGCACCGAGACTACCGCCGTGATCGCCATCGCGATAAGCACTTCGACAAGCGTGAAGCCCTGGTGCGAAGCGCCTTTTGCTGCAGGCTCGCGCCCGCTTAGGTCACCTAAATACCTATCTCGATCCATTCGACGCCTCCGCATTTAGAAAGGCATCCAAGGTGTAAAGCGTCGCGTCGTCTCCGTCTTCCTCAGCGGTTACGGTGACAGTCAACCGCATAAAGCCCGGGACAGGTGTCTCTTGAATTTCGCTACGCCAGTACCAAGTTCTGCCCGCGCGCTCTGCCTCCCCTGCAATCACTCCCTCGCTAGCGCGCTGTTGTTTTGCCACTGCGAGTCTCACCTCGGCAACACGATCAGCCGCAACCCATTGAGCCACGGAGCGATCTCGCAAATAGGCGGTGCCATCGATCTGCTGCGATAACAAAAATAGTAGAGCTGGGAGTGTCACAGCAACCACAGTCAGCGCCACCATGACCTCAATCAAAGTGAAACCTTTCTGATGGGAATTATTCTGCGTGTGTCTATTTCGCAGGTGCTCGCCTCTAAGGATTTCTTCTTTCAGATACCTCCCGCGAATGCGACCTTTTTGAGAGCAACCGACTTGAGAGAGAAAGCGATTAATCAAACGACCTCTCCTCAAAAAGCTCATCCGGCTCAATACCTTTGGGCAAGAACTGCATTCTTCCAAAGAGATCCCAGCGCAATATATAGAGAAGATCGCCTGTGCGATCGTCAATCCACGTCAGCTCACCCGGCGTCACCTCACCTCCCGCAAATAAAATAATCTGAGGTGGCGGATTGGTATCTTCTTCGAGTATTTCGAAATCGACGAGTGGCTGCTCTTCAAGCTGTAATTCGAGCTCAACGCCCGGCTCAAACTCGAGACCTTCAAAAGCGTCATTGAGTGATAAAGGCGGCGCCCAGCCTTGATCGTAGCGTCTTAACCACAGTCCCTGATAGTTGGCGTCACCGTCGCTAAGACGATGAATCAGTAACCCATGATCGGTACCGCTAAGTTCGGCCTCGGTGAGTGCGTAGCTGAGCATAGCCGCAACCTCACGAACCTTATTCTCGCGATTAATATCGGCACCGCCTGTGCCGACGTTAAGACTCACGAGGGAGGTCAAAAGAACCACCACAAAAACCACTGCCAGCATCTCAATGAGGCTAAATCCTCGCTGGACCCGGACCACGTCTTGAGCTCCCTAATAGAACCTTTGGAAAGTAAATTTAAGCGTCGTCGCCCTCACCCCAATTGCCAATGTCGGCACTCTGGTCTTCGCCGCCAGGTAAGCCATCTGCACCGAGCGAATAAATATCGACCTCGCCGTATTCACCCGGCGACAAATAAAGGTACTCGCGGCCCCAGGGATCTATAGGCACTTCAGGGAGGTAACCCCCTCTTTTAAAGTTGCGAGGTTCAGGCTCGAGCGTCGATGGCTCGACCAGTGCAACGAGACCTTGTTCAGTGCTGGGATAGACGTAGTTATCAAGACGATAGATTTTCAGCGCGGTTTCGATCGCTTTGAAATCCGCCTGCACTTTCTGCACGCGCGCATCGTCCGCACTGTTGAGGACAGTCGGTGCGACCACACTAATCAGCAGGCCCATGATGACCAGGACTACCAGGATTTCGATCAAGCTAAAACCATTTTGCTTCTTCACTTCACTACCTCACCATCGTATTCAAGTCGAAAATTGGCAACAAAATTGCCATCACTATTGTCAGTACCAAGCCGCCCATGACAACCACCATGATGGGCTCAAATAGCCCCATGACGGTTCCTAGCGTCGCCTCGAGCTCGCGCTCCTGATTCGCGGCAGAGCGCTCGAGCATAGTCTCAAGTTCGCCACTAGTCTCACCGGATGCCACCATATGTACCATCATGGGAGGAAAGTACTCCTCCTGTGATAACGCGCGATTCAAGCTAGAACCTTCTTGTACCTTGCTCGCCACCTCTTGGCTAGCCGAGCGCAAGACGAGATTATTCATCACGGCGCCAGCAATTTTTAGCGCGTCGAGCAGCGGTACCCCAGAGGCCATCAGAATGCTCAGTGTCGACGAAAATCGGGCCGTATCCATACCAATCAAAACCCGCCGGATGCCCGGTATCTGCAGGAGTACACCGTCAGACATGCGCTTGTAAACGGGGCGCTTCAGGAGCTGTTGAACGGCGATTATCAACGCGACAAGCCCAATACCCAACAACCAACCATGGTTCGTCAGAAAATCACTCGTCGCGATAAGCGCTACCGTCAGCGGCGGGAGATCGGTTTTGGTTTGGGCAAAGATGCCGACCATCTCGGGTACAACAAACACCATCAAGGCAGTCACGACAGCGATCGCGACGCCGATCAATACGAAGGGGTAAATCAATGCCATCTGAAGTTTCTGGGATGTGTGCTGTCGGCTTTCGGTGTAATCCGCGAGCTGATCGAGAACCGGCCCCAACTGCCCCGCCTGCTCTCCTGCGTTCACCATTGCGCGATACATATCGCCAAAGGTTTGAGGGAACTGCCCCATGGCATGGGCCAGAGTATGGCCCTCGGCCACCTTGGAGCGGACCTGAAGAAGTAGCGCTTTGGTTGATGCTTTGCGAGTCTGCTCTGCCGCCGCTTGCAAACATTCGTCCAACGGCAAAGCCGATGCTACCAATGTCGCTAATTGCCGGGTTATTAATGCAAGATCGCTGCTGCTCAGTCGTGGAGCGAACAGACCTCGACGGACCGTTGAGGACTCATTGGACCCTGAAGCAATTCGGCGGCTTGCAGGACTTACTTCGATGGGCCGGAGATTTTTGGAACGAAGCTGTGCGCGGAGTTGGCGTTCGGAATCACCCTCGAGAACGCCTTTTACAACTTTACCCGACGTATCAAGTGCCCTGTACTTAAACGCCGCCATCTTATTTCACCGAGGTAACGCGCAACACCTCTTCAAGCGTCGTCTCACCGGCTAATATTCGGCGCTTCCCATCAGCCTGAATACCAGGGTAGTTCGTGCGAGCAATTTTGAGCATTGCTTGCTCGCCAACGCCCTCATGAATAGCTGTCCTAAGCGCCTCGTCGACCTCGATTAATTCATAAATACCGGTCCGGCCACGGTAGCCGGTCATGTTGCACTTAGCACAGCCCTTCGAGTGGCTAAGCTCCACGTATTCGTCGCCGATAATGCCCAGAAGCTCACGCTCAGCAGGGGTGGCCTCAGCAGACTCACGGCAGTCAGTGCACAAGAGGCGAACCAAACGCTGCGCCATGACAGCCACCAGGCTTGATGACAGCAAGAACGGCTCAACGCCCATATCTTGCAAACGGGTAACAGCGCCGATAGCCGTATTAGTGTGCAGCGTAGAAAGCACGAGGTGCCCCGTGAGCGACGCCTGTACGGCAATCTCTGCCGTCTCGAGGTCTCGAATCTCGCCAACCATGACAACATCGGGGTCTTGGCGCAAAATCGCCCGCAAGCCACGCGCAAACGTCATATCGACCTTCGGGTTCACTTGCGTTTGTCCAACCCCCGGCAGCATGTATTCAACAGGATCTTCAATCGTGAGGATATTGCGCGAGGTTTGGTTGATACTTGATAAGCCGGCATAGAGGGTCGTGGTTTTTCCCGAACCCGTAGGCCCTGTCACCAAAATAATACCGTGTGGCCGTGCGAGTGATTTCTTATAGCCCTCGCCTACTTGTTGATTCATCTTAAGCTGACCCAGCTCAAGCTGCCCCGCTTGCTTGTCGAGCAGTCGAAGCACCACGCGCTCTCCGTGGGCTGATGGGATGGTCGACATACGAATATCAATTGCGTGACCAGCAATACGGACCGAAATACGACCATCCTGAGGAATGCGCTTCTCAGCGATATCGAGCTTGGCCATAACCTTGAGTCTCGACACCAGAAGCGGCGCCAACATGCGCTTGGGTGACAGCACTTCAGCCAGAACACCATCGATCCGGTAACGCACAGAAAGCCGGTCTTCGAACGTCTCTACATGAATATCGGAAGCTTGCTCTTTAACCGCTTGCGAGAGAATAGCGTTGATCAAGCGAATGATCGGTGCATCATCCTCTGCATCTGCGAGGTCACCCAAATCAGGTATCTCGTCAACTAACCTCGCTAAATCAACATCGGTCGACAAGTCTTCAGCAACCTGAGCGGCCTGATTTTTGTTTCGCTGGTAAGCGACGCTCATACGAAGCTGCAAAGTCGCTTTATCAACTTCTTCTAGCCTGAAAGTAGCTCCTGCCACCCTGCGAACCTCTAGGAGGGTATCCGTTCTTAGCGCTCCTACGTGGCTAAGAAGAAGACCGTCATCTGTCCGCTCAAGCACCACCTGATTAGCCTTCGAGAAGCCGAACGGCAATAACCCTCCGGCCGCCTCTATGATCGGCTCATCAAACACATCAAGCGGCGTAGAAACGGCTTGTTCGATACTGTCAGCAGCCGTATTCACTGCTCGATTGACTCCTCCGCCGCCTCGGGTAAAGAGCGTACCCGATCCTCCCATGTTGGAAGTACAGGCATCACGTTGTCATCAAGAAAACGTAGGCCCTGTGCTCGACGCTCGCGTTGCTGATCTCTTATGTAGCGGTACTTCTCGGCAGTTGCACCCGCAAGATCAGCATCATCGCGAATAATCGTAGACCGAATAAATACCAAGAGATTCGACTTAGTGACAGACACCACGTCACTGCGGAAAAGTCTTCCAAGCACAGGGATATCGGATAACAAAGGCACGCCCTGCTGTGAATCCTGGACGTCGTCTTTAACCAAGCCACCAAGGACAACGATATCTCCGTCTTTGGCAAGCACTTTGGTTTCAATCTTGCGCTCGTTGGTAATAACGTCGGACGCAGACAGTACCTGCTGCGAGATACTCGAGACCTCTTGAACAATATCCATCACCACAGAATCGCCCTCGTTAATCTGCGGAGTTACCTGCAGCGTCACACCGACGTTTTCCCGCTGGATCGTTTGAAAAGGGTTTGCCACACCATTAGCCGCACCGGTATTTGTATAGCTACCTGTGACGAAGGGCACCTGCTGACCGACAGTGATGAAAGCCTCCTCGTTATCTAGCGTGAGCAAGCTGGGCGTGGACAAGATGTTTGCGTTGCCCTGCGACTCCAAAGCATTGAGGATGGTAGTCATGGTCAGCCCTTGATCGACCAAACCCCAACCGAACGTTGTACCCGGGACCTGCGATAAGGCACCTGCAAGACTACGAACCCCAATTTCCTCCGAGGTGGAGTCCTCCGGAATAATCGCCTGAGCGAGAGTCGCGTTACGGCCCTGTTGTGCTCCACTGGTACTGATGTTGCTTCCGTACAGCCCCGAGTCATTAGCAAATAGCCACTGCAACCCAAGCTCGCGCCCCTCAACAATTTCCATCTCTACGATGATGGCTTCGACAAGGACTTGTGCACGACGGATATCGAGACGCGCGATCACGGCCTCTAGCGCCACCATCTCGTCGGTATCCGCGGTGATAATGAGGCTATTCGTTCCCTCATCGGCCTCGATGGTTGATTTAGAGGCGTTAGCGGATCGATTGCGTCCTGTTACCTCGTCGTCAAGACGAGAAAGGTTTTGCATAACACGCGTCAGTACTTCAGCAACTTCCTTTGCATCGGCGTACTCGAGATACATGACGCGAACATTTCCGCTTTGCTCGAGCGGTATGTCGAGGTAGTCAATAAGACTTTTGATGCGTTCAATACTGAGCTCATCGGCGGTTACCACCACACTGTTAGTGCGCTTATCGGCGACGAGGGTCGCCTCGTCATTAGCATCTGCGCCTTCGCCCGCACGCGACTTTTCAAGTGTCTTTAGCATCTCTACAACGTCAGTGGCAACGCCGTATCTTAACTTTATAACGTCAGTCTTTTTGACCGCTGACTGGTCCATACTCGCAATGATTTCTTCCATGCGATTTATGTTCGCGCGGATATCCGAAATGATAATCGCGTTGCTAGGCGCGTAAGCGGCCATGTGTGCCTGCTGAGGCACGAGTGGGCGCAACACGGGAATGAGCTTCGCCGCCGATACATTCTCAAGGCGAATCACCTGCGTGACATATTCGTCGTTGATCACCGAGGTGCCTGAGATCACATCGACCGGTGCTGATCGAGCATTCTTATTCGGAATAACCCGGACAACCGCACCACTTCGGACCGCAGTGTAGCCATGCACATCTAAAATCGAGAGGAACAAATCGTAGAGCTCAGCTTTGGAAACCGGCTTACTGGAGATGACTTTGACCTTACCTTTTACTGACGGGTCTACAACGATAGTTGTCTCAGTGACGTCGGCCACAAACTCAATAAATTCTTGGATGTCCGTGTCCTTCAAATTCACGGTGAAGTCTTGAGCCACAGCATGAGGAACGCACAGCGCTACTAACAGGGCGAGCGATTGGACTGATGCTTTAAATTTCGCAAGCGTCGCGTGCATGGTTAATAAATTCTCCTACTGGATGGCGCTCAAGCTGACATTGATAGAAACGGGTGCGCCCTCTCTCTCAATATCGAATGTGGCATCAGTTGCATCTCGCATCAATTGATACAAACGAACGGTATTGGTGGGATCACTCAATGAATAGCCATTGACGGCTGTAACAATATCACCTGATTTGAAACCGAGTGCAGTAAATTGCGCTGCATCACGACCCGGTGATAGACGATAACCCCTCAGACCGCCTTGCCCCTGAACGGCGCTGATTGACACTAGACCCGAGAGCGTCTGGGGATCATTGTACAACTGCTGCCGATAGCGCGATGCCAATCGCTGTTGCTGCGCGCTGTTCACAGCCTGAGTCGAGACGCTTGCAGTTTCAGTAGACGCTTCGGAGGGCTCACTTGGCTTTGACACCGTTTTTACGATGCCAGCAATGCCGTTATCGCCGAACAGCGTTATGAGCTCGTAGGTACCGTTATTGTCGATGACCACCTGCTTGGGCAGAATCTTTGCGAGCGTCACCTTGCCGTTGGCCGGTAATGCGTCGCCTACCGAGTAGAGCTCCTGCTTCTTTTTCGCCTCGATCATGGCGCTACCCAGTCCGTCGGAAGTGGAGGCAACGATCCCGGTGAGCTTCAGGGCTAGGCGCGTCTCACGTGCGCCGTTTTCAATGCCCTCTCTCGGGTTTGCCAAGGACGTTTCGTCAGCCACAGTCTGCACTTCACTCGCCGCCACGGGTCCGAAGACATCGGCGCCGAGAATGCTAGACACATCGATTGTTTCTGCACTACGGGACTGGCCCGATGACGCTGGGGCAGGGTTAACGGGAATTGCCACGGACTGCGGCGCCCGCTCACTCGGAATAAGGGCTACGACCACGTCAACCAAACTATTGATCGCCCAGAGCACAAACAAGACGAGAAGAACGCGCTGTAGCTTGGGCAGTCGCTCAGCATCCGCCAGCCAACGAATAGCGCTGCGCACACGTGCATCGATATTCATTTGTGAGGATATTGCGGTCAGGCTGTTCATGTATTGCGCTCTAAAACGGCAGCCTACAGTGTAGCCGAGCTTGCACAGAAAATGGTGACTGAAAAGTGACAGCGATCGTATTCAAAATCTGTTCTAACGCTTAACTAGGAGAGGTCATAAATGATTGCTCGACACTCGCCATCAGGCTGTGTGCAATCTCTGAGGCGTCGGCAGCATTCAATGCCTCGAGATCGCAGTGATGGAAACTACTCTCCGTGCGCAGTTCAACCATGCCGCCAGCACCGTCATCGATAAGTTGGCCTTGCAGTTGAGCTTCCCAACGCCCGACGATGTTGCTCGCGTCCTCTCTCGGAGCATCCACTACCATAACACCGAAACATTCCTCCGAAATTCGTGCGATGGAGTCCATATCCCGTAAACCTTCGGATACCTTGGCTGCAACAGACCTCAAGATTCTATGCTGAATATGCCGCTGCGAGAGGTTGCTCATACTCTCCAATCCAACCAGCTTCAGCACAACAAGCAGTGGCGCTCGCTGACTACGTCGCGCGCGACTGATCTCCCGCTCAAGGTCGCGCAGCAGACCCGCACGGTTGGCAACATGGCTCGCAGGGTCTAACAGCACAAAGTCTCGGATGCGGTTCATCTCGACTAAGCGATTGATCAGCAAGGGCATCTTGGCGACAAAATCAGACAGCATCGCCATCTGGTTTTCGTCCATCATGACTGCACTTCTCGGATTGCCCACGTGTACGCTCCCTACAAGCAGCTCATGGTCAAGCACGGGAATTAATAGAGTTTGCTCGATTGCAGCACCAGACTTAAACAATTCAGTCTCATTAAAGAAACCTGATGTCGTTCGATTCCACTCTGGATTCTCGCTGTAAAGCGAAACAAACGAGTAGCTGTCATCTAATAATCGAACGGTGCCAGACACCACACCGATCGCGTCGAGGTGACGACCAAGTTCGCCCACAGGGTCGTGTAACCAGAGCTCTACCTCCGCACCGCCCGAAAGTTGGCGAATGCCTGTAATCGACAAATCGACGAGATCCGCAAGGTCTGTGGCGGAGAGCACCTGACGCTCAATCACGGCAAGCTGCCGGCGCGAAAACTCAGCCATAGATATTGGCGACTGTGAATCAGCAACTTGATCGGCGTCACTCATAATATCTACTCCGCGAACTCAGTTTGTTTTTTGCGACGCCCCATTCCACAAGTAATCAAGCTCGAAGTCAAAGGACTCCTCTCACGTGAAGTGTTTGGTGAGTCATAAATGTCACGTCGGAACGCGACAGCGATCAACCACGGTCGCGCAAAACCAAAGCCACATAGACAAAGGCGTACTTGTGTTAATATCTGCAGTTCCTGCGGGGTGGCACTGCCTGAGATGCTGATGAAGCAAACCCGTTGAACCTGAACCGGTTAGTACCGGCGGAGGAACAGGACCGCAAGCCTCAGTAGGCTCACCTGCTATTCCTCACCTGATACCAACCTGTGTACGTACAGCGTCATTGGACATTAAAGAGGAAACCACCTTGTCTTTGAAGTATAGCCGATATTTATCGATACCCCCCCTAGTGCTAACAGGCGTCAGTCTTTTTGTTGCAGGATTATCTGCCGTCCCTGCGATTGCTGACCAGCGAGAACTCGAAGAAATCATTATCACGGCGACATTGATGGATAATGACGTAAGCCGCATCAGCGCTACCACACTTACCGAGAGAGATATGGCGGCACGCGGAGCCGCGCACTTTGAGGATCTACTCACCCTCGTCCCAAATCTCTCTGCCTCATCGGGCGCATCACGCCAACGCTTCTTTCAAATACGGGGCATCGGTGAGCGTAGCCAGTTCATTGAGCCCATCAATCCCTCAGTCGTGTTGTTGCAGGATGGGGTTGATATCAGCGGCCTAGGTGGTGCATTGACCAACTTCGACACTGCGCAGATCGATATCCTCCGCGGTCCACAAGGCGCCATCATGGGCGCCGGGGCCCTTGCGGGTCTGATCAGCGTCGAGACGGCAACGCCCTCCGATGCAAGCGAGCTCAATATCGTAATGGGGCTGGAAAATTACGGCGGCCAACGTCTCGAAGTCAGCGGTAACACCCCAATCACCTCGGCACTCTCGGCTCGAGTAGCTCACCAGCGATACAAATCAGACGGCTGGGTCGACAACACCCACCTCGGCGTGGATGACACCAATAACCGCGAC
Organism: Luminiphilus sp.; assembly: GCA_965657765.1. Taxonomy (GTDB): domain Bacteria; phylum Pseudomonadota; class Gammaproteobacteria; order Pseudomonadales; family Halieaceae; genus Luminiphilus. The sequence continues at coordinate 3,813 of CBFHQN010000007.1, read as the reverse complement.
GAGCAAACAACGCGCTTAGCTTTACGACACGTGATGGATGCAAATACCGTCGACATCAAAGTCAGTAAAGTAGATATCGATAACGGGTATGACGCGTTCTCGCTCGATAACACACGCGAAACCCTGAGCGACCAGCCCGGTGAAGACAGCCTCGACATGACATCGATGCTCGTTCGTTGGAACCGGGTGGGCGAGCGTTTCACATCGACGGTTCAGTTAAGCGACGTCGACGCCGATACGATTTACAGCTACGACGAGGACTGGAGCTTCGTCGGCATTCGACCGTTTTGGGAATACAGCTCGTTTGATCAATACGCGCGAAACATTGATCGCAGCACTTTTGAGTGGCGCTTAACGCCAAGCACGGCAGAGATCCTCGATTGGGTTATTGGCATTTACAGTCGTGAGGGCAGCGAAGCCCTAGATCGCGATTACACCTACCTTGAAGCACCCTTTAGCAGTATCAACGACACCGATACGCTGGCAATTTACGGACAGGTGTCGCAGGCAGTTAGCGATAATGTCACGCTGACCCTGGGGGCGCGTTACGAACAGCGCGATGTTACCTATCACGACTCTGCCGGTGTCCGAGAGAAGTTTGACGATAACTATTTGACGGGTAACGCGTCCATCAACTGGCAGCTGACCGAGACAGGTGCATTCTTTGCCACTGTAGCGCGCGGTGTGCGCGCCGGCGGTGTGAATGCATCGCTGTCATCAACGCTTCTCACCTTGGCGAATGAAATCGACGTTACGCCTTACCGTAATAGCACGCGTTTCGACGAGGAAATCTTGCTTAGTACCGAGATTGGCTACCGGTTTAGCAGTGCTGATCAGCGAATCAGCGGATCGGTCACCATTTTCAACATGGACAGACGTGACCAGCAAGTCAAGGGCTCTCTCGTCATCCCTCGAAGCGATGGCAGCACCTCGTTTACCGATTTCACAGACAACGCTGCAAGCGGCACAAACCGAGGTCTTGAGGCATCCATCGACTGGCGCGCCACTGAGGCGCTCCGTTTCAGCGGCTTCATTGCACGGCTCGATGCGTCGTTCGACCGCTACGTCAACATCGATGGTACCGACCTGTCAGGCCTCGATCAGCCGCAAGCCCCTGCAGACCAATACCGCCTGAGCGCGACTTATAATTTCTCTACAAATCTTTCTGCGTCACTCGAAGCCACCGGTCGCGATGCGTTTTTCCTTTCGGACCGTCACGAAGTGACATCACCATCAGCACGATTGATCAACGCCAATATCGCCTGGCAGCGCGGTGCGTGGGCAGTTACGTTGTGGGGCCGTAACCTGCAAGATAAAACCACCGTTACGCGTGGTTTCGGCACCTTTGGTAACGATCCTCGGAAGGATTACGCGCTAGAACCCTATTACCAGTTCGGTGAGCCGCGTACAGTGGGCGCAACGGTGCAATATCAATTTGGGGGTTAAGTTGTGAGGGTGACTGCTGAACTAAGCTTGTACCCGCTCGCGGGCGAGGTTGAAGCGCCTGTATGGGCCTTTATTGAAAACATTATTGCCGCCAACAAGTGCAGCGTAGCCACCAACTCTATGAGCACACAGATCACGGGTGAGAGCCGCGATGTATTTGACTGTGTCCGAGAGGCACTTGAAGCAAGTTACGCCGAGTTTGGTCGACAGGTGTTGGTGGCTAAGTTTATTCCGGAACACCACACTGACATCGAGCCGCCCAGCAAGCAATGAGTGTTCTAGAGACAATCGCAGTCGTATTGGCGCTCGCCTATCTGGTTCTTGCCATGCGACAAAACCGGCTCTGTTGGGTCGCGGCCTTCATTAGTGCCCTCCTCTATCTTGTCATTTTTGCTGAGGTGAAGCTCTATATGGAAGCGGGGTTGCAAATTGTTTACACCGCTATGGCTGTCGTTGGCTGGGTCTTTTGGGGGAAAGATAAGACTGCAGACACCCTTCCAGTGACGAGTCGCCCCTGGCCGTTTCACGCGATAGCGTTACTCAGCATCCTTATCGGGACTTCGGTATCGGGATCTTTGTTAAGTGCCTACACAGACGCAGCAAGACCCTATATCGATGCTGGAACCACCGTCTCAGCAATCGTTTGCACCTGGATGGTCACCCGAAAAATCCTCGAAAACTGGCTTTATTGGATTGTTATCAACGCTGTTTCAGTCTGGTTGTTTAGTGATCGGGGGTTATCTCTGACATCAGGTCTCTTCGCGCTGTATATCGTTTTGTCTGTGGCTGGATATCTATCGTGGCGACGTACCCTAGCCACCTATTAGCCCCCATATCGGAGGCACTTAATGCCTGGCAGGTCTGGGATCAAAACTGGCGTACTCGTGGTGCACGGCCCGATCTTGGCGAGGTTCTGGGTGTTGGCTCCGCCAACACCGTGTTTTCTCTCGACCCCGCACCTGATCTTGTTCTTCGGGTACGACACAACACAACATCCTTAAGCGTGAACGCTCCCGCGCAGGAAATTGCGCTTTGGCGGGCAGCTGCTGCATTCGGTCTTGCACCCGATGTTTTGTGGGCTGGCACGAGTGAAGATGTTGTTATTACGAAGCGTCTTACATTTGACGGGATCGATGAGGACGCCCACAGCCAGTTGTTGAAAAGCGTGCACGCGAGCAGTATCGATGGACCGAGGTTATCACTCGAAGAAACGGCTTCTCGGTACGCCCTTGCCGCAAGGGAGAAAGCCCTAAGTCAGCTTACAGTCGATATAGAGAGTCCCGCGATACGTGAGGACCTTCAGCGACTCGATAACGAACCTGCCTGCTTCTGTCATAACGACCTCACCCCTGCCAATATCGGAAAAATTGAAGGGCGATACCTCGCTATCGACTGGGAGTATGCGTCGCTAGGGAGCCGCCATTTTGATATCGCTGTCGCGTCGCAACATATGGACGACAATGATCGCGATGCCTTCGCGGAGAGAACGGCCGAGGCCTCTTTTGATCAGTATCAATGGCAAGTGGCGTGTCGCGTGGCGCCACTAATGGATCACCTCTGGACCGTTGCTGCGTTGGGACATACGAACAGTGTTCAAAGTAAACAGATGCTCGAAGAAAGCTGGGGGCTTTAATGAGTAATACCTGGCACATCTTGGGCGTGGGGAGCATTGGCGGCCTGTTTGCCCACAGGCTGTATCACGGCGGTGCTATTGTGCGATTACTTTCGCGTTCGACTGAGGCATCGAGTCGAACGATTTCGCTCAAAACTGCTCATTCGACACAATCGCTGACCTTTGATTGTTCGAGTGTGGACGACAGCAGTGATATTTCGCATCTGCTAGTCACATCAAAAAGCTGGGCCGCGGGTTCAGCCCTGCGTCGCATTAGGCATCGCATTGGGGAGCACACTACGATCGTCGCCATGATGAATGGCATGCAACACATCGACGATATTCAGCAGGTTGCACCTGAATGCACACTATTTCTTGCAACGACTACGGCCGGCTGTCACAGAGCCGGTGAGCAATGGATCGCGGCGGGCGAGGGAAAAACGCTCATTGGCCAGCCGGATGCCAGCGCAGCTCCATCATGGTTTGGCACTTGGCAAAAAGGCATCCCCTCGCTCGAATGGTGTAGCGATATTAACGAGCGGCTCGTTGAAAAAGTCGCCATCAACGCCTGCATCAACCCGCTCACCGCCGTTCATGGGGTTAAAAATGGGGCGCTTTTAAGCGATCCGTATCACGCGATGGCCGATCAAATTATTGCCGAGGTCTCAAGCATTCTTATCGAGATAGGCTATTCACAGTTAGCGTCTCGGCTTAACCAGACGGTTCGAACGGTCATGGCCGATACAGCAGAGAAC
>CBFHQN010000006.1:0-39670 GCA_965657765.1 Luminiphilus sp. | reverse complement strand
CATCCAAGTCAGCGAGAACAGCTTGAAGCCGCAAAAGCGGTGCCGTGTCTCCAGAGATTTGGATATTACCGTTAATAAGTGCAGATGCAGGATCGTCCGCAGTTGCAACGCTCAAGAAGTCCTTCCAGCTTCCTGCCAGACTGACCGTTGCAGATTCCTCGCGATAGCTTGCGACCGCTACTGTCCCTTCAGCATCAATCGTCACGAATAGATCAACCGAAGGGCTCGAGCAATTGACACCGATGGTTAATGGATGGAGGCCTTTGAGCTGATTTCGAGTCCCTGCAGATAGATCGACGGCGCGCGTGATGGCTTTTTCTGCAACGAGACAGATACCGGCAATGACCGCTGGATCGTGTTCCACCGAATTAACCCTTGATACCTCGATGCACGGCGACGATGCCGCCCGTCATGTTGTGATACCGGCAGTCGACGAAGCCTGCATCCTCCACCATCTCGAGTAAGGTTTCTTGGTCTGGATGTTTTCTGATCGACTCGGCGAGATATCGGTAACTATCAGCATCGTTTGTAATGATCTTGCCCATCGCTGGCAGCGCGGAGAATGAATAGGCGTCATAGATCTTAGAAAGCAGAGGCGAGACCGGCTTTGAAAACTCTAGGACTAAGAGGCGTCCACCCGGCTTAAGTACACGATTCATTGACGCCAGTGCTTTGGCTTTATCCGTCACGTTGCGAAGACCGAAAGCGATGGTTATGCAATCAATGCTATTGTCTTCAAAGGGAAGAAATTGTGCGTCAGCCTGAACCACGCTGATGTTGTTAAGTGCACCTTTATCTATGAGGCGGTCGCGCCCGACAGAGAGCATGGCAGCATTGATGTCAGAAAGAATGACATTGCCATCCTTACCGACAAGATTAGAAAATTTCGCCGCTAAATCACCCGTGCCACCGGCGATGTCGAGTACCGTTTGGCCAGGTCGGACAGCGCTAAGCTCAATCGTGAATCGTTTCCATAGTCGATGTAGGCCACCTGACATTAAGTCATTCATCAGGTCGTACTGGGATGCAACCGAGTCAAAGACCTCTCGCACTCGTCCCGCTTTTTCCTCTTTTTTGACACGCTCAAAACCAAAGTCGGTCGTGTCGTCTGTCGCGTTATCGTGTGTGCTCATTAAATTTCCTATCGCTCGCGTACCCGCTAACTAATGATCCTGACGATATCAGTTGACGGGTCTCGAGATGCGCCCGCGTCCTCAAGTTTCTTCAAATAGCGGTGCCAGAGTGTCTGTTTCTCGCTCGCTAGTTGCGCTAAATACGCCCAAGTGTACAGCCCGGAGCTGTGTCCGTCGTCAAAACTTATTTGCACTGCGTAATGTCCAATTGACTCGATAGCCGTTATCTCAACATTCGCCTTACCGGTTTGCAGCACCTCTTGCCCCGGACCGTGCCCCTGCACCTCTGCCGAAGGTGATAAAACCCGCAGGAATTCTGCCGAGAGATCGACGGCGACCTGGTTGGGAAACTTAATTTCTAGGGTCCTATCGGAGCGCCGATACTTTAAAGATTCTGGTGCTTGTTGGGTCATGGTCGTAGAGCCAGCGTCATCTTTTCGGACGCTATTGTGAGCGCTTTAAAAGCAGGGTGTCGATGTCGCTCTGGGCGGTTAGGCTTCGTGCCTTGGCCATTGCCGACCGGCTATCAAAAGGGCCGATATAGACACGGTGCCAGCTGCCCGTATCTGTACTTATCTCTTCAACAGCGGCTTCGAGCCCTAGTAGGGCGAGTTCTCCTCGACGACGGTCAGCATCAGTCGACGCTCTAAATGAACCGGCCTGAAGCACGTATTGCGTGTATTTGGATTCGCTCGGTGTTGATTCCCTCGCTGAACTTACCGAAAAAGATTCGTCTTCCAGTGTCGTAAAAAAGGTGAAGCTTGGCTGCCGATCGTCATCTTCGCTGTTTGAGGTTGCGGTTTTGACGACTTGTGGCAGCGCCGACGGGTTGACTCCCCCCACAATACCGAGACTCGCGATTACGCCCACGAGTACCCCAACAACGAAGCCGCTCACGTGCGATTCGTTAAATAACGGGGTATCCGAAGATCCCCGCTTTTTCTGGGTGTTGCTTCGCCTTGTCGCACTTCCTGTACTGGTACGCTTGCGTTTAGTTTTCGGAGGTGCCGCAGCCACGATTTACATTCCTTCCTTACATTGCCTCGGGCGCTGATACACCCAAAATATGCAAGCCGTTAGCAATGACCTGTTGTGTTGCGGTCGCCAGTGCTAATCGTGCGAGGCTTACTGCTGAGTCTTCATCAATGATCTTATGCTGGTTGTAGAACGAGTGGAAAGCAGCGGCGACGTCGCGCAGGTAGTTGGCTACGGCGTGAGGTTCGAGCCGCTTTGTTGCGCCAGCTACCACCTCGGAATATTTGCTTAGCACGAGCGCAAGCGCTTGCTCCTCGTCCTGTGTGAGTTGATCAAGATGATTCAGGCCATTAGCAGCTGTCCAATTGTTAAATTGCTCTGCGGCCTTTCGCTGCACACTACAGATGCGTGCGTGCGCATATTGGATGTAATAGACAGGATTTTCATTGCTCTTCGATAGCGCAAGATCGATATCAAAGGTGAGCTGAGAGGTTGCTGCTCTCGCGGTTAGGAAGAAACGTGTCGCGTCGCGTCCAACCTCGTCAATGAGGTCCCTTAGCGTCACGTAACTGCCTGCGCGCTTGGACAGTTTTACTTCTTCGCCGTCGCGCATCACGGTTACCATTTGATGCAGCACGTAATCGGGCCAGCCCTCAGGGATGTTTTTATCGAGCCCTTGTATGCCCGCGCGAACGCGGGTGATGGTGCTGTGGTGATCCGCGCCTTGCTCATTGATGACACGCTCAAAACCGCGCTCCCACTTATTCAGATGATAAGCCACATCGGGTACAAAGTAGGTGTAACCACCCTCGCGCTTTCGCATGACACGATCCTTGTCATCACCAAAGTCGGTAGTGCGGAGCCATAAGGCATCGTCCTGCTCATAGGTATGGCCATTGGCTATGAGGGTGTTGACCGTTTCTTCGACCGCATTAGAGGTATAAAGCGATGACTCCAAGAAGTGGCAGTCGAAATTGACATCAAAGGCTTTGAGATCTTGATCCTGCTCGCGTCTAAGCCACGCAACCGAGAATGCTTGGATATCATCAAGATCTTCGGTGTTGCCTGATGCGGCAATGGTTCTATCAGCAGCAGCAACGGTTTCGCCTTCTGCGTAGGCTCGCGCTACTTCTCGAATGTAGTCTCCCTGATAGCCATCTTTTGGCCAGGCCTCATCACCTGGCTCAATACTGTCCAGCCTCGCCTTAACAGACAAGGCGAGATTGCTGATCTGTTGACCGGCATCGTTGTAATAGAATTCGCTGTGAACGGACCATCCAGCGTTATCCAAGAGTCGACATAAGGCGTCACCAATGGCCGCCCCTCGACCGTGTCCAACGTGAAGAGGTCCCGTTGGGTTGGCCGATACAAACTCAACCTGTACGCGTTTGCCTTCTCCCTCGCTCGTGCGACCGTAGCCTGCTCCAGCTTCGAGGATGTTTTTTACAACCTCCAAATTACTTGCTTGGGAGATGTGGAAATTGATAAATCCGGGACCGGCGATATCACAGCGAGAAATAACGTTGTTCTCTGGAATGCGCTGCACGACGGCGACGGCCAAATCGCGAGGTGCCATGCCCGCGCGCTTGGAAAGTACCATAGCAATATTCGTCGCAAGGTCGCCGTGGCTTGGATCTCGCGTGTGATCAACCTGAGGCGATGGAACATCACCCTCGGGCAAGATGCCATCGGTGATGAGCTGGGCAACGGCCCCGCCAATTAGTTCGATTACTTGATCCTTCATTAAATGTGTTTTCTCTCTGCGGGGGTTCTGCTTTCTGATAGTTCCAATGTGTGCCGTGCGTATTGTATCTCGTTACACGATTTCGTTTGGGTCGATTTCCACAAACCAGCTGATTTTTCGGCCTATTTTTAGACTTGAACCAGCATTTATTGCTTTCTGAAGGATCTGATGTACGGTTTTACGCGACTGACTGTGCACTACGATGTGGTAACGATATAGCCCTGCTCGGCGAGTCATCAAGGCGGGCATAGGCCCAACGAGGCGACTATTTTCATCAGCGCCTAACGCATCTTTGAGTTGTGACAGAAAATCGATGGCATCGCGCTCGAATCTCGCGTCAGCGCGAATGACGCCCAATGCTCCGTGAGGTGGCAGCCTCAATGATCGCCTGTGCTCTAATAACTCGCAGGCGAGATCAGAATAGGTTTTAGCTGCAGCATTCTTGATGAGGGGATGGTCCGGACTTCGAGTTTGGATCAAAACCTCACCTGGAAGCTCGGCGCGCCCTGATCGCCCAGCGACTTGGGTGAGGAGCTGTAATAGACGTTCCTCGGCTCGAAAATCGGGGCTGAACAGGAGGCTGTCGGAGTCTACGATTACCACGCAGGTAACGCGCGGGAAATGATGCCCCTTTGAAAGCATTTGTGTCCCGAGAAGAATGGCTGAGGGTGCCTGCTGGATGTTGTTTAGCAGCTCATTGAGGGCTGGAAGACTTGAAATACTGTCGCTGTCGACTCTAAACAAAGGAGCATCGCTAATTCTTTGCTCCAAGAAAGCTTCAAGTTGTTCTGTACCAATCCCCTTGCTCGACAGTCGAATACTGTTGCAGTGATCGCATGATCTTGGCGTCGGACGATAGGATAGGCAGTGGTGACAGTTAAGACGCGGCGGTGATCTATGTACAGCCATTGTGCTGTCGCAGTTCCTGCATTCCGCTGTCCATCCGCAGTCTTCGCACTGAATCGAACGCGCAAAGCCCCGCTTGTTGAGAAACAAGAGAGCCTGCTCGCCACGCGCGATAGTTTTCTCGATTGCCTCTATGGCTTGGTCGCTTAGGCCTGCCGTAAGCGCCAGTCCGCGTGTATCCACCAGTCTAATCTGCGGTAGGTTTGCATTTGTTGCTCGCTCGGTTAAGCGGTGGTGTTGATACCGTTCGGCGAGTGCATTGGCGAGTGTTTCGAGGCTTGGGGTAGCAGTGCCTAACACAACCGGGCAGTTGGATACTTGCGCTCGTTTCACGGCTACGTCGCGCGCTGAGTAGCGCGGATGATCCTGTTGTTTTAGGGAGCCGTCGTGCTCCTCGTCAACGATAATGAGGCCGAGAGATTTAAAACTGCAAAATACACTTGAGCGCGTCCCTAATACGACGGGCGCGGTTCCGGAGCGAGCCATGGCCCAAGCCCTTCCTCGCTCTGAATCTGAGATGCCTGAGTGAATAACTGGCACCTCAACGCCGAGCGCGGCTTCAAAACGCGATCGTGTTTGGGGGGTAAGTCCTATCTCGGGAACCAAAACCAGCGCTTGCTGACCGGTTTCAATGGTGCGTTTTATGCACTCTATGTAGACCGCGGTTTTACCGCTTCCGGTTACCCCATCTAAGAGATGCGTAGCGAATGATGCAAGCGTCCTCGCGATGCTTTCGACGACCCGCTTTTGATCGGGGGTAAGCGGGGGTGTGTCGGTTTTTAAAATCGCGGCCTCATTAGATAAGGCTACCTTTTTTACAAACGGCGTTTTGCTGAGTGCCCGCAGTGTCGCCTTGGATATGCCTTTTTCCTCGAGTTCGGCCAAGCTAGCAGACCCTTTAGCAATAAGTTCGAGAGCGCGAAGTTGCTGCGGGGCTCTGGCCAGTGCCATGCACGGGTCTTCTTCCGTGTGACACACCGCAAGCGCATTAAGCGGTGCTACCCACGGGCGTTTGCCTTTTCGCTCGTTTAGCGCCAACCCCATCATGAGGGCATCTCCCGGTGGGACAAGGTAGTAGTCAGAGACCCAAAGAAGAAGCTTCTGAAGGGGAGCCTCGAGCAAGCTTGCTCTGTCTATCACCTCGGTCACGTGCTTCAGCTTGTCGGGATCATGAAGTGTGGATGCCCTCGCTTGAATGAAAAATCCTATTGATTCTCGGCCGGCAAAAGGTACGAGCACGCGGGACCCTGTCTCCGGGTGCTGTTCGTCTCGGGGAGGCAAGTACTCAAACGTCTTATGAAGAGGGGCTGGAACCGCAATTTCCCACACAATAAGACTTGAATTGGCATTAGGCTCTGGTATCATCCGCGCTCTTTTTCACTGGACCCGTAAGGTTGAGGGCAACATGAAAGCAGATATTCATCCGCGTTACGAAGAAATCACGGCTCGCTGCAGCTGTGGCAACGAGATCAAAACGCGTTCTACGCTCGGTCAGGATATCACTGTTGATGTGTGTAGTCGGTGCCATCCTTTCTTTACAGGCAAACAAAAGATCGTTGACTCAGGCGGTCGTGTTGATCGATTCAACAAGCGCTTTGCAGGTAGAAGCCTGCGCAAGTAATTCGTGCTTATGCACTGCGGATCGAAAGTGCATCCGCATAAAGAAAAACCGGCAATATGCCGGTTTTTTTATGTCTGCTGGTTTTATGTTCAAACAGGTCACGGTGAGCTAGAAAAGGCCGTCTAAATCGTCGCTGTCGCTGTCCTCACTTCCGTCTGCTTTTCCTGCAGGTGTGAACTCCTCTAAGAATACTTCCCAGATTGAAGATGACTGCGAGCTAGTTCGTGTTCCTGACTCTTTATCGATGCGAAGTCGCACCACACCGGGTGGCATTTCCGCAGCCGCCTCCTCGGGGGGCAAAGCCACGCGCATATAATCGATCCAGATGGGTAGTGCCGCCGTTCCGCCAAATTCTCGTCGACCCAGTAGACTGTAGTCATCGAACCCAACCCAAGTGGTGGTAACCAGATCTTGGTTATAACCCGAGAACCACGCATCTCGTGGGCCGTTTGTGGTGCCGGTCTTTCCTGCAAGGTCATCACGTTCTAAAACTCGAGCTCTTCGCCCTGTTCCTCGCTTGATGACATCCTCGAGCATCGACGTGAGAACGTAGGTAACGCGCTCGTCAATGATCCGGGGCGCTACGCGAAACTCAGGTTCTGCCGGCTCGAATAAGTCTTCAATCCGGGAGATTTCGTCTGCTTCATCGCCAGCCGATGTCTTCTTGCATTCGCGACAGACAACAAGGGGGTCGGCTTGGAAAATAATATTGCCGTCAACGTCTTCAATGCGATTGATCAGCCGTGGCTCAACACGAAACCCACCATTTGCAATCGCGGTATAACCCCGTGCGATATCGAGCGGCGTGAAGGCGTGGGTGCCCAGAGCTAATGTCAGATTGGGTTGCATTTCTTCGACGTCGAACCCTGTGCGATCAGCCATCTCGATCAGTTTTCTAACGCCAAGTTGTTGTAGCACACGGATGGATACCAAGTTCCGCGAGAACGTGAGCGCCTCTCTTACCCTCGTTGGTCCGTAAAATCGCCCGCTATCATTCTCCGGCCGCCATAGGTCCTCATCGGTAAGATTGCCTACAACCACGGGCGCGTCGTTAATGAGCGTCGCCGGGTGAATACCATTTTCGATCGCGGCGGCGTAAAGAAATGCCTTGAAGTTCGATCCCGGCTGTCGTTTTGCCTGTGTGGCTCTGTTGAACTTGGATAAGACGAAGCCCATACCGCCGACAAGCGCTTTGATGGATCCATCGTTAGGGTCCAGTGAAACTAACGCGCCCTGAACCCGAGGTACTTGGGCTAACTTATACAATTCACCTTTTTTGCTGACTCGAATAAGGTCACCTATTGAGAGTAGGTCAGCTGTTTCAGTCGGGCGAGCAGTGCGACGATCTTCCGTAACGTATCTGCGGATTTTTCGGAGATCGTCTTGCCAGGATAACCGTCCCTGCTCACCGCCTCGAATGAGTAGGTCTGCACCTTCAGCATCAATGGCGGTTACGATGGCGGGCAGAAGATCTGCAACTACTGGCATCGCTCGCAAAGCTCGCTCCCAGCGCGGTGTCAGCGTCTCTTGTTGCTCATCCGCTAACGGCGGGTGTCGTTGCTCGGGTCCGCGCCAGCCATGGCGGTTATCGTAGGTAATTAGACCGTCGATAACTGAGTCTCGTGCGGCCTGCTGCAAGTTGCCGTCCACTGTGGTGTGAACCACGTACCCATCGGTGTAGGCTGCGCTGCCTAATTTCTCGACCGCGACTTGTCGTGCCATTTCTGCAACGTAATCGGCGTCTACCTCCACTCTCAGTCCATAGAAGGATGCGACGTCATCGCTTCCCACCGCGTCGTCGTAAGCGGCTTGATCAATCATGCCCAGCGTCAACATGCGGCCTAGAATCCAATTGCGCCTGACTTCACTGCGAGCGGGGTTGCTAAGCGGATTGTTGCGAGAGGGTGCCTGGGGAACGCCAGCGAGCATTGCGTGCTCGGCAAGGGTTAATTCTGACAGCGATCTTCCGTAATAGGTTTGAGCGGCAGTTTCAAAACCATAGCTTCGGTGACCTAGGAATACACGATTCACGTAGAGCTCTAAAATTTGCTCTTTTGAGAGACGTTGCTCAATTTCGAGTGCTAATAAAATTTCGGTGAATTTCCGGATGAAAGTTTGATCCAGGGTCAAAAAGAAGTTGCGGGCCACCTGCATAGTGATGGTGGAGCCGCCACTCTGCTTGCTACCGGTAGCGACGAGCTCCGATACTGCGCGCGCAAGGCCCAGGAAGTCGATGCCTGCATGTTCAAAAAAGCCGTCATCCTCTGCAGCTAACAACGCATTAATGAAGGTCTCAGGCAGATCTTCGTAGCGGGCGGGGATTCGTTTCTGCTCACCAAATTGACCAATGAGCTGCCCATCAGCACTGAGGATCCGAAGCGGCGTTTGTAATTTTATATCCTGAAGCGCCTCGGCTTCGGGCAGCTTGGGACTGAGGTAGAGATACAGCCCAGCCAACCACCAAATTGCGGCGGCAGTGACTAGTGCGAGTGCGTGCAAACTTTTATTTACAACGGCCAAACAAGGATCTCCGGCTCAATAACGCCCCATTTTGGCGTAACAATTGGGGTGAAATTCGAGTACTTCGTCACATTCTAACCTTCTATTCGCACTTTAATTCAACCTGTGGTGCAATCTCGACGTGGCTGTCAGATTATTGACATCGCATGATGCCACAGCAAAGGGGGCGCTAGAGCTGTTAGATGTCGATTTTAGATAGGATTGTCAAAGGCAAGAAAGCGACTCGGGTTGGGATTGATATCAGCTCAACCACGGTGAAGCTTTTGGAACTTTCGGAATCTAACGGCGGGTTCCGGGTGGAGTCTTACTCTGTGTCTTCGCTTCCTCACGGTGCAGTATACGAAAAAACTATTAATAACGTTGGTGAAGTTGCAACCGCCATCCAAAGTGTGATGCACCAAAGCCGAACGCGGGCAACCGAGGTGATCGCCGCCGTCTCTGGCTCGTCGGTGATCAACAAAATAATCGCCATGCCAGCAGGCCTCACCGATGACGAGATGGAAACACAAATAGCGCTCGAGGCTGACCAGTACATTCCGTACCCCTTGGAGGAAGTGGCGCTCGATTTTGAAGTTCAGGGGCCTACGCCGGGGCGGGAAGATCAAGTTGATGTGCTTCTCGCTGCCTGCCGGCGAGAAACGATTGACTCGCGCGTTGAGGCGCTCGAGATCGCAGGATTGACGCCCAAGGTGGTGGACGTTGAGGCGTATGCCATGGAGCGAGCTTACGAGCTCGTTCGTCCTATCGCGGGTGTGGATCCAGCTGCGACTGTTGCCGTGGTTGATGTTGGCGCCACGATGACAACGCTGTTAGTGCTTAATCAGGGTGCCAACGTTTATACGCGCGAGCAGACCTTCGGAGGCAAGCAGCTCACTGATGAAATTATGCGTCGCTACGGCTTGCCGTTGCGTGAAGCAGGTTTGGCGAAGAAGCAGGGTGGGCTACCTGACGGTTACGAGGAAGATGTCCTAACGCCGTTCAAAGAAGCTGTCGTTCAGCAAGTGGGCAGGTCACTGCAGTTTTTCTACTCCTCGAGTAGCTTTAATGCCGTAGACCACATTTTCTTGGCGGGCGGTGTGGCGGTAACCGATGGCTTGGCGGCACTCGTTGAAAATCGTTTGGCGACGCCGACAACTATTGCTAATCCGTTTATCAATATGTCGATATCTCCGCGAGTTAACGCTGTGGCCTTGAGTGGCGACGCGCCTGCCATGATGGTCGCCGCAGGACTTGCTCTGCGAGGTTTGACGGATGGCTAATATCAATCTGCTCCCCTGGCGGGAGGAATTGAGAGCCGAGCGCCAGCGCAATTTCGTGTCGTCATTGGGGCTTGCGGTTGCACTCGCCGTTTTGGTGTTAGTGCTGGCGGATCGCATTATCGATATCAATATTGATGCTCAAATTGCGCGCAATCGTTTTTTGACTGACAACATTGCACTTGTTGACAGCAAAGTCTCTGAGATACGTGATCTGAGATCACAGCGAAAGCTATTGCTTGAGCGCATGAGGGTTATTCAGGAATTACAGGGAAACCGTCCCATCATAGTGAGGGTGCTTGATGAGCTCGTTCGGACCGTTCCAGACGGTGTCTACTATCACAACCTCAGTGCTTCTGATGGCATCCTGAGTATTGAGGGGATTGCGGAATCGAATAATCGTGTATCCAGCCTGATGCGACGATTAGATGCGTCAGACTGGCTGGAAAAGCCATCGCTTGACGGTGTGACTGCCGCTGATGATCTCGGTCAATCCGCGATGGAATTTAGTTTATCGGTCCAAATTGAAGCGCCAGATGTGCGCGGTAAGGGTGGCCTATGAGTTGGGTCGATCGATTGAGAGAGCTTAACGAGATCGACCTTAACGATCTCGATCTCGAGAATGTAGGAGCCTGGCCGGCTGCTGCACGCGCTATTGTTGCGGCGATGCTCTTTGTGTTGATAGTTGTGCTCGGCTACTACTATCACATTTCCAGCCTCACTGAGCGGTTCGATGCCTCCGAGCGCAAAGAGCTTGAGTTACGTCGCGAGTTCGAGCGCAAGGCGTTTGAGGCGCAAAACCTTGATGCCTACAAGCTTCAGCTTCAAGAGATGAGAGATAGCTTTGGGGCTCTTGTCAGTCAGTTGCCATCCGATACCGAGGTGCCTGGCTTGTTGGAGGACATTTCTTCAAAGGGCGAGCTGAACGGTCTGACGATTGAGTCCATTGATTTGCTTGAAGAGGTTCGCGAAGAGTTTTACGTCGAACTACCAATTGCCATTGAGGCGACTGGCTCTTATCACGATCTTGGCGCCTTCATCTCGGGTATGGCGGGACTGCCTCGCATTGTGACACTGCATGATTTTGATATCGAAATGAGCGGTGAGGACAGCAGCAGCTTGAGTATGGAAATAACGGTGAAGACTTACCGATATCGGGATGAGGATGAGGATGACGATGATGTCGAGTGAGCTGATGTCATCGTTGAAGCAACTCATTATCGCATCCATTGCGTTGTTGCTGAGTGCCTGTGGTGGATCAGATGTTTCTGATCTCGAACGATTTGTCTCGGACAAAACAGAACGCCCTGGTGGTCTGATCGAGCCGATCCCCACGTTTACCGCTTATGAGGCCTTCGCGTATTCCGCACATGGCATGCGCTCACCTTTTGATCGGCCTGTGGAAGTAATTCAGCTCGCAGCGCTACGCCTTAGATCCGCAGTAGCGCCTGACCGCGCTAGGGCGAGGGAGTTTCTCGAGCAATTTCCGGTCGACTCACTTATGTTAGTTGGAAAGCTAAAGCGTCAGGGTGTCGAGTGGGCTTTGCTCAGAGACCCCAGCGGCGGCATCCATCGAGTCCGTGAAGGTAACTACGTTGGCCCTGATCACGGTAAGGTGGTGGACGTTGGAGATGACTATGTGGCGATTATGGAAATCGTTACTGACGGTACGGCTAACGGGTGGGTAGAGCGTCCTAGGACACTGGAGTTCGAGGCGCAGTGAAGGGTAGGCTTGTTCTATGAAAATAATGTCAATTAGCAGCGCCATTCGCGGTGGGTTTACCATCGCTCTTGCGACTTGCGGCCTTTTAACCTCAATGTATTCACATGCGGAGCAGCGCATCTCCGACATCACCTTCAACACGCTTCCCAATGGGCGTTTATCGATTGGTCTCGATTTTCAGGGAGTAGAGACCAGAGAATTTTCTAGTTACACCATCGAAGACCCGGCACGCATTGTGATCGACTTTCCCAATACGCAAAGTGACTTATCACAAAGGCGTTTTTCGCTCCCCGAGGGTAATGCGTCGAGTGTTGTTGTTCTGGCGGCGGGCGATCGCAGTCGGCTAATTGTTAATCTGAGTAACTTAGGACAGTTCGAAACGGCGTTTGAGGGCAGCCGATTTACGCTGGAGATTCAGGGTGATACTGCGGGTACTTACGCAGCGCCTACGCTCGCGTCCTCACCTGACCGAGCAGTTTCCTCGGCACAGCCTGCTCGTGACACGTCGATTTCGGATGTTGAGTTCAGACGATCTGCCCAGGGTGAGGGTCAGCTGATTTTATCGTTGAGCGATGCCGATGTTGACGTCAATGTTTTCAGCGAAGGCAGCCGAATTAGCTTAGAGCTTTTGGATGTCAATGTTTCTGATGCGCTGAGTCGCCGCTACGACGTCACCGATTTTGCAACACCCGTTTCCCAAATCGAGGTGATGCCATCGATGCGAGGTGCGCGGGTCGTTCTTCAAGCCTCCGGATTTTACGATTACTTGGCGTATCAGCAGGGCGAGCAATATGTGGTCAGTGTGCAACCTATTAGTGAGGCGGAGCGTGAACAGCGCCTCAGCGAGTTCAGTTACGTTGGAGATCGCATCTCGCTCAATTTCCAGAATATCGAAGTGCGAGCCGTGCTTCAGCTTATCGCTGATTTTACTGATTTGAACTTAGTTGCTTCAGATACCGTGTCGGGCAACATCACACTGAGGCTGCAGAACGTACCTTGGGATCAAGCTATGGAGCTTGTCCTGAAGACCAAAGGGTTAGATAGCCGCCAGATAGGGAATGTCCTGATGGTGGCACCTGCTGCCGAGATCGCGGAAAGGGAGCGACAGGAAATCGAGGCAAATAAGCAGCTTGCTGAACTGGCGCCCCTAAAATCCGAATTTATTCAAATTCGTTACGCGAAAGCGGTCAATGTTGTGACGTTGTTCGATGCGGGGTCCGAGCTGGGTGGCTCACTTGTATCTGAGCGAGGCTCAGTGGTGGTGGACGAGCGAACTAACTCGATTATTGTGACTGATACGGCGGCAAAGCTCGATGAAATTCGTGCCTTGATTGCTAACGTCGATATCCCTATCCGCCAGGTGATGATCGAGGCGCGTATTGTTATTGCGTCATCCGACGTTGATGAGCAACTCGGTATTCGTTGGGGAGGTGGATACATCGATAGTGACACCGACTCGGTACTCTCGGTTGCACGGAATATCGAGGCGACGAATGCGATCAATCAGGCAGTCATCGGAGGTACAGTGCCGACAGCCCCAACCACCCCACTTGTAGACTTGGGTATCGCGAGTGGCACAAGTGGCTTTGCTGTCGGTTTTACCTCTGACGATCTTCTGTTATCCGCTGAGCTGTCGGCACTTGAAGCCGCTGGCAAGGGTGAAGTGGTCTCTCAGCCCAAGGTCATCACAGGCGATAAGCAGCAAGCCACGATCAAGTCAGGAACTGAGATTCCTTATCAAGAGGGGGCGGCCTCAGGTGCAACTACGACTCAGTTCAAAGAAGCTGTGCTGCAGCTGACGGTAACCCCCAACATCACTCCAGACGACCGAATACTTTTGGATTTGGTGGTTAACCAGGACTCGGTGGGTGAGTTGGTGCCCAGTGCAAACGGTGGTCTCGTTCCTTCAATAGACACAACAGAGCTGACGACTCAGGTGCTTGTAGGAAATGGTGAAACCGTCGTCCTAGGGGGTGTATTTAGAAACGAAGAGACCCAGCAGATTCAGAAGGTTCCTGTGCTGGGAGATCTGCCAGGGGTTGGGAGTTTGTTTAGAAGCACGGCTAACACCAATAAAAAAGTAGAAACCTTGATCTTTATTACGCCGCGTATTCTCTCAGAGGTGTTGCTCGATTAAGCTCTAACCTGCTCATTAGTAGGTTCGAACATGCGTGTCTTTTTGGTCGGTCCGCCCGGCTCAGGAAAATCCACCGTAGGCAAGCATTTGGCTACACACTTCAATGCTCGCTTCTTTGATCTCGATGAGGTTATTACGGAGCGCGCAGGTGCTGATATACCCTGGATCTTTGACGTTGAGGGCGAAAGTGGTTTTCGTGATCGTGAGGAAGCAGTTGTCGCCGATTTTGCGCTTCACGATGATGTCGTAGTAGCAACGGGCGGAGGTGTCGTGCTGCGTGAAGCTAATCGTTTGGCAATGAAGGCGAATTGTACTGTGGTCTATCTTTCTGCAACGCTCGATACTCTGGTCGCGCGAACAGCAGGTAAGGATAAGCGGCCCTTGTTGGCGGGGAAGGATCCGCGCCCCATTTTGACCGAGATGCTTAAGGTGCGAGGGCCTCTTTATGATGAGGTCGCTGATATTACGGTTTTATCTACCGGAGGGTCTGCTAAAAAGCTTGCCTCAGTGATCGCTGGTAAACTAACGGAACTTTCAGCAGCCCGAAGGGACTGATAGCTCACATGGCGCTCACCAAATGTAGAGCGCAGGCTCAGTAAACCGCGGGTGAGTTACTGAGCAGAGATTAGTGTCGGACCCGCGAGAGATCAGTACATTGAAAACAACAGACCCCGCCGTAAACGTCTCCCTCAACTCAACGTCGATTGATCGTAGCTATCCGATTTATATCGAGAGTGGCCTGTTGAGCGATCGTAGAATGCTCGACCAATTGCTCGGCGACAGAAGCGTCTGTTTGGTCACTAACACTACTGTATCTGAGCTGTACCTAAATCGAGTTCTCGTTACTCTCGGTGGCGACAGGAAAGTAACCACGGTCACACTCCCTGATGGTGAGCAGTTCAAAACGATGGCCGCATTCGAGCAGGTACTCACCGCCGCGCTAGAAGAAAAACATGAGAGAAGCACTGTCTTCATCGCTTTGGGTGGTGGTGTAGTCGGTGATATTACGGGCTTTTCTGCCTCCGCCTTTTTGCGTGGCGCAGACTTTATCCAAATGCCAACCACGTTGCTTGCGCAGGTGGACTCCTCGGTCGGTGGGAAGACGGGCATCAACCATTCAATGGGAAAAAACCTTATTGGCGCTTTTCACCAGCCAATGGCTGTTTTGTGCGACACGCAGACCCTAGAGACACTCCCTGATCGAGAGTTTTCGGCGGGTATTGCGGAGGTGATCAAGTACGGCTTGATAGCGGATAAGGCGTTCTTTTATGACCTCGTAGAAAATGCTGAGGCAGTTAAAAGTCGCGACCCCGAAGTATTAGGTCGAGTCATTGCACGCTGCTGCGCGATTAAGGCCGACGTTGTCAGCCGTGATGAGCGCGAGGGTGGAGTCCGGGCTATTCTCAATCTCGGTCACACCTTTGGCCATGCCATCGAGAAGGAGCAGGGCTTTGGTGAGTGGTTACACGGCGAGGCGGTCGCAGCAGGCATGGTTATGGCGACACGCATTTCTGTGTCGAGAGGGCATGTTTCCAGCGACGTGCTGGATGATCTTTTAGTGTTTCTAAAAACTTTCGATTTACCCTGTGCGCCGCCAAGCGGCATGACGGCAGAAGTATTTCTCAGTGCTATGCAAGGTGACAAAAAAGTTAAGGCCGGACGCATCCGCTACATTCTTCTCTCGGAGCTCGGCGAGGCGTTGATTGTTGACGACGTGAGTGAATCCGAAATCGCTGACTGTCTGTAAACCTCTGATACACCTAGACATATGGCTGTGGCCTGCTGCCTCCAAATTGTAGAAAGAGCGCGAAAAGTGTAAACTACGCGGCCTTTTTGGCTGTGGCCTGCGCATTTAAGACATCGGTAATGCGTCAGTACTCAGTCCCGTTAAGATCAAGCGAGCAAGTTCTAGCATGAAGTCATCAGACATCGTGAACGACTCCGTTGGCCCGAAAGATCAGCCGCGCGGTTTGTACAATCCAGAGGAATTCCGAGACAACTGTGGTTTTGGAATGATTGCCCACCAGCAAGGTGTGCCGAGTCACAAGCTTCTGCAGACGGCGATTGAGTCGCTGACCTGCATGACCCACCGTGGTGGTATTGCCGCCGATGGTAAAACGGGTGATGGCTGCGGCTTGCTGCTTCAGATGCCCACGCCGTTTATGCGTTCTGCAGCACGCGAAATACTGGGAAGAGATCTTAAGAACACCTTCGCCGTGGGCATGGTCTTTATGTCCAGAGTCGTTGAGGCGCAAGTTCGGGTGCGTGCTGCATTTGAGGCTGCGGCGCAAGAGTTTGATTTTAATGTCGCAACCTGGCGTGTGGTTCCTACGCAGCCCGACGTTTGTGGTGAGATTGCGCTTGAACAGCTGCCGCAGATTGAACAGGTATTTTTAGAAGCGGATGACGCCAGCCATGAAGAGGTCGCCGCAAAGCTATTTATGATCCGTCGCCGTGTCGAGATGACGATGGCAGATGATCAAGATTTCTACATCTGCAGCCTTTCAGATCGCGTGATCTCGTATAAGGGGCTGGTGATGCCCGCAGATCTCGAGCATTTCTACCCCGACCTGGGTGATGAGAGTCTCGAGACCGCAATTTGTGTGTTCCACCAACGTTTTTCAACGAATACGCTTCCTCGTTGGCCGCTAGCGCAGCCTTTCCGCATGCTGGCGCACAATGGAGAGATCAACACTATCCAAGGTAACCGCAGCTGGTCCAGGGCGCGAACACCCAAGCTTTCTTCACCGTTATTGCCCGATCTACATAGCGTGGCACCTTTGGTGAACGAGCACGGTTCTGACTCTTCAAGTCTCGATAATATGTTGGAGCTGTTGGTGACAGGAGGCGTTGACCTCCCTAAAGCGCTTCGGATGCTGATTCCACCAGCTTGGCAGAACATTGAAGACATCGACCCGGATTTAAAGGCGTTTTACCAGTATCACGCGATGCATATGGAACCGTGGGACGGACCTGCTGGCATTGTACTGACAGACGGTCGTTACGCATGCTGCTTGCTTGATAGAAATGGCCTCCGCCCTGCACGCTGGGTAACAACGTCGGACGGCTTTATTACGCTGGCATCAGAGGTGGGAACTTACCACTACGAGCCCGAGACGGTGACTGCAAAAGGGCGAGTTGGCCCAGGCCAAATCCTCGTCATTGATACCGAGACGGGCGAGGTACTCCACACTAAGGATATCGATAACAAGCTCAAGAGTAGTAAGCCCTACAAACAGTGGTTGCGTGACAATGCGCGCCATATCGAGGCTTCTTACGACACAACAGTTACCGTGCCCATTGAAGGTGAGGCACTGGACGTTTATCAGAAAATGTTCCAGGTGACACTGGAAGAGCGTGACCAGGTGTTAAAGCCGTTAGCACAGTCGGGTAACGAGGCGGTTGGCTCTATGGGTGACGATACACCTATGGCTGTTTTGTCCGCGCGTGAGCGGTCGCTCTATGACTACTTTAGGCAGAAGTTCGCACAGGTAACAAATCCACCAATCGATCCTCTCCGGGAAGCGATTGTAATGTCACTCGAAGTTGACCTAGGCGGTGAAGCCAATCTTTTCGAGGAAACCGAAGCACATGCAAGGCGCGTGAGTCTGACGTCGCCCGTGCTGTCGCAGGGCAAGTTCGAATCAGTATTGGCCCTGAACGAGAGTGGTTTGAAGGTGCAGGTGCTCGATGCAACCTACAGCCCTGAAGAGACCACACTTAAAGAGGCGGTTGCGACGCTCTGCCAGGAGGCAGGTGCGCATGTAGCGGGTGGCGCCAGCGTGTTGGTGTTATCCGACCGCAGTTTTGGTGAAGACCGTATACCGATTCATAGTCTTCTCGCCACGGGCGCGGTTCATAATCATTTAATCGCCAATGGCCTGCGCGCGGACTCGAACTTGATTGTCGAGTCGGGCAGCGCGCGTGATTCGCATCAATTTGCTTGCCTGCTAGGGTTTGGCGCAACAGCGGTTTATCCCTACCTCGCCTACAGCGTGCTTGCGCAGCAACTAGCCGACGGTGAAATCTTGGGCGCCCCGTCTGCCTGCTACAAAAATTATCGAAAAGGCATTAACAAAGGTCTCCTCAAAATTATGTCCAAGATGGGCATATCGGCGGTTAATAGTTACCGCGGTGCGCAGCTTTTCGAGGCGGTTGGCTTGGATGCCGAGGTGGTTGATGTGGCCTTTAGTGGCGTTTCATCTCGGATCGCCGGTGCTGGTTTCGCACACCTTGAGTTCGATCAGATTCAGCTTGCTCGTACCGCGCGCCTTAAGCGCAAGCCAGTTGTGGCAGGCGGTCTGCTCAAATACGTCCACGGTGGCGAGTATCATGCTTACAACCCGGATGTTGTGATGAGTTTGCAGCGCGCAGTCGTGAGTAACGATAGTGCTGATTATCAGACCTATGCAGACCACTGTAACGACAGGCCTGTTGCAGCACTTCGTGATCTACTGAATCTAAAACCGAGCCCAGAGCCGATTCCACTCGAAGAGGTCGAACCTATCGACGCAATCTTGAAGCGATTCGATTCCGCAGGCATGTCGCTCGGAGCGCTCTCGCCTGAGGCGCATGAAGCGTTGGCGATGGGGATGAATGCAATTGGTGCGCGTTCCAATAGTGGAGAGGGTGGTGAAGACCCTGCTCGCTATGGCACGAATCGCGTATCTAAGATTAAGCAAATCGCCTCTGGTCGATTTGGTGTCACGCCGCATTATCTGGTTAATGCTGAGGTGTTGCAGATTAAAGTGGCACAGGGTGCCAAGCCTGGTGAGGGTGGCCAGCTTCCCGGGGGTAAGGTCAACGGTCTTATCGCACGTCTGCGCTACTCGGTACCTGGGGTAACGCTCATTTCCCCGCCGCCGCACCACGATATTTACTCGATTGAAGATCTCGCGCAGCTTATTTTTGACCTCAAAGAAGTCAACCCAGATGCGCTGGTCTCAGTGAAACTCGTTTCCGAACCTGGTGTAGGAACTATCGCTGCCGGCGTCGCCAAGGCCTACGCTGATCTCATCACGATCTCGGGGTACGACGGTGGAACAGCGGCGAGCCCGCTCACTTCGATTCGTCACGCGGGATCTCCATGGGAGCTGGGTCTTGCTGAGGTCCATCAGACACTCAGAGGCAATCGACTGCGCGGTAAAATTCGATTGCAGGCAGACGGTGGTATGAAGACTGGCCTGGACGTCGTTAAAGCCGCTATTTTGGGCGCCGAAAGCTTTGGTTTTGGTACGGCACCTATGATCGCCATGGGTTGTAAGTACCTCCGTATTTGCCATCTCAACAACTGTGCTACGGGCGTTGCAACGCAGAATGACAAGCTCCGCGAAGATCACTTTGTGGGTGACGTCGAGCGGGTGGTTAACTTCTTCCGCTTTGTGGCGGAGGAGACGCGCGAATGGATGGCATCACTGGGTGTCTCGAAGCTTGAAGACCTGATTGGGCGAGTCGATTTGCTAGAGCACCTCGATGGCTCAACCGAGAAGCAGAGTGCCTTGAACCTCCAGCCTATTACTTGGGTTGATGAAACTGCGGTTGATCAACCACAGTTCTGTGAGGTCGACAGGAACCCTCCGTTTGATCAGGGAGAAAAGGCTGCGCTCATCTTGTCTGAAGTGCTTCCTGCCGTTGAAGCAAAGCAGGGCGGTGAGTTTAGTTTCTCAGTTACTAACTGCGATCGCTCCATTGGTGCACGTATCTCTGGCGAGATTGCGAAGCGCTATGGTAACGCCGGGATGGAAGAATCACCCATTACCTTGAAACTCGAGGGCACTGCCGGCCAAAGCTTTGGCGTTTGGAATGCTGGTGGCCTTCATATGTACCTGGCCGGTGACTGCAATGACTACGTCGGCAAAGGTATGGCAGGCGGAAAACTGGTTGTTTACCCACCAGAGGGAAGTCAGTTCGAAAGTAAAAGCGCGAGCATCATAGGGAATACCTGCCTCTACGGAGCGACCGGTGGGCGCTTGTTTGCTTCTGGCTGTGCTGGCGAGCGATTCGCGGTTCGAAATTCGGGGGCGCATGCAGTCATTGAGGGTGCAGGTGACCACTGTTGCGAGTACATGACTGGTGGCTGCGTCACCGTCCTCGGTGAGACTGGTTTGAACTTTGGTGCGGGAATGACGGGCGGTATGGCCTTCGTTCTTGATGAAACGCGCGCGTTCCCCGACCGATACAATCACGAACTCGTCGAAATACATCGCATTAGTGGTGAGGCCGCAGAAGCACATCGACATTTCTTGCGAGATAACATTGAGGAATTTGTCGCAGAGACTGGATCTTCATGGGGTCAGCATATCCTCGACAATTTCGCCGATTATGTTGGGAAGTTTTGGATAGTGAAGCCGAAGGCCGCCGACTTTAATCAGTTGGTAGCCCGATTCCGCTACACAGATTGAGGGTTGTAATATGACTGAGCGATTAGCGAATCCATTTCAGTTTCTCGATGTAGAGCGTCAAGATCCAAATAAGCGCTCCATGGAGTCACGAACTGAAGAGTTTGTTGAGATCTACGATCCGTTTACGGAAGAGACAGCGGCAGAGCAGTCCCATCGTTGCTTAGAGTGCGGTAACCCCTACTGTGAGTGGAAGTGCCCTGTTCACAATCTAATCCCGAACTGGCTCAAGTTGCTGTCAGAGGGACGACTATTCGAGGCGGCTGAACTAAGCCATCAAACCAATACGCTCCCAGAGGTATGCGGTCGTGTTTGTCCACAGGATCGTCTGTGCGAAGGCGCTTGTACGCTGCACGACGGTTTTGGTGCGGTCACTATTGGCAACGCAGAGAAATACATTACTGATACTGCACTTGCCATGGGGTGGCGTCCTGATTTGAGTGACGTTATCCCGACGGGTAAACGTGTGGCCATTGTGGGTGCGGGGCCTGCGGGTTTGGGGTGTGCGGATATCTTGGCGAGAAACGGTGTGCAGCCTGTTGTCTTTGATCGCTACCCTGAAATTGGTGGCCTGCTGACCTTTGGCATTCCCCAGTTCAAGCTAGAAAAGCAAGTTATGGAGCGACGCCGCGAAGTCTTCGAAGGCATGGGTATTGAGTTCCGCTTGAACACTGAAATTGGTGTCGACATCGATGCAGATGATCTTCTAGAAGAGTTTGATGCGGTTTTCCTCGGAATGGGCACCTACAAAGCGATGCAGGGTGGTTTTGCGGGAGAGGACCTTCCCGGTGTTCATAAGGCGCTCGATTACTTGATCGGAAACGTCAATGAAAAGATGGGTTATGCTCAATCTCCTGAAAAGTTTATCGATCTCAAAGGCAAGACAGTTGTCGTTTTGGGTGGCGGTGATACGGCCATGGACTGCGTTCGTACAGCTGTTCGCCAGCAGGCCGAGCAGGTTTTCTGTGTGTACCGCCGAGACGAAGAGAACATGCCTGGCTCGCGTCGTGAGGTTCAGAATGCGCGCGAAGAGGGCGTTAAATTCCTTTTCAACCGACAGCCTATCAGCGTAGTCGACTATTTCGGCGAGGCGGGTGGCGTAAAGGTAGTCGAGACCCGGTTGGGTGAGCCTGGGCCCGACGGCCGACGACGCCCTGAGCACATCGAAGGGTCAGAGCAAGTCCTCGAGGCTGACGCTGTCATCATGGCGTTCGGTTTCCAACCCAGCCCGACAGATTGGATGGCGGACATGAAAATCGCGCTAAATGACTGGCAGGGAGTCATCGCTCCAGAGCACCAGATGTTCAAGTTTCAAACATCAAACCCCAAAGTCTTTGCTGGTGGTGATATGGTACGCGGTTCTGACCTCGTGGTTACCGCCATTTGGGAAGGAAGGCAGGCCGCTGAAGGTATCTTGGATTACCTAGCGGTCTAAACATAAAAAGATCAGAGCGAGTTGCACATAGAGGCGGCCGCTCGGGGGATCCTGCCGCCATGGCAACACTGCAAAATGATAGATTTTTGCGGGCGCTTTTACGTGAGCCCGTAGACCGAACCCCGCTTTGGATGATGCGCCAAGCGGGACGTTACCTACCAGAATACCGCGCCACAAGAGCACAAGCTGGTAGCTTCATGGGGCTTTGCACCCAGCCTGAGCTGGCATGCGAAGTCACCATGCAGCCGCTTCGACGCTACGATATGGACGCTGCTATTCTTTTTTCCGATATTTTGACCATTCCTGATGCGATGGGCTTGGGCCTTTACTTCACTGAAGGCGAGGGACCTCGATTTGAGCGACCACTGTCTTCAGAGGCGGATATCGCTGCGCTTGAGCCTAACAAGGCAAGGGATGAGCTAGGTTACGTAATGGATGCAGTTGCCCTCATACGTAAGGAATTAAATGGCAAGGTGCCGCTGATTGGTTTCTCTGGATCTCCTTGGACACTCGCCACCTACATGGTGGAGGGTGGATCGTCTAAAGATTTCGCAAAGACCAAATCGCTAGCCTTTAACAACCCTGCAGCGATGCATCAGTTGCTCGATAAGCTGGCTGATGCGGTAGCGGTGTACCTGAAAACTCAGGTAGAGCAGGGAGCACAAGCTTTGCAAATCTTTGATACCTGGGGTGGTTCCCTGAGTCACGAGGCCTATCAAGAGTTCTCGCTACGTTATATGCAAGCTGTGATTGAGCGACTGCCTCGTGAGGCTGACGGTCGGCGTGTACCGATCATTGTATTCACCAAGGGTGGTGGACAATGGTTAGAGCAAATTGCAGAGTGTGGTGCAGATGCCGTGGGACTCGACTGGACGACCGACATCGGTAGTGCACGAGCGCGAGTGGGCGACAAAGTGGCGCTCCAAGGGAATATGGATCCGGCCATGCTTAACGCTAATCCCGAGCGAATCCGCGAAGAAGTTGCCAAAATACTCGCGGGTTATGGCAATGGCACGGGCCACGTGTTCAACCTTGGACACGGAATCACGCCCGGAATTGACCCTGAGTGCGTTGGTGCCATGGTTGATGCGGTGATCGAGCTTTCGCCCGCTTACCACTCGTAATCGGTGAGCTCGTGATTCATGTTGAGCGCGGGGAGATCTGAATCAGGTCTCCCCACTACCTTGGCGGGTACGCCTGCAACAGTTGTATGCGCAGGCACGTCTTTGAGTACAACGCTGCCCGCTCCGACTTTAGCGCCATCGCCAACATGGATATTGCCTAAGATCTTTGCGCCAGCACTGATCAGTACACCATCACCGATTTTTGGATGTCGGTCACCGTGCTCCTTGCCGGTTCCGCCCAGAGTGACGCTCTGGAGTATGGAAACCTTGTTACCAACGACGGCGGTCTCGCCCACCACCAGACCTGTGGCGTGATCGAGCATGATTCCGCTACCGAATTGTGCAGCAGGGTGAATATCGACACCAAACTTCATCGACGCACGGCTTTGCATAAGCAGTGCCAACGACTTTCGATTTTGATGCCACAACCAATTCGCAACTCGGTGCAGTTGGAGTGCATGGAAGCCTTTGAAAAACAAAAGCGGCAGGTGAAGGGACTCACAAGCTGAGTCTCGTTCGATGACTGCGAGAAGATCAGCACGCATGGCGCCTCGAATATCGTCGTTGGTAGTAAATGCCTCGGAGATCACATTGCAGAGCACGCGCGCTGGAACAGATGCACAATCGACCTGGTGACCTAGTTGAGAACTCAGCGCGCTTTCAAGGCTCGAGTGACTCAAAACCGAAGCGTTTAAAAAATCTGCCATCATTGGCTCGTTGCGCACGAGGTCTTCAACTTCACCGCATATTTGGAGCCAGACAGGATCCTGCGCGTGTTCTTCTTTTGTGTTGGGCAGTGCTTGAAGTGCCATTTTGATCTCCGTCAACTTGTGAGCAACAGTACCTTAGTCGTGCGCATGTTCTCCAGCAGCTTCGACCAAAATCGCCTCGCATTGCCACAGATTCTCACTATTCGCGCTGTACTTTCGCTCAAAAAGGGTGAGCGGATCAGTCGGTTTTATCTCGGAGACTTCGCTCCGATAATCAAGGAGCGCCATACCTGCCGAAAACTCCTTCACGTAGGTCAACCAGTTGCTGCGAAGTGTCACCATGCCACCCAAGGCTCTGAGTAGCGGGAACGCTGGATGCCCGTGGATACGTCGTTTTAAATGCGACTTTTTGGGCCATGGATTGGGATAAAGCAAATAGTGTCGATGGCAGCGTATGCCCGCCTGCGCTAATACCGCCCATGTATGTTCGCAACTCGCCCTGATCAGGTGGTAGTTGTCGGCGTTGCCCGGCACATGTTTTGAGAGCCTATCTTCTGACTTGTCGATACCTATCACCAGGGCCTCGGGATACAAGCCTGCGAGCTTTGCGGTACTCATTCCTGTCCCACAAAACGAATCCAAGATGAGAGGGCCAGTGTGCGAGTTCACCAGAGAGATAATCTTTTCGGCGGCGACACGCGTGTGTTCAGGTATGGGCTCTTGCCAAGTGCTCTGTAGGTGCTTCTTAACGGTTATCAAGAGGTCTTCATGGATATCACTCTGTTTGGAGTGAACACTTGATATGGGTTCATGCTTCATTTCTTGGGCCACCGCAGTCTGTAGCTGTCATACCAATTGATGTCACTGCACGGTGCTGACATGATGGCCGCTGATTTTCAGGGGTAAGGGCCATCATGAGGCGAGATTTGCGGCCGTTTTGGGTCAAGCGTCTATACCTTCGTATTCGAGCGTTGTGGATATGGTGGTTCTTAGCGCCTAGGTGTGAGGCGCTTGGTCCGCACGCTACCATCATGTCTCCTTGGTTCGTCATCATATCAGGCCCCAATATACGAATTGGACATTCGTTTACAGCGATTGGCGAGATGCACCATCCAGTGCAGATTGGCGTGTGGGGTCGTAACTTCGGTGAAGGCCGTGTTGAGATTGGCGATGCTTGTTTGATGAGCCCTGGCGCAAGGATCTCTGCGAGCGACGAAATTGTGCTCGGCAACGGCTGCATGATGGCTCACGGAAGCTACATCACAGACTCCGACTGGCACGGGCTTTATGACCGGGTGAATCGCGATGAAACAGCTAAACCCGTCCGGCTCGGTAACAACGTCTGGCTTGGAGACCGCTCTACTGTTCTTAAGGGTGTCACGATCGGTGATAACAGCATTGTTGCGGCCAGTTCAGTAGTCACCAAGGACGTGCCAGCGAATGTTATCGTCGCAGGCAACCCTGCGGTCATCGTGCGCGAGCTCGACGAGTCGGTGGAGAGGTATACCCGTGAAGATATGTTTCGTGACCCGGCTGAAACCATGGCGTATTTCCGTTCGCTCGATGAAACTCTTCTGGCAGAGAACACAACTTGGCGATGGCTGCTGAGTGCTATTTTTCCGCGATTTCGTCGGGAGCAATAGATGTGGTTTTCG
Organism: Luminiphilus sp.; assembly: GCA_965657765.1. Lineage (GTDB taxonomy): Bacteria > Pseudomonadota > Gammaproteobacteria > Pseudomonadales > Halieaceae > Luminiphilus. Next base: position 14,333 of record CBFHQN010000006.1, on the reverse strand, counting down.
CGAGCGCGACAGTGAATCCACTGATCGACTGCGCACCAGCGCTTCTCAATGCGGCCGCAGCCGCATTCAGGGTTGAACCACTGGTTACCACATCGTCGAGAAGAAGAATCTTTTTGCCGAACACACTTTCTTTCGCTTGGAAATGATCTGAGCTGATGTGCCGCTCATCGAGGCGTTTTAAGTGCTGGTAGGGCGTCCTTTTCGAGGCTTTGAGCGTGGATAGCGGTCTGTCGACTACACCTTTTTTGGCCAGTGCATTAGCTAGCAGCCAGACCGGATCGAAGCCTCTGGTGAGCCGCCGCTGCCAATGACTCGGTATCACTGTGACGAGATTGTGATCAGGCATCGAGAGCTTTCCCCTTATAGTAAGCTCAGCAACAAGTTTAGCGATGTAATCGGTGAGTTCTATCATTCCTTGATACTTCCAGCGGGTGATGAGGTCAGGCACAGCGCCTTGATAATTAAAGGCTGAGACCACCGTGTCGAGCGCGCCTAAGTCTTTGCTTTGGCGTTGTTGTTCGGTGTGTCTTGAGAGCGTTCTATTGGCTAACCCCGATCGCTGAGACAGAGCAACACTGCTCCCGCTCAAACCGCCAGCGAAACCCTCTCGCTCGGCAGATGCGATAGAGATCTTGCACGCGAAACATAGCCTGTCAGGCAGACGATGATGCTCGTCGCACAATGCACAGCGTGGGTGTAGGACAGTCGTTAATATCTTGATGCCGTATGAGCGGACAAGACTGGATTGCATGGCGACGAAATCATTGAGAGCGTTCCAAGTCACTGTCCTATATTCGTAAGGCTGAGTAATGCTCAGCGGTGTCTAATGATGTTCGATGACCTGTTAAACTGTATCTCCGTCTGTGACTGTGAGCTCCAACTGAGTTTTTCTATTTCTCAGGGGTATGGACGTTTCAGTTCCCAAAATCTTTATGCCAGCACCTGTAATAGTGATGGCGCCGTACCTTGGATAAAAAAATGAGCGACGAAGTAGGAAAGGATTCGGATAAGAGCGACCCAGTTTTGTCACCTGAAGATCAGGCTCGGGTTGATCACTTTGTTTCGACAGGTGTGAACTCCACCGACAAAAAGCCCTTTCGTCCGATTCTGCTAGTCGTGCTGTTGATCTCGGTAGTGACAGGCTTCTCTCTGTTGAGCCAGTTGCTCGCGCGAATGGCGGGCGTGTACTGATCGCAAATACCGATACTGGCGGTATGTCCGGCTGTTAAGTACGGCGAGTTAGCGACGAGGCTCTAATCGTCGCGCCTTGACCGTTTGTTGCCGGCGTTCGCTTAAGTCATACGAGACAAAAACTCTTTGTAGTGCTCATCCCCGTTTGAGGCGCCGTTCTTCGAAGATCAAAACAAGCATCAACCCCAGAAGCACCAGCAAGTTAAGTGAATAGGCTCCAATCACGAATAGTCTATCGTCCTCGAGTGTTCGCCACTGCCGAATAACGCCACTGAAAATGAAGTAAGTTTGCACCCACACGATCACCGTAAACACGCGCTCGAGCTGCCAGTTGAAGTTGATCGCAATCGTACCGATTGTGATCAATACAAACGCCATTAGAAAACGTATTTGGTGGATTTGATAATCGGCATATTCACCTGTTACACCCGCCGTCATGAAGGGCTGTAGAAGCCCAGAAAACCAACCCATGAGGTAAGTGATAGTCAGGAACATCAAGAGCAGCCAGGCGTTTTTGAAAAGCTTGGATTTTTGCTCGAGCGTTCGGCGCACACCTTGGAGGCCAAAAACGGGCATATCCCGCAACAATGCATCCAACTCTTCTTGTGAGGGTGCGAGATCGCTATCGGATTTATTATTGGGATCTTTGTGCATCACGTCACCTCCGACTCAAAGTGCTTGAAGCAAATATAAGTCAGTCCTACTAAGAACAGCGGGCGCATAATGACTGCGGCTTGTGCCAGCGGGTGTTCTGCCACAAAGAGCACAGAGTCGAGCACCATATAGTCCTCGATAAACATTACCCAGGCCAGCGCAGAGAGCACGGCTAATGTCATGGCTGTGGGAGCTTTGCTCGCTAGCAGCCAGCTGTAAACAGCAAGTCCACCAATAACGATCCAAATGCGGATTGCCGTCAGGTCCTGAAGTAGCGTCTCTGCTGAATTAAAAGAGGGGTCGAGCTGGCCTGTTGCCGCAACGAGCGTGTAAAGGCCGATCAACACTGCCGCATAGGAAAAACAGATTATTTGGGCGATTACGTAGATCATCTCTGGCCATTCTGGGTGCTTATACGAGCACCTTCTTAAAGTTTTGTTTTCCTGGCGCGCGCTGTTGCCTGCGCTGAGCCCACCTACTATCACTCGGACGTTATTGGATTGGACCAATCATGTCAATAACGACAAAATCGTCAAAAAAATGGCGCTGCTATGGGGTTTTGCTGGTCGGAGGATTCGCGGCAAGTCGTACATCACCACCTTCCTGCATGTCTTTTCGCCAGGGCGCGCCGAGGCATTTTTCCCTATTCGGGCACTGTTCGGTACAACCTCGGCAGGGGAGTGGGCGAGGCTGGCTGTTTTGATTGCTCATGGGTAGTTTGCTTAATAGATCTATAGGAGGTGTATTCGTTATCGCAGTCGCATTATAGCTTGGCAAGCATTCATGGGCGCCCAGCGTTGCATTTTTGCCCCAATTCGCCATCCTCCAAGTACACCGGACCTTAAAACAAGCAAGGCGAGAGCTCCCAACTATGTGGCGTAAATGGTGGCGTAAATGGCTGGATCGTTATCTAAGGCTAGAACTGATAGCTCTCATCATCATTTTTTTGATGGTCTTTGTTCTGCGTTAGCGTTGCTTACTTGCTCTCGAGCGCAGTTGTGCGAGACGCTAAGCCATAACGCTGTAGTCCACGTCTTGCGCCCAGCGTGTTGAGCGCTCGTCCTCTAGCTTTAGCGCCTCGCCAAACGGGCTGTCATAGCCATCATTAATAAGCGCCTTGTAAGCCGTGACCATTTCGGCTTCTGATTCGGAAATTTGCCTCGCTATGGCAATCGTCTCTGTCATCAGTTCGTCTGCTAGGCAGACTTTGTTGACCAGCCCCAAGCGGAAAGCGTCTTGAGCAGAGACGAAATTACCCGAGAGGCTCAGCTCTTTGGCCCTACCTAGACCAATGAGACGCGAGAGCTTTTGCGATAGTCCCCATCCAGGCAATATACCGACACGAACATGTGTATCAGCGAATCGCGCGTGCTCGCTTGCGTATAAAAAGTCGCACCCCAGGGCGAGCTCGAATCCACCTGTGACAGCGGCGCCATTAACCGCGCCAATGATAGGTTTTTTACAGCTACGCATTGCTACCGATAGCGGCGACTCTGTCCCCAGTCCCTCGTCGGTTAACGCACTGCTGTCATCATTTAGCTCTGCTAAGTCTACCCCGGCGCAGAAGGCCTTGCCTGCGCCCGTGATGATAATGACAGACGTCTCTTGAGCGGCATCTGCCGTCGTTATCGCGTCGATTAGTTCGAGAGTGAGCGTGCGACTTAATGCATTGTTCGCCTCGGGTCTATTCAGCGTAAGGACGCTAACGCTTTCTGTGGTTTCGAGGGTAATAAATTTGTAGGTCATTGCTTTATCTCCTTTTCTCTCGATCTTTTCGAATTGATTTCAAAGGTCTATTACCCTTTCTTCTCCCGATATTCCCGCAGTTCCTATCCGAGCTTATGCGAGAATATGGCAGCAAAAGTCGAGCTCGTACATGGTTCTAGGCTGCACCTTGTATCGCAGGAGCCCATTTTTTTCGCAACTCAAATTGGTTCCTGTCATATCCTTTGAGCTCCCCCGCTTAACCGAGCTCAGAGTTTATAGCGGAAAGGCCTGAAGTGGGGTTGCTTTTGGAAGGTATAGAGGGTGTTTGGGTGCTCCCAATTTTGTTTGGCCGAAACATTGCCACTCATCACGCCACTTCATCACAAGGACATCTCTGCGTATGCCGTCACCATAAGTACGGACGCCGTGATTCCCCCACATTGCGATTGCGCGAGGCGCACCGTTAATTATCCTCGCTAACCACAAATCGTTATCAGGCCCCACCGCGTCATCGCTTGTTGCGAGTGCCTGAGGATATCGACATCTGCGCGCGTATAAATTAACCAAGGATATGCCGGCGAATCCCCAAGAGCGCGCAAAGTACATGCACTTTCGGACGGTTGCGTCATTCTTTGCGCTGTCAGCCGTTGAGGGGTTTAGTCCGACGAAAACACAATCCCCACCCTCCCCCCAGCGGCGGCTGAGAAGGTATCGATAGTGACCGCAGTCAGAAAAGATGGCGCTCGATTGCATGTGATTTGCGCGGTTAGGGGGTTTCGCTCACGGCGCTTGCGGCGGCTAGCTTTGCCTTGATGAAGTCTTGATGTGGTACGTATAACAGCTCGGCGACTTTGCGTATCGCAGCCTCTTCGTATTTGTCGATAACACCATCGGCGTAGGCAATGCCCCACAGCTGTTCGATGAGCGTACACCGGTCCGCTAAACTCATTTCCGTGCAGGCAAGGCGGGTGAACTCGTATAGCCCTGCGGAGTTAGCTCTGTCATCACGAGCGGAGGCTAGCAAATCTTGTGAGATATGCGAATCCTCGCCAATGTATTTCGCCAATGCTGCTAACAGACTGTTTGTCTCTTCCTCGGTTTCTTTGAAGTCACTTTGAGCCACTTCCAACATGAGGACTGCGATGGCGCGACTGAGGTTGTCTGAGTTCTCAGCCGCCTCTGAGGCTTTGGGGACGAGTCTTGTGAGCCATTTAAACGCCATGCGCTCTCCTTACGTTGTCGAACTCGGTAAAGTCTATATTCTGTACATAGCGTTTTTATATTAACAGGCGTGAGTCACAGTCGTTATCGAAGACAAATACCACCTATGAATTTCCTTAAGCAATTACCATCCAATGCGGTCTTTTTGCTGCCAGTCGTTGCGCTGGTGGTCGGGCTTATTTCGGTGGATGCGGCTAATGACAGAGCGAGGACGCTCTACGACGCGCGTTTTCAAGAACGCCTGGAGGCAGACGCGTCGCTTAGAATAATAGTCCGTAACTTTGCCATTGAAACGGCGGAACAGGATTTCAATGAATTGATCTCGCTGATGAGCACTCGCTCTTTTGCAGGCGTCGATATCCTTAATGACTCAGCGACGGAGACCTTGATTAACTCCTACGGCGAGCGACTGTCGTCGCAGCACATCCATCTCATTGTTGGCTCTGTGGCAGAGGGCGCTAATGTGTATGTGAAGTATGCTTTCCCCCGGTCCGAGCTGGTTGGTAGAGAAATATCGGGCCATCCGATGCTTGCGGGCTTCGACGTGGGATTGACCCCGCCTTTTACCGATCAAATTGCCTATCGGGCCTCTACAGATAACGACTTGTCGTATACGTCAGAGGGTGCCCTCGCCGTAAGAAGAATATTGTTGGCTATTCCCAATCTCGACGAGCAGTTGGTTTTTATCGTTAGGGCAAATATTGTTGATATTCAGCGAGCTGTCGATGCATTTTTGCGTGAGCTTGGGCCTATCCCGAAACTCAAGTCATATCATTTTGAGCCCGGGTCAAATAACTGCATGATGGTCTATTCGGCAGGTGTCGGTGAAAAGCCGTGCCCTGTAGCAGGTATGGATTTATCAGGCTCCGTGGTTTCTGAGAAGTTCGGATCAGTATTGTATCTGACGCCAACCGAAGCCTACATTCGGGAGTTCGAGGGGGGGCGTCCGCCCTTTGCCTATACCGAACTACTGGTTACGCTTGTTGCTAGTGCACTTGCCTGGGCAATCGCTGTATTTTTTAGGCGCCGCCTAAGTGAGTCGGAGCGTGAGTTGCGAGCCTACCGTGGGTCGCTCGACAGTAAGGATGAGCTCACAACAGCCTTGCACACCATGGTGATCGATAACCTTGATCAGGTGAGCGCTCTCGCCAGACGTGTCAAGGGTGCTGATGGCATCGACACTGAGGAGCGTCGGTATCTCAATATTGCGTTGTCTGAGATTGGGCAGCTTCGGTTGAGTCTAGATGCGCAGATCATGGCGGAAGCCGATGGACGGGAGGATCTGCAGGCGCGGGCGCGGGATGGTGATATTGATACCAAACAGCTGTGCCAAAGCATCCGACGAGAGTTGATGCGGATTGCTGATGATGAGGGTATCGAGTGTCGTTTATTGGCGGACGATGAATTACCTGAAACGCTTCCCGGCTCTCAATATTGGGTCGAATCGGCAATGCTGGCTCTGATTAATGCGTCACAAAGCTTTACCGATGGTGGGTTTATCGAACTCTCTGTTTGGGCAGAAACATCCATGCAAGGGCAGCCGGAACTCCGCGTGCGATGCCGTGACACCGGCATCAGCTGGTCTGCTGAGGATGACGACGATCATATAGCCGTTGCAGCGTTGAATAGAATTCTCTCTGGCTTGGGGGCTGAACTGGCGAGTAAGCGGCTCCGATCGGGCGCAGGCCAAGAGCACTTGATTCGATTTATCTACGCCTAATTTTCAATTTGAGATATATCTCGCATTTTGCAAATTAAAATGCAAATAAAGAGAGGCGCAGTGCGTATCGCTTGTTAGATTAAAGGCTCAAGTGAGCTAGAGAATAAGGGAGGAGGGTCCTGTCGTGTTCAAGTCTAACGATCAAAAACCACATGAAGCAATTAGCGCACGCAATACAAAGTGCTGCGAAATTAAGTGGCGCGAAAGTAAGAGCTGTAAAATCAAAAGTGCTCTCACACATGGAAGGGTCGCTGTCGCCAGTCACAAAAGCGGTCCATATACTCTTGTATTATTCGAGTCCGCGCGGGCAGCAAACGACTCAGCTTTTTGGTCTGGTTTTTGTTCTGGAGGTAATCGTGACTTTACCTAATAGCAACGTGAGTTCTAATACCGCTGGCACTGCGTTGGATGTTGCAGTGCTTCTAAAATCAGACTTCAGAAACGGCGATAACATTAGGGAGAATGAGCACTGGAAAGACGCTATTGGATTCGAGCCGTGGTGCCGCGATCAGGGGCTGTTAATCGAAATTAATGACGCCGATTACGCGGAGCCAAAATTGGCTGTTGTTAGCTGACGGCTATGATGGGAGCAGTAAACCGGTGCCCTTCTCCGTAGTGTGTGGTGATTGGGTCAACCGCAGTGACGTTGGCAACGATTTTTTGCCGAAGGCGCTTTATTACCGCATCGAGTGCACGATTAGCTGATGAGTCAAAGCGTCCGTAAAGGGCGCGGGTGAGCGCTTCTCTATTTGTCGGCTCATTCGATGAATCAGCCAAGGCCAAACACACTTTTACCTCATTGCGGGTTAACGCAACGACTTTGCCGCTTGGTGCCACCAGTTCGCGTTGCAGCGCTTTTACCTGCCATGGCACATTTCCATTGGTTGCTTTCGATGGGAAATTAACCACTGATGCTTTCTTGGTGACTGGCATCTTCATGGGCGTTGCCATTGCAGAGATCGCTGCAACAATTTCTGCGGTTCCATCGGGCTCTCGAAGTAAAAGCGAAACGCCCGCTTGATAAAGGCTTAGGCGGCTCTCTGCGTCATCTAGTTTCCCGAACAGCACGACATTTTTTGCGCGATTCTCCGCCAGGTATTTGGCAAGTACCTGGCCAGGTTGGTCGGCAAGGTGCTGGTCGATCAGGCAAATAGAAAAACGCTCTGGTGACGACCATGCCGAGTAGCAATCGCGTGCAAGTGGCGCGCGAACCGTCTTGTATCCGAGAATATGTAGCGAGTCCGTAAGCTGTTTTGCAAGGAAGTTATCAGAAACAACAAGTAGCGCGCTTGGCTTGTTTGCAAACTGACTCATGGCGATGTCCTCAACATATTCCCCGGGGGATAGATTTTAGACTAGCGCCTCAATCGTCACAAAGGTAGCTGCTTTGACTCCTTTGTCGCATTTCTCTGATGAAGAATTTATGACGTTGAGCCATTAAAGAGTTTGGTTGAGCCACACCCTTACGCTTAATTGGGTTGCGTGGAACGTCAATCAGCGTCCTAATTTATCAAGCAGACTGTAAAACAGCATGCCGGCTACGAGGCTTGGCCGACGCAGCAACGGCCCACCAGGGAACGAGATTGTCTTAAGGCCCGCCATGAGGTCAAAATCTTCACATCTGTCGAGGATCGACAGAGCCATGAGCTTTCCGGCCATCGTTGCGGTGGGCACGCCGTGACCAGAAAAACCCTGTGCGTAATAAACGACACCTTGTTTGACGCCCATGTCGGGCATGCGATTACGGGTGATTGCCAGCGTGCCACCCCAGCCAAAATCGAGTCGCGTGTTGGCGAGTTCGGGATAGACGGCTAGAAGATGGGGTCGAACAAAGTCGGTGATTGATGAGGGAAACTTGTCGCTATACGTTTCTCCGCCACCGAAAATGAGTCTGCGATCGTCACTGAGCTTCCAATAGTTAATGACAAATAGGCTGTCTGATAGAGACGCATTCAGTGGGTTAATTTGCCGTGCAGTCTCTTCGCTAAGCGGCTCGGTCGCCACAATGAAGTTATTAATTGGCATGATGTTGCTTGCGATTGGCGAGTAAAGCTTCTCTAGATAGCCATTGCAGGCGAGTACCACGCGATCCGCGCGGATTGACCCAGACGACGTTTTAATCACAGCACCATCACCCTCTACCTGTAACCGGGTTGCTTTGCTCTTTTCGTATATCGTGACACCGGCTGCCATCGCAGCTCGAGCGAGACCCAGGCAGTATTTGAGCGGATGTAAGTGCCGTGCACCATCATCAACCATGGCATAGTGAAAACCTTGCGCCGAACCTAAGGAGCCAAGGTCAGGCTTCTCAACGCCTTTGAGCTGATGGTAACTATAGGTGGTCTCCAGGTGCTCAATTTCCTCTCGCAGTTCTTCTGCATGCCCGGGCTTGGCCGCATAGTGAATATTGCCTCTACCGAGCTCACAATCGATGCTGTGTTCTTTTATTAGCGAGTCGACTAAGTCAACCGCATCCAGGCCCAGTCGCCAAAGCTCTCTAGCTCTGTCTTGGCCGTACCACTTCTCGAGTGCGAATTGATCGGCGCGTTGCCCAGTGCCGACATGACCACCATTGCGCCCCGATGCTCCCCAGCCGACTCGCGACGCCTCTAAAATGACGACCTGCTTGCCTGCCTTGGCTAGGTGGAGCGCCGCCGACAGCCCCGTATAGCCCGCACCAATGACGCAGACATCTGCTAAAACGTCGCCTTGAAGGCTGCTTTGCTCGGGTAGTAGCGTGGCCGATGCGCGGTACCAACTATTGGGATATTCGGGTGTAATTAACGTCATGGGTGTAAGTATGACGCTTGCGAGCCGTCTGGCGCCACACCATACTGCGGGTATCGAAGCAGCACGAAGGTTTTATGAGCGAGTCGAGGGAGCTACCCGAGGAAAATCCCACTATTGTTTACATTCCTGAGGTTGAGCCGGGCGCCGGGCAACTAAATCAGCACGACCATGAAATTAGGCAATGGCTTGAGGAAAACAATATTTCAGAGGTGGAGTGTCTCGTTCCCGACATGACGGGAAACGCTCGTGGAAAGTTTATTCCCGCTCACCAGTTCCTTTCTCAATCTGACCTAAAGCTGCCTGAGTCGATCATGGTGCAAACCGTGACTGGCGAGTACACCGATGATCACTGGGATTTTGTCGAGCCTACCGACACCGATATGTTATTGGTTGCCGATCCGTCAACTCTGAGAAAGGTTCCTTGGGCTCGCGAGCCCACTGCGCAAATTATCGCTGATTGTTATAAGACATCAGGTGAGCCTCACCCATTAGCCTCCCGCAACGTACTCAAGCATGTTCTTGCGCTTTATGAGCAGGCCGGGCTGCGGGCTGAGGTCGCTCCAGAGGTGGAGTTCTTTCTTGTTCACAAGAACACCGATCCCGACTACGAGTTAATGCCGCCAAAGGGCCGCTCAGGCCGCAGAGAAGTGGCGCGAATGTCGTTCAGTATCGACGCCGTTGCTGAGTTCGAAGACTTTGTTGAGGACATGTACGATTTTGCCGACGAGCAGGCCCTGAGTGTCGATACCTTGATTCACGAGAATGGTGCTGCGCAATTGGAGATTAACTTCAATCACGGCGACCCTTTGGATATGGCGGATCAGGTCTTCGTATTTAAGCGCACCGTTCGTGAAACCGCGCAGCGGCACAATATGTACGCCACCTTCATGGCCAAGCCTATGCAAAAAGAGCCGGGGTCAGCGCTACACATTCATCAAAGTATTCTCTCGCTGGATACTGGGAAAAATATCTTCAACAGCGCGGACAACGAACCGACGCCAGAGCTTATGCATTACATAGCGGGTCTGCAGCGATACACGCCCGATCTCATCAGTTTTTATGCGCCAAACGTCAATTCCTATCGACGACTTGCGCCGGATATCTCGGCACCCATCAATTTGAGTTGGGGGTATGACAACCGGACAACAGCCTTCAGGGTTCCGGATAGCACGCCTGACAACCGACGTGTCGAGAATCGATTCCCAGGTGCTGATGCGAATCCATACCTCGCTATCGCAGCGTCGCTGGCAAGTGGCCTGCTTGGTTTGGAGAATAAATTGCAGCCCACTGCGCCTCACCAAGGCACGGCCAACGATGAGAATGTCGAGGTGGCACGATCGCTCGAAGAGGCTGTCCGCCGACTCAACGGCAATGAGGAGCTTGCACGCGTAATGGGTGATTTATTCCTGCGCGCTTACGCGGCAGTCAAGCTTGATGAGTTTGAAGAGTTCAACCGTGTCATTAGCTCCTGGGAGCGCGAGCATTTGCTGCTGCAGGTCTGAGCCTAGGCAATTCTAATAAAGCATGACTACGATCACTAAGACGGGCGGCTCTACCGCATACCAATTTCTAAAGTACGCAGTTTACTTGGCGCTGTTGGCCAATGTGTTTCTGTTCCTGATCGAAGAGATTGATTCGGCGGGGGCACTCAATACGTCGGTCACTGGCTTTGCGAGCTTTTTTCAGATTTTTTCCACCACTATCGACACAGCCGCTTGGTTGGCACTGTTGATCTTCTTTGAGCTGGAAACTTATGTGCTCTCTGACAACACGCTTCGCGGTCGAACAGGGCAGCTGATCCATCTCGCCAGGCTTCTATGTTTGGCAACCATTTCGGTGGCTTGTTGGGGCTATTTTGCTGAGTTTGTGGGTTTATTGGGGACATACGCGATTACCACTGCCAACTGTACTGACATTGATAGTTCTTGGTCAGTGCTCATTAATCTAGACAAATTCGAGCCGCTGGCTACAAACCCTTGCGAGGGCGGTCAGTGGCTCGCGCTGACTAACTACGAGCGGGTTGTTACCTCTCCTGAGTCTTATCAACGTGCTGTGTTGTTGGCGGCGGTCGATTTTATTAACGCGGCTGCGTGGATCTTGGTGGTTATTGTATTGGAGGTCGAAGTGCGTGCTGTGCTGGCGTCCTCTCGACAGCTGCTTATCGGATCGTCAGTTATCAATCCGGCAAAAGGTCTACTCTATTTCATCTTATTTGCGGCGGCCGTCTATTGGGGTTTCGAGGATGACTTTCTCGATTTTTGGGATGCGGTCTTATGGCTATTTGCGTTCTTCGTGATTGAGCGAAACGTGGTTTCTTGGCGCCAAGAAGCCAACGTCGATCAAGCGCTAGTGAATAAAGCGTTATAAAAGACTAGAAGCTAAAGTCATCATCACCAAGCTCTTCCCTCAGCCTCCTTGCTTCGAGCATATCCTCGGCGCGTCGACGCCGCGCCAAGAGCTCCTGAGGTGTCGCTGTCACGGTATCGGTCATTGGAACAGCGTCGAGTTCGATGTTGTCAGAATCATCGAGTGTTATGTCGTCGATGTCATCTGAGTCTATGGGGCCACGGTTGTCAGCGTTTAGCTGCATATCCACCTCCAGAAGAGCCAAAGGTACAACTATTAATACATCCGTTTGTTACCGCGACTTTCTGCCTACTTTGGTCTTTTGGCAAGCATTTTTGGTACTGGTGTTTACTCTTTTTTAGCGGGTCTTTTGTTGCCTCGGCCAGACGTTGGTTGGGCGCTCCCGCCACTACATCCCTGTAGTCATTCAACGTCCGTGTTGAAAGGCGGGAGTTGTATAGACATTGCAATAGCTGTGCCAAAAGCCCGCTTTCAAGTGGAGGGCTTGAGGCTAATTGGTTTTGTGTTCAATCACCCACGAGCCAAATACGTTGCAATTACCGATGGACGTGTCCGCGTGAGTTTAGAGTGTGTCCAGTAAGGATTGGATGTGTCCAGCAATCACCTCTGGAGCATTTGTATCCACATCGACGGTAACGTGTGCGTATTGTTCGTAAAGCGGCACGCGCTCGTTGTATACATCGTCGAGCGTGTGGTTGCCCGGAGACGCGATGCCGCGGTCGGGAGCCAGTGAAATTCGATAGTCCACGGTTTCAAGCTGTGCTCTGAGATACACGACAGTCGATGCGCCAACGAGTCTCTTCATGATGGCGTCGCTGTAAACCACTGATCCTCCGGTGGAGATGATTGCCGGATAAATATCCATATCAAGTAGGACTTGTTCTTCGATGTCCCGCAGGGCCTCGTGTCCCTTTGCAGCAATAATTTCAGCGAGTGTCGCTTGCTCTTGCTCCTGAATTAACAAGTCAGTGTCAACGAAAGACAAGCCTAGACGCTTTGCTAGGAGAACGCCGACCGTACTTTTTCCACTTCCAGGCATCCCGATTAAACTGATTATGCGTGTCGAGTGACTCATTATGGGAATGTCCTTCATACTCTGCTTTTCGGTTTTACGGCGCCAACTGAGAGTCAGTCGTGCGGCGTTCGGAGTTTAAACTTTAGGAGGCGTCAATGTCGCTTGAAACACCCCTAACAAATTTGCACCGAGGTCTTGGCGCAAAAATGGTGCCGTTTGCGGGGTATACGATGCCAATCAGTTACCAAGACGGCATTATCGCAGAACATCATCACACGCGCTCAAAAGCAGGACTTTTTGATGTTTCGCATATGGGACAGGTGATGGTAACGGGCCTTGATGTAGCTCAATCGTTAGAGCGGGTTACGCCAGCTGATCTCTCGAAGTTGGAACCGATGAGGAGTACCTATGCTTTGTTGACGAACAGCGAGGGTGGTGTACGTGATGATCTTATCGTTACCAAGCTGGATCAAGAGCGGTTTTTTCTCGTATTGAACGCAGCCAATAAACACAGTGATTTGGCGTATCTTCGCGAGACACTCCCTGAGCTAAATTTTGAGTTGATGGACGACAAGGCCTTGCTGGCCTTACAGGGCCCTGATGCAAGGAAAGTGCTAACTCGATTTGCGGACGATATTAAATCTCTGGGCTTCATGGGCGCGAGACACTGCCACCTCAAAGATATCGACTGTTTTGTCACTTGCTCGGGTTACACCGGCGAGGATGGCTTCGAGATTTCTGTGGACGGAGCGAGTGCCACGCGTCTGGCCGAACTTTTATTGCTGGAAGCTGAGGTTGCGCCGATCGGGCTTGGTGCCCGCGATTCGCTTAGGCTTGAAGTGGGCCTTTGTTTGCACGGTCACGAGTTATCCGAGGAGATAACCCCGATAGAAGCGGGGCTCAAATGGGCGATTGCGCCTTCGAGGCGTGAGGGCGGTGAACGCGCGGGTGGGTATCCTGGTGCGGACGTGCTCGATCAGCAAATGCGCGATGGCACGCAGCGCGTCCGAGTCGGTCTAAAAGTGCTCGGACGTCGACCTGTTCGAGCAGGGCAAGTGCTGTTGAACCAAGCGGGCGACGAGGTTGGAAGCATTTGTTCTGATGCATTCGGCGCCAGCGTGGGCGGGCCAATCGCGATGGCGTACGTACATCCAAGTGCTTCTGTAAAAGGCTCTCAGTTAAAAGCCGATCTGCGTGGCAAGTTTGTCGAGCTTGAGGTGGTTGCGCTTCCCATGCTGCCGCAGCGGTACTACCGAGTAGGTTGAGTAGCAAGCAGGGTGACCGGTTAACACGCGGGCGAGCTGTAAAGCACGGTGCACAAAGGACTTGATGCTGCGTAACTCGGCCTTCTTCGTATCGCGTCGTTAGGCGTTGTATCGTGTCAGTGGGCCCACTGTCGATCCGCTCGGAACTGTGTGGATAAGTACTCCATCTGATCTGCGAGCACTCTATCTTTCGCTAGGAAATGCCACTCGTATGCATTAGGCCGGAAGGGGACTGCGAGCAGGGGCATGCCGGCTTCCTCCGGTGTGCGGCAGTCTTTTAGCCAGTTACATCGTTTGCAGGCGGCGACAACGTTTTTCCACTCGTTCTTACCGCCACGGGACGCGGGCACAACGTGGTCGCGAGTCAGCTCCTGGCGAGCAAACTGATTCCCGCAGTACAGGC
>CBFHQN010000005.1:0-41475 GCA_965657765.1 Luminiphilus sp. | reverse complement strand
CGTGGTTTGGCTTGAGCGCACTACCCACCATTGTGCTTTTGTCATCGCTCGTCGGCGCTGTTGTTGGAATTGCGCTGATTGTGATGAGACGTCAGGACCGTGAGACACCTATGCCCTTTGGCCCTTTTTTGGCGGGTGCAGGACTTATTCATCTTTTCTATCCTGACGTTTTGATGGGCTGGATTGCAGGAACACTTTGATATGAGCACTCAGCGATACGTAGTGGGTATCACCGGCGGCATCGGCAGTGGCAAATCTGCGGTAACAGACTATCTAGAAACAAAAGGTATCGTCGTCGTTGACGCCGATAAAGTGGCCCGCGTTGTGGTAGAGCCTAGCACCTCTGGACTGGCGGCGATCGCCGAACATTTTGGCAGCAACATACTCCTTCCCGACGGTAGCCTAGATAGAGCGGCCCTCCGAAAAGTGGTGTTTGATAATCCCAATGAGAGAAAAGTGCTCGAAGGTATTACTCACCCCCGGATCCGCGAGGAGATCGCGCGACAACTAAATGAAGCAAGTTCGCCGTACGTTGTTCTCGCCTCCCCTTTACTTTTAGAGTCTGGTCAAAACAGTTTTGCTAACTATGTGGTTGTAGTCGACGTGCCTGAGTCAGTGCAGCTCAGCCGAACAATGGCGCGCGATGGCAACAGCGAGCAGCTCGTAAAGTCGATTATGGCGGCGCAACTCGACCGCGGAACACGGCTATCGCGCGCAGATACGTCGATAAGCAACGACGGTACGCTTGAAGAACTCTACGCCCGCGTTGATGATTTACACCAAGACCTTCTCGCGCGCGCAGGCGCTTGAGGTAGGTTTGGCCCAATGGACATACGAACTCCAGATGCGATGCTAGTTGTTTCCTCATTCGCAGGGCTTAACAAACTGACATCCTCGAACCGGGGCCTTACAACTGAGTGCTGGGCACTAAAAACTGAGAACTAGGAGCTAGGAGCTAGGAGCTAGGAGCTAGGAGCTAGGAGCTAGGAGCTAGGAGCTAGGAGCTAGGAGCTAGGAGCTAGGAGCTAGGAGCTAGGAGCTAGGAGCTAGGAGCTAGGAGCTCAAGTCTGAACAAGCGCTCCGCTAGGCACAAGTTAAAGTCAAGCTGTTCATCTAAGACGCAGGGCAAGCGCCTGCGCGGACTCAGACGGAAGCAAGCACAGACTTTACCCGAACCATGATCTCCACATTCGCCTCGGGAATTTTGTAGTCATCGAGCGCATCCTCTGAGACCCAAGCGATCGGCTGCCCTTCTGCACCGTGGGGTTCACCAGTCCACGAGAGCACACGATGGACATCCAGAAGCACCTGCTTTTCGCCGTAATCGTGGCTCACGGTCATCAAGGATGAGGTCTCGCCGACTTCAACCCCCAACTCTTCGCTTAACTCGCGCGCCAGAGCAGCCTCGACAGTCTCGCCTGCCTCAACCTTTCCACCAGGAAATTCCCAGCAACCCTCGAGGTGTGTTCCTTTCTGACGTCTGGCAAGGAGAACACAGTCGGTTTCATCAATCAGCACACCAACAGCGACGTGTATCACACTGGGCATTAGGTACGGTACTCGGCGTTGATTTTGACGTAGTCGTAAGAAAAATCGGTGGTCCACAACGTCGCTGACTTATTGCCTCGACCAAGGTCGATCGTAACGACCAAGTCTTCAGGCGCCATAGCAGCAACACCCGCTTCTTCAGTGTAACTCTCAGCTCGCGCACCTTTTTCGGCGATCAGAACGCCGTTAAGCGACAGCGATACTGCTTCAACATCGAGCTCACTGACGCCTGCTCGACCGACTGCGGCAAGTATGCGCCCCCAGTTTGGATCTGAAGCAAATAGTGCGGTTTTTACCAAGGGCGAATGCGCCACCGTACGTGCCACTTGGTCTGCTTCAGCCTCGCTACTGGCGCTAGAGACGGTGATCTCGACGAATTTCGTCGCCCCCTCACCGTCACGGACAATATCTTGTGCAAGTTCGGTCGCCAGTTCAGTCAGCGCAGCCTGAAACGCCAGTGCGGCTGCTCTATCGGTTGGTGTGATCACAAGATCCGACTGCCCTGTTGCCGTCAGCGTCACTGCATCGTTGGTGCTGGTGTCGCCATCGACCGTAATCCGGTTGAAACTTACGTTTACGGCGGTCCGTAACATGCCATCCAGCATCTCACGGGGTATCGACGCATCAGTCGCAATGAAGCCGAGCATCGTCGCCATATTCGGCTGAATCATCCCCGACCCCTTACTCATGCCGACAAGCTGACACGACCTGCCATCTTCCAAGGTCACAACTTTGCTGCGCAGTTTGGGAACCGTGTCCGTCGTCATGATTGCTTTCGACGCGCGTTCCCAGTTTGCAGCACTAAGATCACTAATCGCGGCGGGCAAAGCAGACTCAAGCTTTTCCACCGGAAGCACCTCGCCAATGACACCGGTAGAGAAAGGCAGGACTTGGACTGAGTCAGTTTGCGTGGCGTTTGCCAGGGCTTCGCAACTCCGCTCACAGGTCGCCATTCCCAGCGCGCCGGTTCCTGCGTTTGCATTACCAGAGTTAATCAGAATGTAACGTGCATCAGCTTCGACGTTATTGCGCTCGGCCACGAGAACAGGCGCTGCTCTGAAAGCATTTTGGGTGAATACGGCCGCGGTCGAGCTACCCCCTGCGATTTCTATAATCGTCAGGTCGTCTCGGTCCGCGTATTTGATCCCCGCTTGCGCAACCCCGAGCCGAATGCCCGGGATAGATAGCTCGCTCATACTCAGCTAAGTGCTCCGCAACACTGTTTGTACTTTTTACCGCTGCCACAAGGACATGGATCGTTTCGCCCGACTTTAGGCTCGTCGCGGACCACCTGTGCCACTGGGGATTGAGGCGCGCGCGGCAATGGCGGTTGTCCTTCAGCCGCTCCGGCTTCGCCTTGCGTGTCAGCGTCAGGCAATGCCGATGCTTGAGCGTGTTGGAAAGCGAGCTGCTGGCGCGCAGCTTCCTCACGCCGCCGACGCTCGATCTCTTCAGCCTCGTCCTTACGCTGAATCTGCAAGTGGCTGAGAATACGAATCACATCACCTTTGAGTCGTTCAAGCAGGGACTGGAAAAGCTCAAAAGCCTCACGCTTGTATTCCTGCTTGGGGTTTTTGTTTGCGTAGGCACGCAAGTGAATACCTTGACGCAATTGGTCCATCGTCTGGAGATGCTCTTTCCACAGGCTATCGAGTACTTGCAACATGACCTGCTTCTCGATCTGCCGCATCGCGTCGCCAACCATGGCGCCCTTCTCATCATAAGCACCCTGAACTGCGTCGATAATGCGCTCGCGCAAAGTCTCTTCGTGCAAATTAGTGTCTTCCGATAGCCACGTCGATACGGGCAACTCGATCGCAAAATCAGCCTTCAAGTGGCGTTCGACGCCTTCGATATCCCACTGCTCCTCCACGCTCATAGGGGGAATGAAACGATCGATTCCCTCGTGTACCACGTCTGCACGGATATTCGTGATCATCTCTGCGACGTCTTCACCGTCCAAAAGCTGATCGCGCTGCTTGTAGATGATTTGCCGCTGATCGTTAGCAACATCATCGTACTCGAGGAGCTGCTTACGAATATCGAAGTTACGGCCCTCTACCTTACGCTGAGCACGCTCAATCGATTTAGTAACCATACCGCTCTCGATGGCCTCACCGCGCTCCATGCCGACCTTCTGCATGATGCCGGCCATATTGCCCATAAAGATGCGCATGAGATTATCTTCGAGCGAGATATAGAAGCGAGAGGCCCCGGGGTCACCCTGACGTCCCGCCCGACCACGCAGCTGGTTATCGATTCGACGAGATTCGTGACGCTCAGTGCCCAAAATGTGGAGGCCGCCCGCGTCGAGCACCGCTTGATGTCTTTCTTCCCAAGCCGTGCGCGCTGCGTCACGCTCAACTTCGTTATCGAGGGTCGCAATCTCAGCATCCAGGTTGCCGCCAAGCACAATATCGGTTCCCCGGCCGGCCATATTGGTCGCAATGGTAACCACGCCGGGACGACCCGCTTGCGCGATAATCTCAGCTTCCTGCTCGTGGTATTTCGCATTCAGTACTTTGTGGTCAATACCCGCCTTCTTGAAGTAAGCCGAGAGCTCTTCAGAGGTTTCGACTGAAGCGGTACCGACCAGAACCGGTGCCTTCTTCTCGATGATGCGTTTAGTCTCATCGACGATCGCCTCCAATTTCTCCTCCTGTGACATGAATACGAGATCGTTCATATCGAGGCGCTTCATTGGAATATTGGTTGGTATGACCACACACTCGAGGCCATAAATCTGACGGAACTCGAAGGCTTCGGTATCGGCCGTGCCCGTCATACCACTCAGCTTGTCGTAGAGACGGAAATAATTCTGGAAGGTGGTCGAGGCCATGGTCTGGCTTTCGGCATGAATATTGACGTTTTCTTTAGCTTCGATCGCCTGATGGAGACCTTCAGACAAACGTCGACCCGGCATTGTTCGACCCGTGTGCTCATCAATCAGAACGACCTGACCGTCCTGCACAATGTATTCAACATCACGCTGGAAAAGATTATGTGCACGCAACGCTGAGTTCACGTGATGCAGCAAATTTAGGTTACTCGATGCGTACAAAGAGTCGTCGCCCTGCAGCAGGTTCTCGTCGATCAACATAGACTCAATAAGTTCGTGACCGTCCTCGGTGAGCTCGACGGTGCGCTGCTTCTCGTCAATGACAAAGTGTCCATCTTCTGCTTCTTCATCGGTGCGAACAGACAACTTCGGAATCAACGTGTTGATCCGGCGATAAAGCTCTGAACTATCCTCGGCTGCACCCGAAATAATCAGCGGCGTTCGCGCTTCATCGATCAGAATCGAGTCAACCTCATCGACAATGGCGAAGGCCAGTGAACCCTGCATCTTGTCGTTCATGCTGAACGCCATATTGTCGCGCAAGTAGTCAAAGCCAAATTCGTTGTTGGTGCCGTAGACGATGTCAGCTGCGTACGCCACACGCTTTTCTTCCTGAGTTTGACCGGCACGGATAACGCCGACCTCAAGCCCAAGGAAATTGTAGAGTTTACCCATCCAGGCTGCGTCTCGAGACGCGAGATAGTCGTTCACCGTAATCAAGTGAACGCTATTGCCAGAGAGTGCGTTGAGGTAAGCAGGCAGTGTTGCCACCAATGTCTTACCTTCCCCCGTCCGCATCTCAGCGACATTGCCTTCGTGAAGCACCACACCACCAATTAACTGAACGTCGAAGTGACGCATACCCATCGCACGGACACCGCCCTCGCGGACAACTGCGAAGGCCTCAGGCAGCAGTGCATCGAGTGACTCGCCCTGTTGAAAGCGTTCTTTGAACTCTTGCGCCTTTGCGCGTAAGCCCTCGTCATCGAGCGCCTGCATGCTCTCCTCGAGCGCGTTAATCTTTTTTACAGTCTTCTTGATTCGGCGCAGTACTCTGTCGTTGCGCGAGCCGAATATCATCTTCAGCGGATTAGCCATGGTGTTTCCAAATAAATAGTTAAGGTCAGTAGTGTGAACTGCGAAGATTGCCAGTGAACATCACCAGCGTGCAGAAGTGACCTTAGTTAGGTGTTCGGCGGAGGTAGCTTGCGGGATCGACGGGGCGACCGTTTTTGTGGACCTCGAAGTGGACATGCGGACCCGTTGAACGACCGCTGTTACCCATTAAGGCAACAACGTCGCCTCGGCGAACCATATCGCCGACTTTGACAAGATTTTCCTGATTGTGAGCATAGCGGGTTATAACGCCATCACCATGCGCAACTTCAACCATTTTTCCATAGCCGTAACGCTCACCACTCCAACTCACAACACCGCTCGCGACAGCAATAATGTTTGCGCCCTCGCGACCTGCGAAGTCCATGCCCTCGTGCCACGCTTTTTTGCCGCTGAATGGATCGATGCGAGAGCCAAAATGCGAGGACAACCAGCCAGATAGGATGGGCTTACCCGCAGGCGTCGCATCATCGCGAACCTGCTCGCCCTGAATCAGCTCCGAGAGGATGTCGAGTTGCACTTCACGGTCATCAAGCGCAGTGCTGAGCGCAAACAACTCGCCTTCGAGAGCGGGAATCAACTCACGGGCATCCTCTTGCGAGGTCATCAATGGACCGCCTAGCGCCGGTGCCATGTTGAAATCAAATTCACCCGGCTCGAGCCCCGCGCTCTGCGTCAGATTCATACCGACCGCGTCGAGGCGTGTCACACGAGACTGCAATTCGGCTAGTAACAATGTCATCGACTCAAGACGACGCTCGGCTTCAACGGCCATATCCGCAAGCGCTTCTGCGCGCTCGCGCGCTTCCTCAGCGGCAAGCGTCTGTTCCGCTGCCTCCGCTTTTGCTACACCTTTCTTAACGCCAAACTCGTAACTCAAGCCCGCCAACGATACTGGCAAGCCAATCAAGAAGGCTGAGACAACAACGCGCGTCCACCGTCCAATTTCGACGGTTTTCGAAGGTCCTTCGTTGTTGATAAGAATGAATTTCACGCGGCAATCACTGCAACTTTCAGTCGCGCCACTATGCCAGAGTTACTCGTAGGGTGAAAGTCATCTTGCGACGGGTCGACCGCCGCTCAGGGTTAGGCTGGTGCGTAGGTGAGAAACGGCTGCTGGTAGGAGATTGGTGCGTCATCCAAATCGTCAAACGTGACCATTTCCCAGGCGTCTTTGTCCGCTATTAGCGTGCGGAGCGCTAAGTTGTTGAGTGCATGACCTGACTTGAACGCTTGGTACTCGCCGATCAGGCTGTAGCCGAGTAGATAGAGATCACCAATCGCGTCCAGCACCTTGTGCTTAACGAACTCATCTTCATAGCGAAGGCCGTCGTTGTTCAGCACCTTGTAATCATCGATCACGATCGCATTGTCCATACTGCCACCGCGTGCGAGTCCCTTAGATCGGAGATACTCAATTTCTTCAACAAAGCCAAAGGTTCTAGCGCGACTAATCTCGCGAACGAATGACGTTGTCGAAAAATCAATTTCCGTTGTCGCCGCCCGGTGTCTAAAGACCGGGTGATCGAAATCGATACCAAATGAGATTTTGAAACCCTCTAGCGGCACAAATTTTGCGCTCTTGTCACCATCGGTCACAGTCACTTCACGCTTCACGCGGATAAACTTCTTCGCGGCGTGCTGTTCGATGACCCCTGCCGACTGAAGCAAGAAAACAAAAGGTGCAGCACTGCCATCCATGATCGGGATTTCAGGGGCAGTGACATCAACATACGCATTATCGACGCCGAGGCCAGCCATAGCAGATAGCAGGTGCTCAATTGTCGATACGCGTGCATCATTGTGAATGAGGCAAGTCGACAGCGTCGTCTCACCAACCAGATCGGCGCGAGCGGGGATCTCGGCCACGGGGTTCAGGTCGGTTCGACGAAACACAATACCCGTATCCACAGGTGCTGGGGACAGTGTCAGTAACACCTTCTCACCTGTGTGTAAGCCGACACCTGTCGCCTTAATCGAGTTTCGCAATGTTCGCTGTCGTATCATTCCATCGCCTTTTTAAGAGGGCACAAATTCGGAGAGCGCACTGCTCTCTTGGCATCATCTTTGAGTCGTGAACCTAATCGGCTTGGCGACGCAAAAACGCGGGGATATCGAAATATCCTTCCTCGCTGTTTTCCTCTACCGCAACCGCTTGACCACCAGCCGCTATACGCTGGCGTTTCGCAGGGGGCAGATCATACCCTTCATAGGCGGGCGAAGTCGATGTTGCTGCGCGCATGGGTGCGGTAGGCTCGACCTTTTTAAGGACCGGACGGCTCTGTTCAACACCGAGACCCGTGGCTACAACCGTCACTTTCAGCTCATCGCTCACTGTTGGATCGATCACGGTACCGACAACCACCGTGGCGTCATCGCAGGCAATTTCCTCAATCGCCTCACCCACTTCTGAGAACTCCCCGAGAGACAGGTCGAGTCCAGCGGTGATGTTCACCAACAGCCCCTTAGCACCACTCAGATCAATATCATCTAGCAGTGGGCTGTTAATCGCACGTTCTGCCGCTTCGCGGGCACGCCCCTCGCCAGTTGCCGTCCCCGTACCCATCATGGCTGCGCCCATTTCTGACATCACCGTTTTCACATCGGCAAAGTCGACGTTAATCATGCCCGGACGGATGATGAGATCAGCAATCCCTTGAACGGCGCCAAAGAGCACATCGTTGGCCTCTTTAAACGCGTCTAGAAGACTGGTGTTTTTCCCCATCACCTCAAGAAGCTTTTCGTTGGGAACCGTGATCAACGAATCAACATGCTGCTCAAGCTCTTTGAGCCCCTGATCTGCGATAGCAAGGCGCTTGCGACCCTCAAAGCTGAAGGGACGAGTCACCACGGCAACAGTGAGGATCCCCATGTCACGCGCAACCTCGGCGACAATCGGAGCACCGCCCGTGCCTGTACCGCCGCCCATACCTGCAGTAACGAACACCATGTCAGCACCCTGGAGTGACTCTGCTATACGATCGCGATCTTCGAGTGCTGCAGCACGACCAATCTCAGGATTGGCACCTGCGCCCAAGCCCTTGGTGATGGCATTACCTAACTGCAACACTGTTCGCGAATCGATATCCGCAAGTGCCTGCGAGTCCGTGTTAGCGCAGATGAAATCCACACCCTCGATATCGTGTTCAATCATGTGACGGACAGCGTTACCGCCACCACCACCGACGCCGATGACTTTGATTACCGCGTTCTGCGGTGCGTTATCTACTAGTTCAAACATAGTCTTTCTCCCCGTTTGAAATTGTCCGGTTCCCCGGCCTTCCCCTTACTTTAGAAGTTGCGACCAAACCAATTGCGCAACCCTCCCAGCAAACTGCTGGACTTCTGGCGGTCCGCAGATAACTGCGCACCTTCATGAAGTTCTTTTGCACCCGACAGCAACAGGCCTACCGCTGTTGCATAGATCGGGTTGCGAATAATGTCGTGCATGCCGCGTGTGTACTGCGGTGCACCTACCCGAACGGGCATATGAAAAATCTCCTCTGCGAGCTCGACCACACCTTCCATTTTGGAAGTACCACCCGTAAGCACTACGCCTGCCGGGATGAGCTCTTCAAAACCAGAGCGGCGAATTTCGCCCTGAATGAGCGTGAAAAGCTCGTCATAACGTGGCTCAACCACCTCGGCTAACGATTGGCGAGACAAGTCACGCGGTGGCCGATCACCAACGCTGGGAACTTTGATCGTCTCTTCAGGACCGGTGAGCTGTGCAAGCGCGCAGGCGTATCGAATTTTGATCTCTTCCGCGTGTTGCGTCGGCGTGCGCAGTGCCATAGCGATATCGCTGGTTACCTGGTCACCGGCTACTGGAATGACACCCGTGTGACGAATTGAACCCTCTGTGAAGACGGCGATATCCGAGGTGCCACCACCGATATCCACCATACAGACACCTAGGTCGCGCTCATCGTCAGTAATGACCGAATAACTAGAGGCCAGCTGCTCGAGCACAATACCGTCCACCTCGAGTCCACAGCGCTGAACACACTTCTCAATGTTCTGCGCCGCCGTCTCGGCACAGGTCACCAAATGAACTTTTGCTTCGAGACGCACACCGGACATACCGAGCGGCTCTTTAATGCCGCCCTGGTTATCGATCACAAATTCCTGCGGAAGGACATGAAGGATCTTTTGATCGGCTGGAATGGCAACCGCCTGCGCAGCGTCGATAACGCGCTCGATATCGGCGCGCTCAACCTCGCGGTCTTTTATCGCCACAATGCCGTGCGAGTTCATCGATCGAATGTGGCTACCTGCGATTCCCACGTAAACGGAATGGATTTGACAGCCCGCCATGAGCTCCGCTTCTTCGACCGCCCGCTGGATAGCATTGACCGTCGATTCGATATTGACCACGACACCCTTTTTTAATCCCTTGGATGGATGCGAGCCAATGCCGACAATATCGATGGTGCCATCGGTGTCTATTTCACCAACCACCGCTACGACCTTAGACGTGCCGATATCCAAGCCAACGATCATGTGTTTTTCTTCAGTCGCTGCCATTACTGGCCTCCTTGCTGTTGTGACACGGCTGTCACCGCAAACTTCTGTTTTTTGCGAAGCACCGCGGCTCCGCTTTCGTATCTAAAGTCGATTCTTGCAATCGAGTGATCACTGCTTTCGCGCTCGCGCTCGAGAAGCACAACAAATCGACGGACCCGCTTGGCAAAATCCTTGTCACCAAACTGCACTTCAGTACCGTCGGTTAGCTGAGCCGAGATCTGCTTCAGCCGGTCCTCATTGAGCGCCGCAACCGAGAGGTCGTGCGGCGTGAGCAGCATCTGGAAGAGCTTGAATTGCTCGATGAGTACGGGCGGCTCGCTATGCTCGCTCCACAAAAGCGGTAAATCGTCGTAGCGTTCAAATGTTTCACCGTCGAACACATCACCGTGCTGATTGATGTACGACATCACGCCCCAACGAGCGATCGGCGTCTGCTCTATCACGTGCACATGAATTGTGCCTGGCCACTCTCGGCGCACATTGGCATCAAACACCCAAGGAAGCGTCTCTAGCTCGTCGGCAATAGCGGTAAGGTCAGTCAGTAAGAAGCCATCTGCCACGCGCGGTGTAAGCACGGCTTCTACCGTGTCGCGTGGTACGTGACGCATCTCACCCGTGATAGAAATCTGTTGCACAGGCATATCGGTCGCACGTTGCGTCAACAGACCAACTAAAACCGCAAGCACAAGGAGTGAAACGGCCAAGGTTATTCGCTTAACGCTATTTATAGCGCGCTCCCACCGCGACAGCGCTCTCAAGGATGTTGTCCCAACGACGTTACGCGCCATGTCGCACCTCCCCTGATTTGGCCTTTTCAGCCGTATCAGAATCAGACCGAGCGCCAGTCCTTGAACTGCCCCTTGAAAGAGAGGCCTGATAAATCTCAGCAAGTAAATCGACAAAACTGATGCCGGCTGCGGCAGCGGCCTTGGGTACCAAACTGTGCTCGGTCATCCCTGGGATCGTATTAACCTCAAGAAGCTGCCAGCCGTCTTCACCGCGCATAACGTCAACGCGCCCCCAGACTTCAGCCCCTGACGCGTCAAATGCACTCAGGGCTAAGGCCTGCAGCTCCTCAGACTCAGGCGTCGTTATCGGCGCTGGACATTCAAATAACGTCTCGCCCGAAACGTACTTAGCATCAAAGTCATAAAACGCTGTAGCCGGTGTAATTTTTATCGGCGGCAGCGCCTTGCCGTTCACGATAGCAACGGTGAATTCCTCACCCGTTATCAATGCCTCAGCCATGACCCCTACCTGCGACTTCGCCGCGAGTGCGAGGGCTTTCTGAAGTTCATCTGCATCGTTGGCAATGGACATGCCAACAGAGGAGCCCTCGGATACCGGCTTTACGAATACCGGACCAAGGCGATCCATCACCGCAGCGAGGTCACTGTTCTTGTCGATCATCTCAAAGCCAGGCGTCGGCAACCCCAGGCTTCGCCAAACAAGTTTGGTTTTTGCTTTATCCATACAAAGCGCGCTTCCGAGCACGCCTGAGCCCGAATACGCCACACCCAAGCTATCGAGAAGCCCCTGTACGCTGCCATCTTCGCCACCAACACCGTGGAGCAGATTAAAAACAAACGTCTCAAGTGGAAGATTGTGATGCCAGCCAGTGGCGGCGGTGTCGAGACGCGTCACGACTGCACCCGCTCCCCCTAGAATGTCTGCCACCGCACCACCACTTTTGAGCGATATAGCGCGCTCAGCGGAGTTACCGCCCATCAATACAGTGATGCTCTTTCCACGGAAGACCTGACTCATATCAAGTCCTCCAGTGATGATGTCTCCGACAACATTTTCGAGAGGCGACCAATATTACCTGCACCCTGCATGATCAGAACGTCGTCATTAACAAGGAATTTGCAAAGTCGTGCCGCAAGCTGTCCATTTTCAGACAGCAACACGGGATCAACGAAGCCCGCCTGTCGGATACTTCGCGCCAGTGAACGGCTATCAGCACCGACAATATCCTCTTCGCCTGCGGCGTAAACATCGAGTAAAACCAACGCATCCACCGTTGACAGCACATCGACAAATTCGTCGTAGCAGTCGCGTGTGCGACTGAAGCGATGTGGTTGAAACACCATGACCAGACGCTTGCCCGGATAGGCTTCTCGAGCCGCGTTAATGGTCGCGCGAAGCTCCGTTGGATGATGGCCATAGTCGTCGACTAACAGTGCCGACCCTTCATCCCAATTTACGGTCCCCAAGACCGAGAAACGGCGGCCTACGCCCTCGAAAGACGCGAGGCCTCGCTTAATGGCTTCGACACTCACACCCAGCTCGCTACAAACCGCCACCGCTGCGGATGCGTTCAGCGCATTGTGAACGCCGGGCATTGGGAGGTTCAGTGATAGGCTATCGCCCACGGACTTTCGGTGCAGCGTAAAGCTGCTTTCAAGACCAGAGTAAGAGAGTCCTTCAAGCCGGAAATCAGCGTCATCAGCGAAACCGTAGGTAATGACTTGCCGCGTAACCGATGGAAGTAAGGCACGAGCGCCCGGGTCGTCCAAGCACACGAGAGCGACCCCGTAGAACGGCAAATTTTGTAGAAACTCGGTGAACGCTTGGTAGTAAGCCTTCTCATCACCTTGGTAGTGCTCCATGTGATCGGGCTCTACGTTGGTAATCACTGTCATCATGGGTAGGAGATGGAGGAAGGAGGCGTCACTCTCGTCTGCTTCAACGACCAAATAATCGCTCGCACCCAGCTGTGCGTTGGAGCCGGTATTATTCAAAACACCACCGATAACAAAGGTGGGGTCCATCTCAGCTTCCGCCATCAGTGACGCGATAAGGCTCGTGGTTGTTGTTTTTCCGTGAGTTCCAGCAACCGCGATACTAAACCGGTAACGCATCAGCTCCGCCAACATCTCAGCGCGGGGCACAATCGGAATGCGCTTCTCTCGGGCTGCAATAATCTCTGGGTTGGACTCGTTAATCGCAGAGGACACAACAAGCACGTCTACATCTGTCACATTGGATGCGCGATGGCCAATCGCCACCTCAACTCCCAATGATTGCAAGCGGCGTATCACAGGACCATCCGAAATATCGGAACCTGAAATGGTGTAATTCAAACCAGCAAGGACCTCGGCGATACCACTCATACCTGAGCCGCCGATACCGACAAAATGAATTCGTTGAATGCGGCGCATCATCGGCTCGCGAAGAGACCTTTCACCCGGATTGAGGGCTGAGAGCGAGGAGTTCATGGGTGTATCAGCCACAAACCACCTCCTCGATAACAGCAACAACCTGTTCCGTCGCATTCGGCTTAGACCATGCCTTGGCCTCAGATGACATTTCTGTGAGGCGCTGACAGTGCATCAATGTCTCGGCAATGAACGCCTCTAATGCCCCAGATTCGAGATGGGTTTGCTCGACGATAACCGCACCACCCGCATCGCGAAGTGCTTCCGCATTTTTCAACTGATGGTTGTCAATCGCGTTGGGTAACGGCACGAGCACCGAAGGTGTTCCCGTTACGGCGAGCTCACAGACGGTCAATGCGCCTGCGCGACATATCGCGATATCTGCCCATTGGTATAGCTCGGCCATATCATCTACAAAGGGTGTGACCTCGAGATCTGCTAAAGACACAGCCGACCAAGCAGACGCCGTGACGTCATAGTGATTGCGACCGCATTGGTGTCGGACAGCAATGCACTCGAGCGCATGGCCAGAAAGCTTTGATAAAGCGGTTGGAACACCCCGATTAAGTGCAAGAGCCCCCTGACTACCCCCTAAAATCGCTAATTTGAGAGGTTGCGCCTGACTAAACCCAGCTTCGGGATAAGGCTTGACCGGGACGCTCGCCAGCGTTGAGCGCACAGGATTACCAGTGGCAAGCACGGCGATATTTGAGGCAAAGGCGCCATCAAAGCCCGCAAGAACACGCTTTGCGACACGGGATAACAATCGATTGGTAGTGCCCGCTACGGCGTTCTGTTCGTGGATGACAACCGGAATCCGCAATACCCAAGCAACAATGCCAGCAGGGCCCGCAGCGTACCCACCAAAGCCAACTACCACCGAAGGCCGATGGGAAATCAGCAACCACAACGCCTGCAGGCAAGACATCAGCAGCGACACGATGCCTTTAATTTTAGATCTTATGCCCTTACCGCGAAGACCAAGTGTTTTGAGCGTGTGCAACTGAATACCGTTATCGGGCACCACGCGAGATTCTAGACCGCCTGATGTCCCAACCCACGACACATCCCAGTCGCGCTCTCGCAAAGCAGTTGCGATGGCCAACCCAGGGAAAACATGCCCGCCGGTGCCGCCCGCCATAATCATTGCGCTACGCGATGCTTTCATTGAGACCGCCTCCGCGCTTGAGCCTTCTTGGGTTGTTGCGAGCGACTCCGTTCGAGTCGCAACAACACACCGACGGTAATGCAACTCATCAACAGGCTAGAGCCGCCGTAACTAATGAAGGGTAGCGTCAGTCCTTTGGTCGGCAGTAAACCTGAGCTTACGCCCATATTCACAAAAGCCTGCCCGGCAAAAATAAGCGCAAACCCGAAGCAGCAATACGCCTCGAATTCGCGCTTTTCAATGGCAAACCGGTAACCCAGATAAACGATGCGACCCACGAAGGCAGCGAACAGGAGAATGACCGCAACTGCGCCGACCAATCCCGTTTCTTCAGCCCAGATAGAAAATACGAAATCGGTATGAGCCTCTGGCAGGTAGAAGAGCTTTTGTACGCTATTACCGAGGCCAACACCGAACCACTCCCCACGTCCATAGGCGATGAGCGACTGAATAAGCTGAAAACCACTACCGAATGGGTCGCTCCAGGGGTCCTGGTAAGCCATCAGGCGCTTCATGCGATAGGGCGCCATCAAAATCATCCCAGCAAGACCGCCAAGCGCTGTGAATACCAGACCCAATACGTACACTAAGCGAGCGCCGCCCATGAATAACATGCCAAACGCTGTGCCCATCATGATGACTGTTGCGCCAAAATCCGGCTCGGCGAGTAGCAAAATCGCAAAGAGCACCAGAACGACAATAGGCTTAAGCAAGCCACGAGGGACTGTTCGCAACTCTTCACCGTGTCGCACCATGTAGCCTGACAACCAGAGCACCAGCGCAAATTTTGCGAACTCAGAGGGTTGAAAGGTGAAGCCCGCAACCGGGATCCATCGCTGACTACCGTTAACGACACGGCCTATCCCCGGGATTAAGACTAGTACCAGCAGTGCGAGTGCCAAAAGCAGCAGCCACGGCGACAAAGTACGCCACGCAGACACGGGCACCAGGTATGCAACGGCGCCGAATACAATGCCTGCACCGAGATACATCATGTGACGAATTGCGTGGTGCCACTCGTTACCAAAACGCACCTCGGAGAGACTGATCGATGCAGAGGCAATCGCCACTAAGCCCACGGAAATAAGTGCAGCCGCCATTAACAAAAGAGGCGATACGTTCGCTGCCCTGTTCTGCACAGTCATCATGAAGCCACCTCATCAGAAAGGCGGAGAACAGATTCCCTGAAGCTATCACCTCGCTGCTGATAGTTGTCAAACATGTCGAAGCTGGCGCAGGCAGGTGACAACAAAACGACATCACCGGCCCCTGCCAAGCTAGCGCTCACTTCAACAGCGGCGTCCAATGAATCTGCAAAAGTAACGGCAGTCTCGGAAGGAAGGTTCGCAGCAATTGCCTTGGTAGCCGCACCGATCAAGATGACCTGCTTACAGGTTCCTTTGACAGCGTTATTGAGGGCTTCGAATGACTGACCTTTGGCCTCGCCACCTGCGATAAGAATGATATTTTCACCCGTCGCCAGACCGGAGATCGCCGATACTGTCGCACCCACATTGGTCGCTTTACTGTCGTTGATGAAAGAGACCTCTCCAATCTCAGCGATGAATTCACATCGGTGGGGGAGGCTTTGGAGCGATCCAACGCCCTTGATCAGCTGGGAAAACTCAAGACCAGCACCCCTGCAAATTGCGAGCGCCGCAAGCACATTGCGAATATTTTGCTGCCCTACTACGGGTAAATCCGCACAGCGAACTAAGGGCTCAAAACCAAAAGCAATCCAGGGCTCACCGTCAATCTGACGAACACCCAATTGCTGTAGATCTGGCTCATCGTCACGCCAGGCAGTCCATGCGACGTCACCTTTACCCACTGGGAGCGTCAGCGGGTCGCGCGCATTGACCACCACATGCTCAGAGCCTGAGAAAATTCTGTGCTTGGCAAGGTGATACAGCGGCATAGTCTTATGGCGATCGAGGTGATCGGGCGTTAGGTTCAATACCGCAGCCACTGCCAAGTTAAGTTCGCCCGCCCGCTCAAGCTGGAACGAGGAAAGCTCGAGCACGTATAGATCGACTTCTTGCTCAAGAAGATCGAGCGCACCTGTACCTAAATTTCCACCAAGAGCAACGCGGAGGCCACAGGATTCAAGCAACTGGCCCACAAACGTTGTAACAGTCGACTTGCCATTTGAGCCCGTAATGCCAATGACTGGCTTGTCTGTCTCAGCGACGAATACATCGATATCACCGCGTATTTCAACGCCGGTCTGCTGCGCCCTCAAAAGCTCGGGAGAATCCATAGCGATACCCGGTGAGGCGATCAGTAAGTCAATCGCATCGAACACCGCATCATCGAATTCGCCAAAGTGAGCCTCAATTCCAACCAGCTCGCGTCGCACATCAAGATCATTGGCAAGCTCGGCACGCGTATCGAGCGCAATAAAGGGGATGCCTCGGGCTCTCCAGAAACGCGCAACCGAGCGCCCGGTCGTCCCTAGACCGAGAATCGCGCGTCGCGTAGAACTGGAAATAAGCTC
This sequence comes from Luminiphilus sp., assembly GCA_965657765.1. GTDB lineage: Bacteria > Pseudomonadota > Gammaproteobacteria > Pseudomonadales > Halieaceae > Luminiphilus. The sequence continues at coordinate 24,619 of CBFHQN010000005.1, read as the reverse complement.
AGGCATCATCTATCCCTACCTCAGTTTCAAGGTGGCAAGGCCAAAGAGCACGAGCATTGCAGTGATGATCCAGAACCGCACAATAACGCGGGGCTCTGGCCAGCCTGAGAGCTCGAAGTGATGGTGGATTGGCGCCATCTTGAACACACGCTTACCGCGCAGTTTGAATGACGCCACTTGAATAATGACGGACAACGTTTCAATAACGAATACACCGCCCATTATGAAAAGCACGAGTTCTTGCCGGATGATGACGGCGACGATGCCAAGCGCCGCTCCCAGCGCAAGTGCACCGACGTCACCCATGAAGACCATCGCCGGATAGGTATTAAACCAGAGGAAGCCCAAGCCAGCGCCTGCGATCGCACCACAGAACACCACCATTTCACCGGTTCCAGCGATATAGGCAATGTTGAGGTAGTCGGCAAACTGCATATGACCACCGAGATAGGCGATCATGCCTAGCCCCACGGCAACCATAACCGTTGGCAAAATAGCGAGACCGTCTAGACCATCGGTGAGATTCACCGCATTGCTTGAGCCAACCACAACAAGGTAGGCCCATGGGATGAATAGGAGTCCCATAGCCAGCCCGACGTCCTTAAGGAACGGTACATATAGTGTGGTTTCGGGCGTCTGGGTAGAGGTTATGAAGAGGTAGATAACTGCGGCAAAGCCAATGATCGATTGCCAAAAATACTTCCATCGCGCAGGTAGCCCGCGTGAGTCTTTCTCGACGACCTTGCGGTAATCGTCAACCCAACCGACTGCGCCAAAGGCAACCGTCGTTAGCAAAGCGACCCACAGATACTTACTGCTGAGGTCACCCCAGAGCAGAACGGCAGAGGCAATAGCCACGATAATGAGCGCACCGCCCATAGTAGGCGTACCCGCTTTGCTCAAGTGCGACTGAGGCCCATCAACCCGAACCGCTTGGCCAATCTGCATCTCCTGAAGCCAGCTGATCATCTTGGGGCCTACCAACGTGGAGATAATCAAGGCCGTCATGGCAGATAAGATGCCGCGCAGCGTGATGTACTGAAAAACAGAAAAAGCTGAGTCCCACTCCGCCAATATCTGTGCGAGCCACGTTAACATTGAACCACCCCTGACGACGCGGACAAGCTGTCCACAAATTGATCTAACTGCACACCACGAGACCCCTTAACAAGGATGGTTTCATTCGTGGAAAATTCCGGCGCACTCGCTATCAGGGCGTTAACGTCGGAGAAGTGCTCCGCTTGAATGCCGCTAACGTCGCCAAAGTGGCGAGCGAGACTGCCAACAGAGAGCAAGCGCTCAACACCACAGTTTGCAAGGTGGCGCCCTACTTCACGGTGATAATCCACGGCGCCATCGCCAAGCTCTAACATATCACCAAGAACCGCTGTTCTCGGTGCTGGTGTATTAGCGAGTACAGAAATAGCCGCTGTAACACTCGATGGGCTGGCGTTATAACTATCGTCAACAAGGCGAATACCACGGTCTAGATGAAGTGTCTTGCCACGGCCATTGACCGGAGATAAGGCCGCAAGGCCCTCAAAGATCTTGTCGTGTCCCAATCCAAGCGCGACACCGACCGCCGCCGCCGCGAGTGCATTCATAACACCTGCAGCACCGGGGATTGCGAGCTCCACCGAGCCACCAGTCCCACGAATCGAAAACGTTAAGGACGTCCCTTCAAACCCCTTACAAACGGCATCCAAGCAGCGAACATCCGCCTCCGGACTCATTCCGAAGGTGATGATGGACGCGGGCTGAGCTCGATTTTTCCAAGCCTCTAAGTGCGGTTGGTCTGCATTTAAGACAGCAATACTGTCCGAAGTGAGACCGTCAAGAATCTCGCCTTTGGTCTCAACGATCGTCTCCACGCTGCCAAACCGCCCGACGTGCGCCTCAAGCGCGTTTAGTAGGACAACAACCTCCGGCTTAGCCATTCGCGCGAGGTATGCGATGTCGCCACGTTGCGCCGCACCCATCTCGACAACAGCGTACTCAGGATCTGATGACAATCGTGCGAGGGTAAGCGGAACCCCCAACTCATTATTTTGATTCCCCAACGTTGCTAATGTGTCGCCCGCCCGCGCACATATTTGTTCGACAAAGGCTTTTGCAGTGGTTTTGCCCGCACTTCCGGTAATACCGATGACTTTTGCAGAAGCGTTTTGTCTCATCAGTAAGCCAAAATCTGCGCAGGCTTTTTCGACACTTTCAACTTGAAGCGACGGTATTGGCTGAGCCACCGACTGCGTACTGATGACAGCGGTAGCTCCGCTGGCAATGGCCGCGTCGATGAAATCGTTCCCATTAAGCGTCGAACCCTCAATCGCAGCAAATAAGTCGCCAGATTTGACCTGTCGACTGTCTATCGCAAGACCTGTCAATGCGACGTCCTCAGATGCGAGGGGCAGCCCAAGCTGATTGGCAAGTAGTGATAGAGTTACGCTAGACATCGGCGACGCCTCTTGCGGCCAGCGCCTGCTGTGCATGCTCTACATCAGAGAACCGATGCCGTGCTGTTCCAACGATCTGATAACTCTCGTGGCCTTTTCCAGCGATCAATACAGTGTCACCGGGGCGCGCCGCTTTGATGGCGAGAGAAATAGCCACGGCTCTGTCGAGCTCAATCACGACATCACCCGTTTTGCAGCCCGATTCGATTTCCTTGGCAATAGCTGACGCATCCTCAGTTCGGGGATTGTCGTTTGTGATAACGACCTTGGAAGCGAGGCCAGATGCAATACGCCCCATCTCGGCGCGCTTCCCGGAATCTCTATCGCCGCCACAGCCAAACACAACCCACAACTCACCGGTGCAGGATGAATTTAATGTAAACAATGCGCTCTCCAGAGCATCAGGGGTGTGCGCGTAATCGACAACTACGCGCACGTCCTCACCGCCACCAACGGCTTGCATACGACCATCGACAGCCTGCAGGTAGCTCGCAGCGGCAGCGACATCTTTGAATCCAAACCCAAGACCACAGACAGCCATCATCGCCGCAGCCACGTTAAAGGCATTGAAGCGGCCGTGGACGCTTGTGGACACACCCGCGGAGCCAAATGGAGAGTGAAGCTGAAACGAGAGACCCGATGCTCCTTCACTCGTCACCTGCACATACACTGCGGCTTGAGCATCTCGAAGGGATATACCTAAGGCAGAATGAGCACCAAATTCGGTTGCAGCATGGGTGTTTTCGTCATCGACGTTGTAAATGACTCGCTCGGGCTTAAAGTCCGCAAATAGTCGGAGCTTAGCCTTCTTATACGCAGCCATGCTCTCGTGATAGTCCAGATGATCCCGGCTTAAGTTACTGAAAACACCCGTGTGAATCGTCAGACCATCGAGGCGCTGCTGATCAAGCGCATGGCTTGATGCCTCAATAGCGGCAAACCCAACACCCTGCTCAACCCAGCCCGCTAATTGTCGATTGAGCGAGATAACATCAGGCGTTGTATTCTGACTTTCAACAGCCTCACCCGCCCGTGTTCGCGCACCCAAGGTGCCAATAGTGCCTGCCGACTCACCCAGTAGTCGCAAGAGCTGACCAATGTAATCGCTGATACTTGTCTTGCCGTTTGTACCGGTTACGGCGAGCAGATCTAATCGCTGCGAGGGATTTGCATAAAAGCGCTTAGCGAGTGCGCCAATCTGGCCTTTAAGCCCGGGCACTGAAACAATTCGCGGGTCCTGATCGGCAGCTGCCAGCGACTCCGCTAATACGACTGAAGCCCCGTTATCAAGGGCATCATCAATAAAACGATGTCCGTCTGTCTGGGCGCCTTGAATCGCAATGAACGCATTCCCTGAGGCAGCCTCGCGGCTATCGAGCGTCAGGTCGCTGACGAGCGTATTTGCGAGCGCCGGTGGAATGTCGACCAGGCCATGCACAAGCTGGGCAAGAGACATGCTAGCCACCTGAAGCACCTCCCGTGCTCGCCATCATCAGCACATCGGTTTCTTCAGCGGCATCAGGTACCGCATTACGAATCCGCAAGACTTCTTGAGTGATCCGCGAGAAGACGGGCGCAGCGGCTGCACCACCACCGTAGACATCACCTTTGGGCTCGTCGATAACGACCACAGTGACATAGCGAGGCGTTTCAATAGGTGAGACACCTGCAAATAAGGCGACGTAACGGTCATCAAGATAACCAGCGCTGCCAACTTTATGGACCGTACCGGTTTTACCGCCCACGCTAAACCCGGGGACGCTAGCGCGTTTGGCCGTACCCTCGTCCCCAGTCACTCGATGCAGCACGGTAATTACTTTGCGTGCAATATCAGGAGAAACCACCTGTTGCCCTTCACTTGGGGCTTCGTCTGCGGCCAACAAGGTGAGCGGAACAAGCCGCCCATCATTGGCGAAAGCGCTGTAGGCATGAGCCAGTTGTAACGGCGTAACCAGCAGCCCGTAGCCAAATGCAGGCGTAACCTGATCAATTGCACTCCAGAAGTCGTGATCAGGGAGTCTACCGGAACGCTCACCGGGAAACTCAGCGCCCGTTGCTCGCCCCAGACCAAAGCGCTGAAACACATCGATGATGCTCTCGTGACCCACAGCCTGCGCCATTTTGGTAACACCTACCTGGCTGGACTTTTCAATCACGCGGGAGACACTAATAGGACCGTAGTTGCGAGGGTCAGGTAATACCTTATCGCCTACCTTGATGCGCCCGGGCGACGTATCGATAATCGTGTCGATATCAAACTCGCCACTCTCCAAAGCCGCAACTAAGGTGAGAGGCTTGACCGTGGAGCCCGGCTCATAGACGTCTGTAACCACCCGATTGCGCATCGCTGCGAGATTCAGCTGACCACGGCGATTTGGATTGAACGAGGGAAGGTTCGTCATCGCCAAGATTTCGCCAGTGTGGGCATCGACAGTAACCGCGGAAGCAGCAGCAGCCCCAGTTTCTTTCATTGCCCGAAGCAGCTCTCGATGCTGGACGTGCTGAAGGCGCAGATCGATGCTTAATTGCAGACTCTCACCGTCAGCAGCTTCGCTGACGACGCCAATATCCCGAATAGCTTCACCATGCAGATCTTTGATGAACCGCTTTTTACCGGGAACACCCTGGAGGCTCTCATCGAATTTCATTTCGACGCCGGAAGCACCTGCGCCATCGATATTGGTGGTTCCTACCAACTGCGAGACAACCTCACCTGCAGGATAAAAGCGCCGATACTCTCGCTTCCCGTAGATACCGGGAATGTCGGATGACAGAACAGCGCGCGCAACCGTTGGCGTCTGATGACGCGCGAGGTACATGAACTGTTTATTTCGATATCGATTGAGCTTCGCCGAGAAGCCATCCACAGACAAATTTAGCAATTGCGCGAGCTCAGCCTCTTTGCCACTACCTATTAACTGCTGCGGATTTGCCCACAAAGTGACAACGGGGGTTGAAACAGCGAGCGGCGAGCCTCGACGATCAGTAATGAGCCCACGATAAGCAGGAATTTCAGCTGACCGCACTGCACGCAAATCACCCTGGCGCTTGAGAAAGTCTGCACCGTATTGACTCGCGCCCACCTGAAGCTGAACCAAACGAAAAATCAACATGCCAAAGAGGCCGGCCAGCACCGCGGCAACAATAAGAACGCGCAATCGATAGTCCGCATGCTTTGCGGTCGAGGCGCTCATTCTGCAACCACCTTAATCGCACCCGTATCGGGCGAGGTCATTGCCAACGAATTTAAAGATAAGTCGCTCACGCGGTGCGGCGCACTGAGCGTTGAGTACTCAAGCACCAAACGACTGTAGTCTTCCTGTAACTGCCAGCGCTCACCTTCGAGCGTCTGTAATTGCGCAAAAAGAAGTCGTGTATGGTGCGTCTCGCTGACCACCATTAAGGCGCTGCCAAGGGAGAGCGCAAACACGACAGGCAGGCTGAGGGCGGATGCAAAGAAACGCGACAGCATTATCGACGCTCCGCTACGCGCATAACCGCCGATCGAGAACGAGGGTTGCGAGCAACCTCCTCTTCACTTGGCTTGATAGCCTTCCCAATCAGATTAAGCGTCTTACCCACATCACTGTCGACCACCGGTACATGCCGCGGTAACTGGACACCTCGCGCCTGGTCACGCATGAAACGCTTCACAATGCGGTCCTCAAGTGAGTGAAAGCTAATCACCACAAGCCGACCGCCAATGACTAATTTGTCGACCATTGATGACAACGCAAGCTCAAGATCCTCGAGCTCACGATTGATAAAGATTCGAATCCCTTGAAACGCCCGGGTAGCCGGATGCTTATTGGGCTCCCACTTTGGGTTTGCCTCGGCAATGATTGATGCTAGCTGGCGCGTTCCTGTTATTGGCGTATCAACTCTGACCTTAACAATCGATGAAGCCATACGCCTTGCAAAACGCTCCTCGCCGTAGGTCTTGATGACATCAGCAATTTCTTGCTCCGGCGCCGAAGCTATCCACTCTGCGGCCGTCATCCCGCTGCGTGTATCCATTCGCATATCGAGCGGGCCGTCGCCGTTAAAGCCAAAGCCGCGCGTGGCGTCATCAAGTTGGGGCGAGGAAACGCCGAGATCCAGCAATATGCCGTCGAGCGACCCATCACTCACAAAGTTTGAGATGTCAGCAAAGCTGCCAGCCACGAACTTGAAACGCGAATCATCTGCGAGAGCGCCGGCAGAAGCCTCAGCTGCGGGATCTTTATCAACCGCTATCAACCGCCCACTCGGCGAGAGAAGCGAAAGGATTTCGCGCGAATGACCGCCGCGGCCAAACGTGCCGTCGAGGTAAGATCCGTCTGCCCGCACCGACAAAGCGGAGACAGACTCCGCTAAAAGAACTGAAACGTGCTCTGCCCGTGTCAAAGCTTAAGCCCCATAAGCTCATCCGGCATATCGCCGCCATCAGCCGCAAGCGCGGCCTCACATTCAGCCTCCCACAACACCTCCGACCAAAGCTCGAGCTTGTTTCCCTGCCCCACGAGAACAACTCGCTTTTCAAGCTGCGCGTATTCACGCAAGGCACCGGGCAGAAGCACTCGGCCGTTTGAATCCAGGTCTAGGTCGCTGGCATACCCTAAAACGAGGCGCTGGAACCGCCGCACAGCTGGATTCAAGGTCGGGAGATCTTGGACATCACGCTCAATGCGCTCCCACTCTTTGAGCGGGTACATGACGAGGCAAGAAGATTGCGTATCGATGGTGACGACTAAAGAGCCAGCACTGATATCAAGGAGTGACTCGCGCTGACGCGCGGGGACAGATAGCCGCCCTTTTGCATCCAGATTGATGTGCTGCACTCCCCTGAACACCACAATTTCCCCATGTCATCCATGAAAAAGTAGATTAATTCCCCAATTACCCACTTTTTCCCACTTATCACCACTGTAACAATGCAATAGAGATCGGTCAATGTGGGAAAGATGAAAAACCCCGTAAATTCAGAGCCTTATAAGCGTTGAGGGCGGCATTGATTGCGTCGTAAATGGCGCTTTTCAGCACCAAGGAAACAAGCTTAAAGTCAGACTTTTAGACGCCCTACCGAGACCAAACCTTTCTTAGTTGGCGCTCAAAGAATAAGCGATCTGCTTTATATTCTATATTGATATAAAAAGGAGCGCCCCTGCCGATTACAGCAAGGGGCGCATAGCGAGTCAGTCGATAAGCCGGGTTCTGTCGTGAACGGTCATTCATCTGCGACGCCTGTCACCAGACGCCTGTAGCGACCTACCCGGATCCGCCGAGGGTCACGGCATAAGGATCCCTATTTGGTCTTGCTCCGAGCGGGGTTTACCATCGCCACGCCTGTTACCAGCCGCGCGGTGCGCTCTTACCGCACCTTTTCACCCTTACCTCAACTCACGCAGAGGCGGTTTCCTTTCTGCTGCACTTTCCGTGAGCTCACACTCCCCAGGCGTTACCTGGCGCTCTGACCCATTGGAGCCCGGACTTTCCTCTGTACCTAGCGTACAGCGACCGTCTAACCAACTCGAGGCGACAATAGCACCGAGTTGGCCACGGCTCAAACTGCGGCCCAAACACATCGGCTTAATCTGATATCAGCTCCTGATACAGATCCCGAGTTTTTAATCCGTAATGGTCCGCCACGATTTGAGCGGCTTTGCGCGGCGGCAACTCTGAAGCCAGTCGCCCCAGCAATGCTCGCCCCTCGGGACTAAGCGCGCCTGATTGAACGGTGGCAGCTGAGATCACAACAAACTCCCCCCGCTGCTGGTTACTGTCGGCCAACACCCACTCACGAATCTCGCCAACGGGCGCTCGTCGTATCGTTTCAAACGTCTTAGTGAGCTCGCGTGCAATACACACCTTATGCTCTTCACCATAGACCGACAGCATATCTGTCAACAAATCGACTATCCTATGGGGAGCTTCGTAGAGTATTACAGTGGTGTTGAGCCCCTTGAGAGACTCGAGTCGCTTCATCCTCGCAGCACGCTTCGGCGACAGAAACCCTTCAAAATGGAAGTGATGTGTCGGAAGCCCCGAGGCGCTTAGCGCCGTAATGGCTGCACAAGCACCCGGCAGTGGAATAACAAGAGCGCCCTTTTCCTGAACACTTTGAACCAGTGCATATCCAGGGTCAGAAACTAAAGGCGTCCCTGCATCGCTGATTAGCGCGATAGACTCGCCCGCCTCGACCCTACTCGCCAACTGATCAACTACATGGGCCTCACTGTACTCATGAAAACTAATCAGTGGCGTTGAGATATCGTACTGCGCCATGAGCGCGCGGGAGTGTCGCGTGTCTTCGGCAGCAATTAGGTCAACAGCTTTTAATGTCTCAAGCGCCCTAAGCGTTATATCACCCGTGTTACCTATCGGCGTAGGCACAATATACAATGCGGCTTTCAATTCCTCGTTCTCTCCGTACAATCGGGACGCATGATTGACCTTACTCCAACAGCAACTGGTCGTGCCCTCCATGATCTCATTTTCTCGGGGCGCATGCACAAATGGGCGCTAGCAAGCCTAGTAACTCTGCAGCTTGCCTCTTGCACAACCGCACCGCCAACGGATGTACCCTCACAAAAAGGAGCGGTTTCAAGCTACCCCATCCCTGTACAACGACAACTCGAGGCTGGCAGTACATCTGATACGCGCCTTAACGCCGAAGCCGTCCAGTGGGCGCAGCAAATTGCGGCGAACCAGGGTTGGCTTTTTGCCCTTGCAGAGCTTGAGACTCTTGAAGGAGGGCTGGTCTCGTCAAACACTGAGCGATTTATACGCTCTCAACTGCTTTGGCTGAAAGGCGATATCGTCGCGGCAAACACGAAGCTATCTGAAGTATTCGCTAGTAGCGAGGAGGAGCTCGATCTATTACTCGCTGAGCGCCAGCGTCGAGCTTTCGAGACAGGTGAGACGGTTGCAGCAGCGAAGATTGCGTTAGAGCGTTTACTATTGGGTTACGAGGGCGATACCACAACCTCGTATTCAGAGGTTTTTGACCTTTTATCTAGAGCCTCAGAGCAACAAATTGCGGCGGCGCTCCGTAAAACCGAGCCATCAAGCGAATGGGCTGCGTGGCTCAGCCTCAACCGTGCTTATCGGAAGGGGCGCAATGAGGTTATGACGTGGCGACAGTCCCACCCCAATCTGCCCGATAATTTGCTGGACCTTCCGTCTGGACTTCAGGCTTGGCTCGAGAGTGACTTACCAACCCGCGTGGCTGTACTTTTGCCATTGAGTGGCCGCTTGAAAGAAGCTGGCGAAGGTGTACTCGAGGGAATAACAGAAGGCCTATATGCAAACTACAGAGACTCGGCCCTGCGTCCTCAATTAATAACCATTGATACCGAGGCAGCCGGTAGTGGGAGAGCAGCCTACTTGGCCGCACTCGAGCGTGGCGCCGACTTTGTAGTAGGGCCATTGACCAAAGAGCGCGTAGATGAGCTGCAAGCAGCAGAAACGCTCCCCATCCCGGTACTGGCACTCAACCGCGGGTCCACTGCAGGACTCGACGTATCGACAAGTGAAAAACAACTTTTGACCCTTAGCCTCGCGCCGGAAGACGAAGCAATCCAACTTGCATCCATGATTTGGCAAGAGGGCTTGCGAAAGCCGCTAGTGATTATGCCTGACTCGGCGTGGGGTAATCGCATGCAAGGCGCCTTCAGGAGTGCATGGCGATTGCTCGGTGGCGACGTCAGAGCATTAACGGTATTGAGCGATGAGGTAACCGACAACGAAACAGTGGCTACCAGTCTTTCAACACTGCAGAGTGAATCGCGTATCAAGGCCGTTGAGAAAGCTTTTGAGGCACCTGTCGACTCACAGGCCCGGCGTCGAACTGACCTTGACTCTGTAGCCTTGCTGGCACCGACGCCTCAAATGGCGCGTGAAATTCGGCCGCTCCTTCGCTTCCACTACGCTGGAAAGCTGCCGGTTTTTGCGCCTTCGACCATATACCAAGCAGAGTCAGGGATCACTAACCGCGATCTCAATGGTATTCGGTTCGTACTTCCACCCAGTGCATTCACAACGGATATGAAACGCTCCACGCAGTTGCATGCACTTGGTCTCGATGCTGCCGCCCTCATCGACCATTTTGTTCAAGCAGGTCAAACCCAAGGAACGCTGCTCTTCGGCGCAACCGGAGATCTTAGCGTCGACGCCGAGGGTAATATTCACCGAAGATTAAAGCCGGCCATAATTGCCCGAGGCAAAGCACGCGCCATCTAGTATCCTGCTTACTCAGATTTGCAGGGGGTTCTAGGTCATCCAGGCTATTGGGCAACATTGGGAGCTCTGCGCAGCGCACTTCCTACGAACACGAGATATTGCCACTATTGCTTCTAATGTTAGAAGCCGATTTGGCGAGATCGATCTCGTAGCTCTTGATGGCAATACTCTGGTTTTCGTCGAGGTAAAATTTAGGAAAAACAGCCGCTTTGGTACTTCAAGCTTGTCGGTTTCAAAGCGCAAACAGAGGCGCATTGCTCTGACAGCTAGTGTTTTCCGATCCCAGCACTCAGAGTATTGCCACTGGTACTGCCGGTTTGACATTATCGGGTTTGATCAAAGCGACAGCCAAATCCGATTGACATGGCTAAAGGCCGCGTTTGATAGCACTGAGTAAACGAATTATGGACAGTTTCGATATTACCGCTGACTTCTTCCATCAGCAGATCGCGCAAATCAGTTTGTCCGCAGATTCTGTCGCGGGGATGGCAGAAGCGGCCGCCCCCGTCATAGCCGGCGCGATGATGGCTGAGCGACGAGTCTACTCAATTGGCACAGGGATTGACGCTCACATAGCCCGCACCTTTTGCCACGTCATCAGAGAAGGTTTGGGCACTGAAAGACCCAACTTACCCATTACTCCCTTGACGTCTGACGCAGCAGAGCCCATTGACGCTGCAGCTCATTGGGTTGCCAGAGAAATACGGACATTGGGCCACCCGGGGGATGTCGCTGTCGTCTGGGGTCGACTCACTCCACTCAGCACTGACACAGCGTGAAGTAACTTCATTCTGGATAGGGGCAACTAGCCCCAGTCATTCGCTGTCTTTTTCGGACGCCAATCCGGCAGTGCGATTGGGTCTATGCGCTATGGCCACGGTCGCAATGGCCCGTATCGTCGAGAGCGTCCTGTTCGACCACTAGCCGCGAAGCAGTCCGATAAGCGTTATTTGACGAGCTTGAGCGAGGGCTTGTTGCCCGATCCGGGTGAGATGGGATCGGGCTCTGGCGGCGTTCTGTCATCAGCCTCATTTTCGTCATCGAAAATCATGCCTTGACCATTTTCCCGCGCGTATATGCCCAAAACACTACTCAAGGGGAGGAATACCTCCATTGGCACGCCACCAAAGCGACCATTGAAAGCAATCACATCGTTCCCCAGATGAAGGCTCACCACCGCAGTTGGCGAAATATTGAGAACAATTTGCCCCTCACTGATGTAGTCGACAGGGACAACAACCCCCTCCACTCCAGCATCAACAAGCACATGCGGCGTGCAATTGTTATCTACGATCCAGTCGTAAATCGCACGAACCACGTAAGGCTTACTGGGCGTCAATAGAGTTTCCTCAGAAGATTAGGTGCGCATTTCCCGCTCTTGGATAGTCAGGCTTTCCTGGAAAGCCTCTCGGCCAAATAGGCTATCCATATAGGTGTATAGCGGCTTAGTCTGCTTGCTCGCGCGAATATCGACTCCGAGTGCTGGCAGTCGCCACAAAATGGGGGCAATGCAGCAATCCACGAGCGTGAAGTCCTCGCTCATAAAGTAAGGCTTTTCAGCAAAGATCGGTGATAATGCGGTCAAGCTGTCACCTAAATCCCGTCGTGCAACAGCAACATCACCTGCCTTAGATGAATGCAGAATGGTATCGACAAGCGAGCACCAATCGCGCTCCACTCGATACATAAACAAACGACTTTCCGCACGGGCTACTGGATAGACCGGTAATAACGGCGGATGCGGAAAACGCTCGTCCAGATACTCCATCATAACCTTTGACTCGTACAAGATAAGGTCGCGATCAATGAGCGTCGGCATCGTGTTGTAGGGGTTCAAATCACCCAGCTCGGGCACGGCGACTCCGTCTACGCCTTCAACCAGATCCACAGAAACCCCTTTCTCAGCCAAGACAATGCGAACACGGTGGCTGTAGTGACTCGTGCTATCTGAGAAAAGGGTCATGGCAGAGCGTTTAGAAACCGCTGCTGCCGCGTCGTCGGTTACCTTCATGAAGAACTCCGGGCGGGATTTGAATGTAATAAAGGCGGAGCACTGCCCCGCCTTTTGTGATTATGCCCTTGCAGGCCTATTAGTGCACGTCTTTCCAGTACTCGCGGTTCAATGCCCAAGCGATAATGAAGAAGATAGCCAAAAACAGCATCACCTTTTTACCGATCTCGATGCGTGTTTGCTTAAACGGCTCGGCAGTGTATGCCAAGAAATTAACAAGGTCGTACATTGCCCCATCAAACTCAGCCGTTGTCATAACACCTGCTGCCGAAACCTCCAAAGAGTCACAATGACCTTCAGCGTGATCGCTGTCGGCGTTAACACACTCCGGCAATCCTTGTAGTTCAAGAAGGACGTGAGGCATACCAACGTTTGGATAGACCAAGTTGTTTACGCCATAAGGGCGAGAATCGTCCTGGTAGAAAGTGCGTAGGTACGTGTAGAGATACTCAGGCTTCTTCGCACGTGAGATCAGCGTGAGGTCGGGTGGCGCCGCACCAAACCAACCTTTTGCGACATCCTTGTCCATACTGATGTCCATCAGCGATCCGATCTTCTGATCGGGATCAAGCAGCAGATGTTCACGGTACAGATCTTCCGGTATACCCAAATCCTTCGCTACGCGGTTGTGACGAGAGTACTGGAGCGAGTGGCAGCCCGCACAATAGTTGGCATAAAGCGCCGCACCATGCTGCAGAGAAGCTTGGTCACTCGCATCCGCTACGAACTCGTCACAGGGAATGCTGCCGCAGTCGTAGGCTGATTCAGCACCGACTGCCTTGAGTGGCAACCATGTCAGTACAGCAATAACCGCAAGTGTGGCTACGTTCTTACCGAAACCCATACCACCATCCATAGTAATGCGCTCTGGGACTTCCTTGGTCTTATCCCAAGTCGACCACCAGTACATGCCGAGGAAGAACATGAAGTAGTAAATGGTGCAAATCTGCGCCAGCAATGTGCGGCTCTCGGTAGGTGCCTTAACACCGAGGACACCGAGAATAATGAAGCAGATAACAAAGCCCAACAGCATCACGCGGTTTAGCATCCCACGATAACGCCATGAGCGAACTGGGTTGCGGTCAATCCAGGGCAAGGCGAAAGGAATGGCAACCGATGCAGCGAAGGCTACGAAGCCCCAGAACTTATCGGGAACGGCACGGAGGACTGAATAGTACGGCGTGTAGTACCAAACAGGCGCAATGTGAGCCGGTGTCTTGAGCGCATTGGCCTCTTCAAAGTTAGCCAGCTCCAAGAAGTAGCCGCCCATTTCAGGTGCAAAGAAAATGATGCCACAGAAGAAAAACAAGAAAACAGCAATACCCTGAATATCGTGTACTGAGTAGTAGGGGTGGAACCTAATGCCATCCAATGGAATTCCGTTCTCGTCCTTGTGCTTCTTGATTTCTACACCGTCGGGGTTGTTTGAACCGACTTCGTGAAGTGCAAGGATGTGCAGCACAACGAGAGCGAGCAACACGATAGGCAGCGCTACAACGTGCAAGGCGAAAAAGCGGTTGAGCGTGATACCTGAGAGTAGGTAGTCACCGCGGATCCATGTTGTGATGTCTTCACCGACAACGGGTATAGCGCCGAACAGCGAAATGATGACCTGTGCACCCCAGTAGGACATTTGACCCCATGGAAGTACATAACCCACGAACGCCTCTGCCATAAGGACAACAAAAATCAGCATGCCAAAGATCCAGATGAGCTCTCTGGGCTTCTGGTAAGAGCCGTACATCATGGCGCGGAACATATGCATATATACAACAATGAAGAAGGCGGAGGCACCGGTAGAGTGCATGTAGCGCAGCAACCAGCCGTATTCGACGTCACGCATGATGTATTCAACGGACGCAAACGCTTCTTCAGCGCTTGGTGTGTAACTCATTGTCAGCCAAATGCCAGTTAGCAGCTGGTTAACGAGTACAAGCAGAGAAAATACGCCAAAGAAGTACCAAAGGTTAAAGTTCTTCGGGGCGTAGTATTTGCCCATGTGCGTGTCCCATGCACGCGTCACGGGTAGTCGCGCATCAATCCACGAGACCAATCCTGTCAAAGCCTTTTCCATTTACGCAACCTCCGTGTCAACGCCAATGACGAGCACGCCATCGCCTTCGAATGAGTAAGGTGGGATCATCAAATTGTCAGCAGCAGGAACGCCTTTGTAGACACGTCCCGCCAAGTCGAATTTCGAGCCGTGGCATGGGCAGAAGAAACCACCCAACCAGCTATCACCGCCTAAGTCGGCCGCGCCCACTTCAGGTCGGAACTTGGGTGCACAGCCTAGGTGTGTGCACAACCCGACAACCACGAGATACTCTTCATTGAGAGATCGTGGTGCGCCACTGATGTAATTGGGCTGATCGGATGTATCGGAATTCGGATCCTTGAGGTTGTCATCAAGGCTCGGGAGACCTGCAATCTGCTCAGGTGTTCGTCGGAGCACATATACGGGCTTTCCACGCCACTCAACGACGACCATTTGCCCTGGCTCAATCTTGCTGATGTCGGCCTTTACGGGCGCACCAGCTGCCTTAGCTTTTTCAGAGGGATTCCATGACGCCATGAAAGGCACCGCAACACCAACGACACCAGCCGCGCTGACGCCCGTTGTCGCCATGGTGAGAAATCGACGTCGCGTTTGGTCTGATGCGCTGCCAGCGTCGGCCGCCTGACCTGCCTCAACTTCACTCATTCGGTTATCTCCGATCTTAGTTATGTTGTCGGCAGCGCTGTGTCACTGCCGTATGTAAATTAAAAGCCGCGAAAGTTTAATCGTCGGTATTACGCACAGCAAGGAGAGGCAGGCCATAAATGACCTGCTTATAGTCAAAATTTGTTCAGTAACGTGACAGCGATCGCTGTCACAAGGAAATTTACCGCTTTGAGAACTGCGGACGACGGCGCGCTTTGCGCAAACCGACTTTCTTACGCTCTACTTCACGCGCATCACGGGTCACAAAACCTGCAGCACGGAGCGTGCCTCGGAGTGACTCGTCGTACTCGAGAAGCGCGCGCGTGAGGCCGTGACGGATTGCACCGGCCTGTCCGAAACTACCACCACCAGCAACCGTGATGTTTGCGTCAAACTTTTCAGCAGTCTCGGTAAGCTCAAGCGGCTGACGCACGATCATGCGAGCAACTTCGCGGCCAAAGTATTCGTCAATACCGCGACCATTAATTGTGATAGCGCCGTTACCGCCCTTCAGGAAAACACGTGCTGTTGATGTCTTGCGTCGACCGGTGCCGTAGTACTGTGCAACTGCCATTATCTAATCCTTAAATTGTCAGCGACTGTGGCTGCTGAGCCGTGTGTGGGTGCGAAGGCCCAGAATAAACTTTCAATTTCTTGAACATGGCGCGACCCAAGGGGTTGCGTGGCAACATGCCCTTCACCGCTCGCTGGAGTACACGCTCAGGTGCGCGCTCGATCAGCTTTTCGAAGGTGAATGACTTAAGGCCACCGGGGTAGCCTGTGTGGTGGTGATACATCTTATCAGTCGACTTTGCGCCGGTAACGCGAATTTTCTCGCAGTTCACAACAACGACGTAGTCACCCATATCCATGTGAGGTGTGTACTCAGGCTTATGCTTACCACGTAGACGATGCGCAATTTCAACCGCCAAACGCCCGAGAGTCATGTTTTCTGCGTCCACAACATACCAATCGTGATGTACGTCGCCCGCTTTCGCACTGTAAGTTTTCATGCAATTGCCCACTAGGCCTGAATATAAGGAGCGCGGAGATTACAGGAGCGCGCGTCGCCTTTCAATAGATTAAGCGACGTTAAGGCAGATGTTCTCTACCCAAATATTCCACAGATTGCATTTCGACTAATCGAGAGAGCGTACGTTGAAACTCAAAGATAAGCTTCTTGCCCGAATAAAGGTTTGCCATGGGACGGTCTGCAACAATAGCGACTTTGATATTTCGATCGTAGAACTCATCGATGAGCGTGACAAACCGACGCGCACCATCCTCAATTTCAGACGTTAATTCAGGAACATTGTCGATCAGGACAGAGTGATACTCCTTCGCCAGCTGAGTGTAATCAGCAGCTGAACGAGGCGCCAGGCAAAGCTCGGCAAACTCAAGGAGTAAAACACCTTCTGATACCCCCAACGCTCGCAGATTACGCCGATTAATAACCAACACGCCAGCCTCAGGTTGCCTGCCGCCACTTAAGTCCGCAAAGAGCTTGTGAAGCGGCGAGGACCGATCCCCGGAAAGAACCTCGTTGCCTTTTTCGAAATAGAGTTCCGATTGACTCAGCACTCTCAATCGATAGTCAATCCCGCTGTCAACGTTTAGCACGCGGGTGTTGGCCTCTACTGCCTTGATCGCTGGAATGAAACGCGCGCGCTGCAGCCCATTCTCATAGAGGCCCTCGGGGGCAATATTCGACGTCGCCACTAAACAAATACCGCGATCAAACAGCTTTTGCATGAGCCCACCAAGCAACATGGCATCACCAATATCGCTCACATAAAATTCATCGAAGCAAAGCACCGCGGTCTCACTGGCAATACGGTCCGCAACGATGTCTAGTGGGTTTTTCTCACCCGAGAGCTCAGTGAGATCTGCATGCACGCGCTGCATGAACCGATTGAAGTGCATCCGGCTTTTACGAGTGACGCCCAGTGCCTCATAAAAAGAATCCATAAGATAGGTTTTTCCACGACCCACGCCACCCCACATATAGAGCCCGGTAATCGGTGCAGGTGTACCCCGCCCCAGCAGCCTGGTAAGGAATGATTTCTTCTCTGATAAACGCTGATTAAGTCGCTCAAAAACATCCTGCAACGCATCGACCGCTTGTGCCTGCGCCTTATCCGGCAAAATAACACCGGAACTCAGGTCAGATTGATAGCGTTCTTTTGGTGTCAGCGGCATGGGAGCGGTTTCTTGCGTGTATTGATCGGAGACGGGCGCGACTCTATCGCTTGCTGATATATACGACAAGAATCAGTTTAGGATGACGATTATTTCCACTAGCTAAGCGCTCAACAACCATGCACCATAGCCCTATACAAATAGTGCCAGCGACGAATGGGGGACAAGAATGGAAACGACCGCGACAACCTTGGGTTACTTCCTGTTGGTCGGATTTGCCGTGGGCTTAGCTGCCGGATGGTGGGCTGCTACTCAGCGAAAAGACGATAACGACGAGGTCATCACTGAACTCCGTCGCGAAATAGAGGCTGCCAAAACGGCACATCGCAACTACGAGCAGTCTGTAACCAGCCACTTTGCGAACACGGCACAGCTATTGCACCGGATGCAGGATGACTACCGCTCAATCTATACACATATTGCAACAGGCGCGCAGGAGCTATGCGATGCGGAAGTCGCAAGCCAACTAGACGATACGAAATTGGTAGGCAATGCATTTGATCTGGCGGATCACTTGGTAGACCCTGCTCAGCCACTGGACTACGCACCCAAGAAGACGCCTGACGAGACCGGCCAGCTGTCTGAAGAGTTTGGACTAGAAAAAGATTACAAACCGAGCGTGGGTTGAGGCCTATTAACTCACCCCAAAGATAGTGAGCACTCAGTTTTTGAGCCTCAAGCGGGGCTGTCGATATCGACAAACTGATGTTCGATTGCGAACTTCTCTGCCACCCAATCGCCCAACGCCCTCGCACCAAAACGCTCTGTAGCGTGATGCCCGGCGGCAATAAACGCGATGTTACGCTCTCGGGCAACGTGGACTGTTTGCTCTGAAATTTCCCCAGTGATGAATAAGTCCACGTCTGCATCGGCCGCGTCATCGATGTATCCCTGGCCACCGCCAGTGCACCAGGCAACGGACCTAATGGGAGTGTCCGCCTTGCCTACCGTCGTAACAGATCTTCCCAGTGCCTCAGACAAATCCTGACTTACCTCGGAAAGCAAGCGATTCTCTTCGTACCTGCCGGTGAACACTGGATAGCTTGCGTCATTCTCTTTGAGACTCTTCCAAGACGAGCATTCAAGCGCCCTCCCCAAGCCGGCGTTATTACCCAGCGTTGGGTGGTTATCTAATGGCAGGTGGTAGGCAAATAAATTGACATTTGCACGAATCAGGGCGCTTACACGCCGCCCTTTCATTCCCACTAAACACGGATCCTCACCGCGCCAAAAATACCCGTGATGAACGAGAATAGCGTCCGCCTCAAGCGCTACAGCCCGGTCGATTAGCGCTTGGGATGCAGTCACTCCTGAAACCAGACGTGAAATGACAGCACTGCCCTCAACCTGCAAACCATTCGGACAATAATCGTTAAACGCCGCGCTGTTTAACTCTTTATCTAATACTCGTTTTAACTGATCTCGATCTACAGCCACGCTCGACACCTCTTACCCGCTAGTTGTCCGCCTAATTTATGCGCGTAATCCGCTCACCATGGACCACATTATACGCTGACTTTGATTTACACTAGCCCCGAGAACTTAGGGGGATGACTCAGTGCGCGAATGGTTTGCACAGTTGGTTTGGCCTGCGCTTGTGGGTGTCTTAGCGGCCATTATTCTGCTTAACAATGAGTGGCTGGAACTGCCCGGCGACAATCAGGGCCCTGCGTCTTACAGTGATGCAGTGGCGATTGCGACCCCCTCAGTTGTAAATATCTACACGGCCAAGCTCGTTGCCGAAAGGGCACCTGTGCTCAATGCGCCCCTACTTCGCCGCTACACCAACCCGGGCGAGCGCCAGCCTCGAGTGGAGCGCTCACTTGGATCAGGCGTTATCATGAGTGCAGATGGTCATATCATCACGAATCAGCACGTGATTGATGGCGCACAAGCCATTCAGATTCTTCTGTCTGACGGTCGAAGGGCAAGCGCCTCAGTAGTAGGTATCGATCCCGACACCGATCTTGCACTGCTCAAAACAGACCTTACGGGACTCTCCGCCATCGAGACGACCGACTCTGACGCAATCGATGTCGGTGACGTTGTCATGGCTATCGGAAATCCTTACGGCTTCGGCCACTCGGTGACTCTTGGCATCATCTCGGGTCTCGAGCGCTATGGCCTTCAGCTCTCCGCTTATGAGAACTACATACAGACTGACGCTGCGATTCATCTGGGCAACTCAGGCGGAGCACTAATCGACTCCGAGGGAAAACTCGTTGGCATCAACACCTTGATTTACACCGGTGGACAAGACCAGCGAAGCGATGCAAATGGCATTGGCATCAACCTCGCAACACCAAGCAATCTAGTCAACACGGTGATTTCTGATCTCATTGAGTACGGCGGCGTTATTCGCGGCTGGCTAGGCGTTAGTGTGGATCTCTTACTCGGCCTGGACGAGCAAGGTCGGACCACCCAATCTTTACTTGTCACCGAGACCGCCCCCGGCGGGCCTGCAGAACGTGCGGGCATTCAAGTTGGGGATTTAATTATTGGGCTGGAGGGGGCTGCGGTAAGCGACGCTCGAGAGGCGATGCAAACCATTGCACGTCTTAGACCGGGCGATCGGGTTTTAGTCGGCCTTGAACGCCAGGAACAGCGATTCGAGGTAGATGCTATTGTCGCTACGCGACCGAGCAACTGAGCTAGTCAGCACCCTCTAAGCGAATACGTGCAGCCATTGCATGCGCCGACAATGACTCACCATCTGCGATGGTACCCGCCACTTCGGCAAGTGCGCGTGCCCCCGCCTGATTGACATCAATGATCGAAGTGCGCGTCTGAAAGTCGTAAACACTGAGTGGTGATGAGAACCGCGCTGCCCCCGAGGTCGGCAATACATGATTAGTACCTGCGCAGTAATCTCCCAGTGATTCAGAACTAAACGGCCCCAAGAAAATGGCACCCGCATGAGTGATTTGTTCCAACAATCCATCTGCGTCCTTCACGGCCAATTCTAGGTGCTCGGGCGCGAAGCGATTGGATAACTGAGCAGCGCCTGCTAGATCTTCGACAACAATGAGAGCACCCCGGTTTTGCAAGGAGGCTTCTATCACTGCGCGCCGTGGCATGGTTGGTAGCAACGCCTGAATTGCCTCCGCGACCGCGTCCAAATAAGCACTATTTGGCGAGATACAAATTGCTTGAGCTACTTCGTCATGCTCAGCTTGCGACATCAGATCAAGGGCAATCCACTTAGGATCGACAGAACCGTCTGCGATTACAAAAATTTCTGAGGGACCGGCAATCATATCGATGCCCACTTTGCCGAAGACTTGCCGCTTTGCCTCCGCAACAAACCGGTTACCCGGCCCCACAATTTTATCGACAGCGCTAATGCTTTCAGTGCCATACGCCAACGCGGCCACTGCCTGAGCGCCACCAATGGTGACAACCTCATCGACACCCGCCATCGAGGCCGCAGCCATCACCAGCGGATTTAACATACCGTCGGGCGTTGGAGCGACCATCGTCACATGAGGCACGCCCGCGACTTTGGCGGTGATCGCATTCATGAGAACAGAGGACGGATAGCTAGCCTTACCGCCTGGCACATAGAGACCCGCACGCGACATGGGGCGAATTCGCTGCCCTAAACGGCTACCGTATTCGTCCTCAATAGACCAATCATCACTCAATTGCTGTTGGTGGTAGCGCTTGATTCGACCCGCCGCAGTTTTGAGCGCAGCGTGCTCTGTCTCACTAATCTCTTGCTCGAACCCTAGGAGGCAATCTCTATCAAAAACGAGTTCCGATATTGCTGAAGCCGGGTGCTTATCGAACTGTTGAGTCAACGCAAGTAAGGCGGAATCACCGCCGCTTCTTACCATCGCTATAATCTCACTGACCGTGTCGACAAGCTCTGGATCAATGGTGTCCATGGGTGCCTGCAGAGCGACGATCTGCGCTTCAAAATCATCATTAACACTGCTTAGGCGCCGTATCTCAAACGTCATGGAGTACCACTCTCGGAGCCATCAACATTAGAGGACACAGCGGCTGAAATTGATGACACTAGGCCGGCGATAATCGGATTGCGAGTGCGCATTGAGGCTTTGTTGACGATGAGTCGCGATGAGATGTCAGCGATATGCTCTCGCGGGACCATGCCGTTAGCCTTGAGCGTATTACCCGTATCAACAATATCCACAATCTCGTCTGCAAGACCCATAATCGGTGCCAGTTCCATAGCGCCATAAAGTTTGATGATGTTGGGCTGGACGCCGCGCTTAGCGTAGTGATCGCAGGCAACATTGACGAACTTAGTCGCCACGCGGATTTTTGCGGCCGAAGGCTGCTGGGCATGCTCGATACCTGCTGTCATTAAGCGGCATTGCGCGATCTCCAGGTCCAATACCTCGTACAGCCCCTCGTCACCAAACTCCATGAGAATATCTTTGCCGACAACGCCGACATCGGCGGCGCCGTGGCGTACATACGTGGGCACATCCGACCCGCGGAGCAAGACAAAAGAGATCCCCTCCCGAGTGGTTGGAAAGATCAGTTTGCGGCTCTTTTCGATGTCCTCTAGTGGCTCAATACCTGCAGCCGCAAACAGCGGTAGCGTCTCTTTGAGAATCCGACCTTTGGTGAGTGCAATTGTGAGTGTTTCAGTGTCTCTGGACATTGATCACCTCATTTTCCGGACAATATCAGCGCCCAGGGATTGAAGTTTCTCCTCGATGCGCTCGTAACCGCGATCGATGTGATAGATACGGTCTACCCGCGTCTCTCCCTTTGCCGCTAGGCCTGCAATAACCAAGCTCGCTGATGCACGAAGATCCGATGCCATCACCGGCGCACCGCTTATTTCCTCTTGGCCGCGGATGATAACCGAATGTCCGTCAATCGTAATATTGGCACCCATTCGCGACATTTCTTGCGCATGGATTAAACGGTTCTCAAAAATAGTTTCGGTAATGCGCGCCACACCGTCAGCGACAAGATTGAGCGCGGTAAATTGCGCCTGCATATCTGTGGGAAAACCCGGATACGGCGCAGTAATGACGTCGACCGATAACGGCCGCTTGCCCATCATGTTCGCGGTAATTGCGTCTGCACCAACTTGCACATCAACCCCAGCCTCACGCAATTTGTCCAGCACGAGTCCAAGATGTCCCGCATCAGCACCCTCGACTGTGATGCATCCTGCTGTGGCCGCAGCAGCAACCAGATAAGTCCCCGCCTCGATACGATCAGGCATCACCGTATACTCACAGGCGTTCAATGACCGAGCACCTTTGATCACTAGGGTATCCGTATCGTCACCGGAGATATCGGCCCCCATGGCACGTAAAAATCTCACGAGATCGGTTATCTCGGGTTCTTTAGCGACATTGCGAAGTACGGTCTCGCCGTCGGCCAATACCGCTGCCATCAGCAAATTCTCAGTACCGCCAACAGTGACCATTTCAAAGGTGAAATCGCAGCCGCGCAAACCACTCTCCGTGGTCGCTACGATATAACCGTCGCGCACATCGATTTGCGCACCCATCGCCTCGAAGCCTTTCAAGTGAAGATCGACAGGACGACTCCCAATGGCGCACCCACCAGGAAAAGAGACTTCCGCACGCCCAAATCTCGCAAGCAACGGTCCCATAACCAAGATGGAAGCACGCATGGTCTTAACCAATTCGTAGGGCGCACGGCGACTGCTCAACTCAGCAGCCGACATACAAAGTGTCCCTGATTCATCAACTGCGACTTGCGCACCCAAAGCCCCCAAGAGCTCGACCATGGTGGTGATATCGTTTAGGTGAGGCACGTTGCTCAGTCTCAACTCTTCGGACGTCAACAAGCTCGCGGCAAGGATAGGCAGCGCCGCGTTTTTTGCACCGGAGACAGCAATCCGTCCCTGCAGCGGTTTACCACCGCGTATAACAAAATAATCCACGTCAGAGGATCCGAATCAGGGCGTGTTCGCAACAATGTTGACGGCGTGAAGCGCGCCCGAGCGAATAAACTCATTCAGAGGTGCGTACACCCTCTGCTGGCGGGCCACGGGTCGAAGTCCATCGAACAACTCGCTAACAACCGTCACCTGACAGTGCGATCCGTCGAGCTGAACGTCAATCTCAGCACCAGGAAATGCACTCTCTAGCGCGTTGATAATCATGGTCTCATTCATCATCGAGGTCCTCTGGTAGGTTTGCAGCCACATCCCACTCAGCCACCACTTGACCAACATTGCCATTCGCCGCCTTTGCGGCCGAGGCAAACTGACTTTGGTAGATCTGCCCCAAATTAATATCTTCAACAATGAGATTTCGCAGTCGCCAAGAGCCATCCCCGCGCTTACCCATTTGGTACCTTATCGTATACGTCTGATCACCCGAGCCGTACACCAGCTGTGTAATCGACGCAGACCTCGCGTTGGGATCGATATCATCGCCATCGACAATTTCGAACTGGGATCCACTGAAGGCCAAAAGCCCCTTGGCGTAGGTTCTGATCAAGCCCGATTTAATAACATCAGTGAAGCTCTCAAGCTGGGCGCGCAATGCTTTTTTCCCATCGCCATCCAAGCTCTTATAACGCGCGTTTGATGCGTATTCTCCCATGACGCCTTTAGCAAAGCCCCGCCAGTCAATGGTTGCATCAAGCACCGCACCGATTTCACCATAGAAGCGATCCGGGTCCTCGTCGAAGTACTCTGGCGCCCCCTCGACAATGCTCATGATCTGGGTTGTGGTGAACTCAATGATGGGTTTGGGTTCCTTATCGTTGACTTGTGCACTGCCTGGTAAGGCCACCATGGTGAGCAACAAAGCCACAAACCCTTTTGCGAATAACGCCGAGACTTTCATATTTTCCCTTCACTAAAATGTCTTTGCTCCCGAGATACTCGGGATGATCGGCACTGTTACAGCGTTAAGTAACGTTCTAACGCCGATCAGTTCGCGTATGATAACCGATCGCTCGGATCCAGCGACGAGTTTAAACGATCAAGGTGTACCATTACCCAAATGTTAGACGTGTTTTTTATTGTGGCCGGATTGATCGGACTTGTTTGGAGTTCCGATAAGTTCG
>CBFHQN010000004.1:0-42202 GCA_965657765.1 Luminiphilus sp. | reverse complement strand
CGTTAGCTCAGCGGTAGAGCAGTTGGCTTTTAACCAATTGGTCGATGGTTCGAATCCATCACGGCCCACCATAAATAAAATAGCCCGCCTTTAGGTGGGCTTTTTTATTTGTGAGTTATGTCATGAGTGGGTTGGTTCTTTACTCGGGTTCGACAAATTGTGCCTAGGGCGCAATTTGGTCGCTGGAGCGAAGCGAAAGCGCCGCGCAGCGGCCAGTGGGCGGGAGGCAACCGCCCACTGGACTATCCATCACGGCCCACCAATAAGAAACAACAGGCTCGCGTGGTTTCTAACTAAGAAAGAACCCTTGTTGAGGTGCCCACCTTAACGACTCGATCGAGCGCGGCCCCTTTTCATCAGCCAATCCCATGCATTACACGTTATGCTTGAGTTCAATAATCAAAGGGCGAGTTGGAACTTATTCTCGATAAGGAGATAAATGTATGCGTGTCATGACACTTCAAGCGCCGATGGGCTTTGACCATATCACCGAGGAAGAGCGTGACATTCCCTCTCCTGGAGCGGGTGAGATATTAGTACGTATTCACGCGAGCTCACTCAATTATCACGATTATCTGGTCGCTCGTGGGATGCAGCAGCATTCGAAGGGACTTGTTTTGATGTCGGATGGATCCGGCGAGGTCATTGAAGTGGGAAAGGGCGTCACTGAATTTAGTGCGGGTGACCACGTCATCAGTACGTTTTTCCCCGATTGGCTATCGGGCGATCCCGACGCTCGGTTTAGTGGTGTGGCAGGAGGTAGTATGGCTGCGGTTCCAGGCGATACCATCGACGGATTCGCTGCTGAGTACGTTGTAAAGCCAGCTACGTCTTTTACTAGGGCACCCAAGAGGTACACGCACCCTGAAGCAGCGACCTTAGTCTGTGCGGGACTTACTGCATGGAGAGGCTTGATTGTCGAAGGAAAAGTTAAGCAGGGTGATACGGTTCTCGTGCAGGGCACCGGAGGTGTTTCCATCTTTGCACTTCAGTTTGCAAAAGCTGCCGGCGCAACAGTCATTGCCACATCGTCCTCCGACGAAAAACTTGAGCGCCTCAAAGCAATGGGTGCTGATCACGTTATCAACTATGAAGAGACGCCTGATTGGGGCGTTGAGGCACGAAAGCTAACCGGTGGCCTCGGTGTTGATCATGTCATTGAAATTGGCGGTGCCGGAACGCTCACGCAGTCAATCATGGCGACGCGAATGGGTGGCCATATTGCACTTATAGGAGTGGTTGCAGGATTCACTGGCGAAGTACCCGTTGCGGCAATCTTTGCATCACAACTTCGCATTACCGGTATCACCGTCGGGACACGTGCACAGCAAGAGGATATGGTTCGCGCCATAGACGCCAGTGGAATGAAGCCGATCGTCGATAAGATTTTCCCTCTAGAGGGCCTTGCCGACGCATTCCGCTACCAGGAGACCGGTCAGCACTTTGGGAAGATCTGCCTCGAGTTCTAACTACCTCATTAAATTCGCATCGGACTCGGTCTCTCGGTAAAGTGACAAAATAAGGCGGAACCCAAGGACATAAAAATGAGCACGGGCGTTTACATACTCGGTGGTAGCCAAACTGACTTCTCGCGTAATTGGGCCCGAGAGGACCTGGAGGTCTACAACATGTTCGCCGAGGTCCTTCGCGATGCCGTAGCGGACGCCGCGATAGAGCCCGCTCAAATCGAAGTAGGTCATGTCGGAAACTTTGTGGCGGACTTATTCGCAGGGCAGGGCTTGATAGGTGGTTTCTTCGGGCAGGTGTACCCTGAGCTTGCCATGCTTCCAACGTCTCGGCATGAAGCTGCATGCGCCTCGGGTTCGATGGCCATTTTGGGTGCCATGCGAGATATCGAAGCCGGGCATTACAGTACCGCATGTGTGCTGGGCCTCGAGCTCATGCGTAACGTCGATGGTAAGACGGGTGCCGAGTATCTAGGTGCAGCAACTTGGAAGGGTCACGAAGCAGAGACCTGCGACTTTCCTTGGCCTTTCATGTTTGACCTGATTACGCGTGAATACGATATGCGGCACGGGATTCGCGATGACCACCTTACCCGAATAGCCGAGATCAATTTTGCAAACGCGAAGTTAAACCCCAACGCACAAACCCGCGGATGGCAGTTTGCCGAAGGGAGTTTTGGCTCCGATGAAATGTTGAACCCGGTTATCGAAGGGCGCGTGCGTAAGCTTGACTGCGGCCAAATAACCGACGGTGCGGCCTGCATTATTTTAGCAAACGAGGATGTTGCGAGGGCCCATGCTGAGAAACAGGGTCTAAAGCTATCGGATATTCCTCGCATTAAAGGCTGGGGACATCGCTCCGCCCCAATCTCACTCGATACCAAATTGGAAAGCTCACGAGGCAGTGGGATTATCTTCCCGCATGCTGCGAAAACCATGAGCGACGCGCTCGATCGTGCAGGTATGGGGTCAATTGCCGCCGTGGATGGTCTGGAAACTCACGATTGTTTCACTGTCACCGAGTATATGGCAATTGATCATTCGGGCTTAACCTCGCCAGGTGAAAGCTGGAAGGCGATCGAGGAAGGGCGTATCGCGCTTGATGGTGATTTTCCCATAAACCCGAGTGGTGGATTGATCGGACTTGGGCACCCCGTGGGAGCAACGGGTGTTCGGATGGCACTTGATTGCGCCAAGCAGGTTTCTGGGAAGGCCGGTGACTATCAGATAAAAGGTGCCGAGAACCTCATTACCTTCAACATGGGTGGTAGTACGACAACTTGTGCGAGTTTGGTGGTAGGCGTCGGGCAGTGAAAAGAGCGTTTATTTATGACGCAATCCGCAGCCCTCGCACAAAAGCCAAAGCCTCGGGTGGCCTTCACGAGCTAACACCTACAGCACTTCTTGCTCAGCTACATCATTCACTTGCTGCCCGCACCCATCTGGACCCACGCCAGGTGTCTGAAGTCATCCTAGGCTGTGTGACGCAATACGGTGAGCAGGCAGCAAATGTTGCAAAAACGTCTACGCTTTTGGCGGGCTGGCCATCCACCATTGCCGGACTGACAGTCAACCGCTTTTGTTCATCAAGTATTGACGCTGTTTCGCTGGCTGCTTTGAAGGTTAACGCTGGTCAGTCCCGGGCACTGATAGCGGGAGGTGTGGAGATGATGTCACGCGTACCTCTATTGGCCGACGGCGCGCGTATCTTTGCTGATCATGACTTTGGCGTTGAACATCATGTGTTGTTGATGGGCGCTGGTGCTGACCTTATTGCCACTCGTGTCGGCGCCACCCGAGAAGACTGCGATGAGGTTGCTTTCTTTAGCCATCAACGTGCGTTGGCGGCGCAGAGTGAGAAACGCTTTGCTTCGATCGTCTCAATTATAACGCCTAATGGTGAGATCACTGACGATGAGTGCATCCGTGCATCGCTCACTCGAGAGCGTTTGGCGGATATGCCATTAGCTTTTGCAGAGCTCGGTGCGACAGGATCTGACAAGGTTCAGCTCGCCGCATTTGAGCATTTAGAAGCTATATCGCATGTTCACACAGCAGCAAATTCTCCTGCTATGTGCGACGCTGCCGCCGTTCTATTGGTCGGTGACGAGTGCATGGAAGATCAGCTCTCAGTCTCGCCCCGGGTAGAGGTCGTCGATTCGGTAACCTGCGGTGCTGAACCGCTTGAGGTTGTCAGTGGGTGTGTCACAGCCACCACTGAGATAATGCGTCGCAACGGACTTTCAACGGCTGATGTCGATGTGTTTGAGATTCACGAAGCCTTTGCTGCAACTATTGTTAAATTGACCCGTGAGCTCGATCTTTCGCTTGATAAAGTGAATGTCAATGGAGGTTGCATTGCCTTGGGACACCCCATGGGTGCGACTGGGGCCATTATGGTGGGCACTGCAATTGACGAGTTGTATCGATCCGACGGGGAACTCGCCGTCGTCGCTGCAAGCGGAGCTGCCGGAAGTGGCAGTGCCTTATTACTGAGGCGTTGCAACTAAGCTTCTTCTGCGGATTGCCCTAAGTAATCACTGCGAAGAATTTCGTTGGTTAGCCGCTTTTTGTAACGTCGTTGGCGCCGGCGCGCTTTTGCTGCGTTGGCGCGCCAACCTGCCCTTTTATCGGTGACAAGCTCGTCCACGTCGTCCACTGACTCAATGGTTTGTCCATCGCGCTCGTATGTCCTGCGAGTCATGCGCTCCCCCCTGCATCGATCCCTAGATGATTCTGCGGCAGACGACCGAAGTTGGCGACTTATCTGTCTCCAGCTGTGAGGGCATTAATTGGACGCTTTGAAAAGGGTCTGGCGCCGTGTAGTTGATTCGCCGCGTCAGTTAGGAAAATTAGACGGATCAGCCAAGAAATTCCTCAGTTTGCACTCGGGAAGGCCTTCACAACCTCGCGTAGAAGGTCCCACCGATTAAAGCCTTGCTTACCGTAGTCCAGACCACGCCGGACAATAACGAGATCATGGCTGGGCACAACAATCACGTATTGGCCTCGGTTACCGGCGGTGCTGTAAGCATCCGCAGGGACCTCACCTTTCCTGTCGTCGGGCACCAGCCACCATTGCCCACCCTAGTCATTTCCACGCTCGGCAGCTGCGGGAGCAGGCGTTCTTACAAACTCTATCCAGTCTTCCGATAGTAAACGCTCACCTTGCCAAACACCGTTCTGAAGATAGAGCATGCCGAAACGCGCCAAGTCACGCGCATTGGTATAGACCTGTGATGAAAAAATGAAGTCACCGAACCTATCAGTGGAAGGCAAAGTGTTGGTCATACCCAAAGGCTCGAACAGCGCTCTATGGGGATAACGATGATAGTCTTCTTCTGTTTTGAATGTTCGCTTCATGGCGTAAACAGCGAGTAATGTGTCGTAGTTCTCGTAATCCCAGAAAGTCCCGGGCTCGCGGATAAGGCCACGATTCCGCATGCCTTCGGTCGAGCTAGCACCCGCCCAATAGGCAAGGCCGGAGGCAGTTGCGTATTCCATGCCGAAGCTATCGACAGGGTAG
Source organism: Luminiphilus sp. (assembly GCA_965657765.1). Classification (GTDB taxonomy): domain Bacteria; phylum Pseudomonadota; class Gammaproteobacteria; order Pseudomonadales; family Halieaceae; genus Luminiphilus. The sequence continues at coordinate 37,210 of CBFHQN010000004.1, read as the reverse complement.
AGCCCCGAACTCATGTGTAAGGCATGGCGCAGAGTGATCTTTTTTCGAGGGACAGTCTCAGTAGCCGTCACCTCACGCAGCCAATCAAAACCGAGTGGTGCGTCGAGCGACAACTCACCCGCATCAACTTTCATCCCAATAACTGTTGCTGCGATGCTTTTAGCAGTGGACTAGGTGCGTGTTCGAGTGGCGCTATCAAAGCCATCAGCATAGCGCTCAAGAACAACATTGCCTTTGTGAACGACCAAAAGACTGACGGTATTTTGCTCAGGAGTATCGCGTTCAAAGGCCCATTGTTCTGCTTTGTCGAGCGCAGCTTCGTCAATGTCCTGGGGCAAGGGCTTGCTTTTGACGACATCGCCCATTGGCCAAGGCAACTGGCTGGTAGGTGTCCTATAGCTTAGGTCGATCGTTGGTAGCAAATCGTTATTGGCCAAGTTCCAGCTTGGAGGTGTCACGACGCAGCCAATGCCCTCGCGAAAAATGGCATGGATGCGCTCACCGTCGTCGCTACCACCAACGCCTACCCATTGGTCTGTTGTATTAACCGAATAGTTTCCGCCACTTGCGTCCCCTATGACGCGGTCGCGAAGGTAGGCGAGTTCATTTTGAAAGATTTGGTCGATGCTGCGGTTCGACGTGAAAAGGCCGTTACAGCTGAGCACCGCTTGCACACCGTTCCGAATCAGCTGCCGATTACTCTCGAAGTAATCGTAGTCTGCATACGATGATGAGCTGAGGCCTATCACTAGTAGGGCAAGGCTTTGAACAATCTTTTGCTTTTTCATTTTTTCTCTAAAACAGCTTGTGGAGGAGATTATCAGGTATTTTGTGTACTTCGTTTGCGGTCCTATCAGACGTTATTCTCTTCAGGGCCTGTCAAAAACAGTTCAAGGCGTGAAAACATGAAACCTGCTTGGCATGAACGGCTCAAAAAATCGATCGCGAAAAACAAGCGCGATGCGCACAACCGTTACGTTCAGTTAGCGACGGTCGCAGAAGATGGTACCCCGCGAGTGCGTATGGTGGTTTTTCGTGGGTTGTCTGGTGATGGGTTATCGCTCTCGATTATCACCGATACACGCAGCCAAAAAATAAGCGAGTTGGGATCATGCTCGAGCGTCGAGATCGGCTGGTATTTTACCCATACCCGAGAACAATATCGGCTTCGCTGTGATAGCAAGATTTATAGTGCAGCTGATGACTCGCAGGACGCACTCGACAAGCGCGAGAGGGTTTGGTCTGCACTATCCGAGGCAGCAAAGGAACAGTTCTTTTGGAGGACCCCCGGGGTTCCAGAGGGGGCTGGTGAAGCTCCCGGTGTCACGGCAGCACCCCCTGACACCTTCGCGGTAATCGTTTTTGAGCCACACTCCGTCGATCATCTTGTCTTATCGAAGCAGCAAACGCGTACGCGCAGTGTGCGAGTTGATGCCGGTTGGTCGGAGCGAGCTCTGAACCCCTAGTCCAGCAGCGCTCGGTTTGAGAGTGACAAGCAGTTTTGAAGTTTTGGTGGCCTCTCGAAGCTTTTGTTTTATGCTACTGGCAAGAATAACGATATCTAAAAGGGGTTTGCCTCATGTTACCGAGTACGCAATCGAAGATAGGCGCTCTTGTTTACCTTGTTGTAACGAGTGGATTGTTGAGTTTATTGGGCGCCTGCAGCGGTGAGCCTGTCGAGCAGTCGAGTGAATCCTTCAGTGCCATGGCCGATGTACATAATGATTCAAGCATTATTGAGAGCACTGCTGAAATCGACAAGCTGCTCATTGAGCAAGACCCCGACGGTAACTGGTCGGCCAGTGTCTTTGAGCCTGATACGGTATTGCTCGATCGCAGCGATAGTGCCAGTGACGATAGCGCAGTTAGTAAGGATGCGTCCGCGTCTACCATCTCTCCGGGGCAAAGATCGCCGTATTACGGTGACCTTCATGTTCACACCGAGTATTCCTTTGATGGCTATGCAATGGGAACGCAAGCGACACCCTATGATGCGTATCGCTTTGCGAAAGGCGAAGCCATTACCAATCCTGGTGGCTTCGACATGCAACTATCACGCCCCTTGGACTTTTATGCCGTTACGGATCACGCCATGTTTTTGGGGTTGGCCAAGGCATCTGCAGAAACTGTCACGGAGTTTTCAAAGAACGATTTTGCATCGCCTTATCACGGCTTGAACGATGCGGATAACTACGACACGGATTTCATCAGCATGATGCGTCGACTGGGTACCTTCGCGGGTTTTTTGCCAAGTGCCGTAGCCGGTGTTCGTTCGGGCCAAATCGATCGCGATGAGGTCTTAGGTGTTATCCGCTCCGCATGGGAAGACATCATTGATGCGGCCGAGGAGTTTAACGACCCCGGAAACTTTACAACCTTTGTCGCTTACGAATACACAGCGTCGACGCTCGACATGGGTAACTTGCATCGCAACGTCATTTTCAAGGGCAGCGACAAACTGCCGCGTGAGCCGTTCTCGCGATTTCATTCGGTGAACCCTGAGGATTTGTGGGATTGGATGGATGAGCTTCGTGATATGGGTGTCGAGAGCATGTCCATTCCCCACAACTCGAATGGTTCAAACGGTCAAATGTTCAAGCTTGAGGATTGGGCGGGCAATCCACTAGACGACGCTTACGCAGAACAGCGGATGCGAAACGAACCTGTGGTCGAGATAACGCAGGTAAAGGGCACATCAGAAACACACCCATTACTCTCAAACCGAGATGAATTTGCAGGGTTCGAGATTATGCCTTATCGCGTTGCCACGAACGCACTGAGCGCCGTGAAGGGCTCCTACGTGCGCGAGGCGCTACTCAACGGACTCAGCTTAGAGCAGTCAGGAATCACCAATCCCTACAAGTTTGGCTTCATTGGATCCAGCGATACTCACTCGGGCGCCGCGGCAATCGAAGAGGATAACTACGTGTCTAAATTGGGCTTGCTATCCAGCGAGGCGGTTCAGCGAGGATCTATTCCCTATACAGGCTTGGACGCGCAAACCTTTTATTGGGGTAGCCGTGTTCTTGCAATCACTAATCCGTCACCACGAGGTGGCGCTGCGTATTCAAAGGTGAACGGTGAGGTTTACATAAACGGCGCGACCCCAACCTTTGGCGCTTCCGGCCTTGCAGCAGCCTGGGCTGAAGAAAATACCCGAGACTCACTCTACGCGGCTTTCCGGCGAAAAGAGGTGTTTGCAACTTCAGGGCCACGCATAAAAGTGCGCTTCTTTGGTGGTGCTGAACTCGACGCAACCATGCTCGACGCGGCCGATGGCATTGATCAAGCCTACGAGCGAGGTGTCACTATGGGCAGCGATATTGAATTATCCAATGATGATTCCCGTGCGCCTAATTTCCTGGTTATGGCCGCGGCCGATCCATCGAGTGCGCCGTTGCAGCGTTTGCAGGTGATCAAAGGCTGGGTGGATGCAGAGGGCGAGACTCACGAGGAAGTGATCGATGTCGCTTGCGCTGGCGGCGCGTCGGTTAATCCAGAGACGAATCGTTGTCCCGATAATGGTGCGAGAGTCGATATTACAACGTGCGCAATCAACCCAGAGACTGGCGCTGCTCAGCTCTCCGCGCTTTGGTCGGATCCGGTGTTTAATCCAACGGTTCGCGCATTTTACTACGCGCGGGTGATTGAAAACCCAACCTGTCGTTGGTCGACCTGGGATGCTATCCGAGCTGGTGTAGATCCAAGACCTGACTTGGCCAAAACACTTCAAGAGCGCGCTTGGTCTTCACCGATCAACGTGATTCCTGCGGAAGGCTAAATTTTTGTCGGGAGATCCACTGCTTATTCTTTTGCCGGTCGTCAGGCAAATAAAAAAGCGCTCCAAGGAGCGCTTTTTTTGTGCACTGTTTTTGGCAGTGCACATCCGATATGGACTTTGATTACATCGCGATATCGACAGCGTAAGAAACAACGAACTTGACGCTATCGTTGTCGTAGCCACCCTCAGCCGCACCACCTTTCACGTTGGTATCCGAGATCATGAACGTGAAGCCGTCCTTGCTAAAGGATACGTTGTAATCAGTGTATCCACTGGCATTACCGTTAAACGCTTCAGCGAAGTCACCGTCGTGGTGGCCAATGTGTAGACCCACACCGACGCCATTGCTCAACTCAAACCCGTAGTCGAGTGACAAATAGTAGGCTTCGCCAAAGCCAAAGTCTTGTCCTTCGCCTTCGTCAGCTTCTGTATTGGCGAGTAGGTTGTACTGGACACTGAAGTCCCCAATTCCCATGCCCACGTACACTTCACCAAAGTCGAACTCCGCTTCGCTGTCGTAGTTGTAGTAGAGGTAGCCCACATCCCAGCTGATGTCGCCAGTACTGAAAGCGTAGCCTGCGTAGACGTCGTGCTCGTATGAATACACGTCACCTGCGCCGTAGTTTACGTTTGATGCCCATGTGCCGACGTAGAAGCCGTTGTCCGCTGCGTAGTCGATACCACCTTGAACCGCGGCTTCGTTTTCAGTCTGCGTAAGGCCACGCCAAATGTAGTTGCTCGTCATGGATGCATTTGCAGACCACTCGCCGGCGTTTGCAGTTGACGCCATAGCGCAGATTAACGCTGCAGGAATAGCGATCGCGGCTTTTTTAGTTCGGGAAATAGTTGTCTTCATGTTTACTCCTAGTAGTAACGATATTGGGGACCAGTGCGCCTTCCGAACTTTTTGGTAAGCGCTATGGACGTGGTCGTCTTTACATTTGCAACAAGCGGGCCAGAAATTGTAAGTAATTGTTTTTATTTGTTTTAAAGAGATTTCTAGCTGATTTATGCAGCAAGTTCACGTATTGCTTCTCGATCCGTGCACCACGGTGGTGCGCTACAAGTCCATTTCGGGGCGATGTGGGGAGCCTGCTTTTTGGAACATCAGCGTCACAGGGCATGTGATCTCTCCAAAGGCCGAGTCGTAAGTAATAGAAGTAAGTTTTTTGAGGTTTAGTTAAATGAAAAACGTTGAGTATTTGTCCGTGCCGTTAATGCTAGTTATGGCTTCTGTCGATGTCTGTGCTGAAGGCGGCTCCTCGGGAAGTACCGCTACTACCGATTGTTCAGTAATAGTGAGTCAAACGGTGAATGAGATGCGTGTTGGCGCCAAGGCTTGGTGGTCGGATGATGTTGAAAAAATGGCTGGAATGGCCGCAATGTCAGCTTGCTTCAAGGTTGTTTCTGCGCAGTCGTGGAACTCTGCTGGGAATGAAGAGGAAGCTGTTTCAGGTGCCTTATCAACGACCGGTGCTAAGACCCCACAGAGCCAATCATCTGGTTTGAGCTTCAGACCTTTGTCAGGCTCGGCTAGCAAAAAGCCTTATGAACGTGCACGGGCCCGAAAAGATCCAAAGTGATGGGGCGCTGAACCAAGCACTCGACATCATCCTTAAGACAGGTTGACGTCGATACCAACTCAACTGATTAGTTTTAACGAGAGAGTATCTCCCGCTCTCACCTGACCGAGCGATCTGAGCGAGAATTGGCTACACTGGAGTACTCGTGGGTAGCCGCCAATGGTTTGTCCGTCAGCAAGCAGAATGATGGCCTCGCCACTGGAAGTAAGCTGCACAGTGCCGGGCATCACGCCGGATGAGAGCATCTCCGTGTGTCTGTATTTTTCTTTAAGTAACAACGTCGTATCTGTTCGCAGTCCTACTCGATTTGAAAGTTCGCAAATCCCTATCGGAGCGCTTAGTAAAGCCTCCCTTGCCTCGTCGGTCAGCCACTGAAATTCGGGCCCTTTGTACACATTTATTTGAGTCGACAGCGGACCGGGCTTGAGGGCCGGTGAGGACCACGGTTTCACTCGCCTCGCGCGTGTTACGAGGGTGTCGCCTGCTTTCCACACGGCATTGGGTAGGAGCTCCTGACTACCGATGCGAAGTGCACTCGCACTGCCAAGCCATCGCTGAACCTGCCAATTGCCCTCAACCGCGAGATATCCGCGACAACCTTTTGTAGGCTTGGAAAAACTTATCGTATCGCCGGCGTCTAGAACTATCCGAGCGTTACTGGGCTTTTCTTCTCCGTTTATGTGAACGCCAAAGTCTGCACCCGTCAGTGCAATCGAGCCTGCTTGTTCACAGACAAGCTGTGGTCCGCTCAAAGTAATCTCAAGCACGGGCGTATCGATCGGGTTACCTACCAGCTGATTAGCGTATCGCAGGGCCGTGGTGTCGAGCGCGCCGCCCACAGGGATGCCGAGGTGTGTATACCCGCGGCGCCCTCGGTCTTGCGTTGTGGTTCTAAGCCCGCTCGTTACGAAGGTGATGATCATTGCTTGAATTCGTCGAGATTGAGTGCGCCCATGTCAGCCTTCTGTGCGAGCTCGTCAAAGAGTGATTCTGATATTGACTCAAAGGTGATCCGATCGTTCGTTGAAAACAGCGCTGGTGATTCGCGAGTCTGATCAAAAATAGCGAACGGTAGACGTCCGAGGATCCGCCACCCTCCCGGTGAATCCAAGGGATAGATGCCGGCCTGTTGCCCCGCAATGGCGACGGAGGATGAGGGTATTCGTACTCGGGGCGTCGCGAGTCTTCGACAGTGAAGTTCTGCCGGTAGGCCACCCAGATAGGTAAAGCCCGGTAGAAATCCGAGGGCACTGACTCTGTATGAGACCTTGCAAAAGGCCTTGATAACTTGGTCCCAAGACAGTCCAAGTTCGTTCTGTAGAACGATCGCGTCTTCGTCGCGCTCACCAACAAACAGGGTTGGCAGGCGCCAAGCTTTGGTTCGTAACACCGAGCTTTCAGACGCTGGAAGCACGCTGGTGCGTTTGAGTAAATCGGTGAGGATCGACGCTAGGCGGTTGCCTGCCATTACAGAGGGATCAAAGATGACTAAGAGACTGACATAACTCGGTGTTGTACTCTCAATACCGCGCAAGTTTAAGTCGAGTAAACGGTGATTAAGTGCCGAAACAGCGTCGCTGGCAGCTACGGCTTCTGTCTCATCGAACTGTACTAATAACCCTTTTTCCCCGTAGGACTGAATTCTACTGTCGAGCAGTTTTGTGGAGACGGCAGCCTTGTTCACGATGCGACACCCACCTCGATATTGTGTTGCTGTAGTAATGTGTTGATGGATTTAATGTGGGCGAGTGCTCCTCGTGTATCGCTGTGAACGCACAGTGTGTCTGCCTGGAGCGGGATGACTTTTCCCGTGATAGCAGTAATGGATCCTCGCTTGATGAGCGATAGGATTTGATCCGCTGCTGCTTGCGGATCTTCAATCACTGAACCGGAAATACTACGAGAAGTTAGCTCGCCGTTATCGCCGTAGCGCCGATCAGCAAAGGCCTCTGCAATAAATGATAAGCCTCTTGCCGAGCACCTTTTGCCTAAATCGCTACCCGCCAGCCCCATCAAGAGAAGACTCGGATCGATACGTTTAATGGTAGCGATAACCGTATCGGCAAGCGCGGCATCCTTCACCATATCGTTATAGAGCGCGCCGTGAGGTTTCACAAAGGCAAGCTGACCGCCCTCTTGTCTAACTATCTCTTGAAGGGCAGATATCTGGGAGAAAAGTACATCTGCTAAATCAGCTAAGGGAAGGTCGAGGCTGCGACGTCCAAAGTTTTCCTTGTCCGGGTAGGCCGGATGAGCACCGACCCGAAGCCCGTTCAGGAGTGCATTTCGAACTGTGACTCTCATGGAGTGCTTATCACCGATATGGCCCCCGCAGGCGATCGAGCAACTGCTCATATAGGGCATCAAGGCCAGATCTGATTCGGCGCTTGAGGGAGAGAGTTGCTGACGCTCGGCTTCTGCCTCCCACTCGCCCATGTCGCAATTTATATCAATGGTGCTCATATTGGTGTTGATCATATCGATGCGTGTTGTGCCGATATTTAATCTTATACGGGCTTCGTTATTGAAACTGATTTTTTGAACGTTCTTTGATGGCAGGTCCGCATCTTCACTACGACTGAGCAAGTCAGCTTAAATATTGCTGTGCGCTGATCTCGCTAGGCACCATTCTCTTTCTAGGCACTACTTTCGTGGCAATACTTTTTCGGCACTAATTTCTGGGCACTACTCTTTCTGCGCTATTTGATTAGGCACTACAGCCATCCGCTCGCCAAGAGGATGCCCCTCAACCCCAAACCGCAAGTAACCGCCAGTACAAAAAAGCCGATCGCATTATTCGCGAGCGTATTGCGATGTTGCCCAAGGAGTTCTGAATCGTTGGTTATCCAGAGTATGAACGCGGCAGTGATTGGCAGAAGCAGTCCGTTGGTGAATTGCGCGAAAACGATGAGCTCGATGGGCTTTAGGCTCAACGAGGCCACAACCACGCCAAATGCAAGAACGAGCCGCCACGTCCATTTAAAGACGCGATCGCGCTTATCAGCGTCGAGACTGAGCACCTCGGTAACCGCATACGCCGCTGCGAGTGGTGCCGTGATTGCCGAGGATAAGCCCGCGGCAAAAAAGCCAAGCCCCAAAACGGCAAAACTCGCTTGCCCGAGTAGCGGTGCGAGCGTTGGCGCTAGCTGAGTGAAGGAGGATGTTGGACTCGGTCCGCCGTGAAGCACCGCTGCCGCTGTCACCGCAATGCAAAGTGTGATGACGCCCCCTCCGACAACAGAGAGCTGAATATCCCGTCTCGCGTCAGCGAGCGTCATGCCTTCTTTGCTATGGCGCTTTATCACCGATGCGTGCAAATACAGGTTATAGGGGACAACCGTTGTGCCAATGATGCCGAGTACAATAAGCGCAGCGTTTTCGGGGAGCGTTGGGATAAATAAGCCCTGCAGAATATCCCCAATACTTGGCTGCAAAGTCAGCGCAGTACCTACAAACACAAGTGCCATGGCGACCACCAAAAGGCCCAAAGTTTGCTCCAGAAATTGAGATCCTTGCCGGTTGAGGACTAGAAATGCCACTGTGCCGATAATTAAGGGCCAGAGATTGAGCGAGTTTAAGGTCCAATTTGGAAGTCCGGCTCCGGCGCCTGTGATATTACCCGCCTCGTAAGCGGCGTTGCCAATGACGATAGCGGCGATGACGAGCAGCGCCGCGGGCCAGCGGAAGATATTATTTGACGTTCGCATTGCAATCGCTTCGCCGAGGCCAACGTGTGCAACCGCGCCCAACCGCGCAGTCATCTCTTGCAGTGTCAGCGTAGCAACGACAGAAAATGCAATTGCCCAAAGCAGAGTAAAGCCGAAGTTGCCGCCGGCAATCGTCGCGGTGGTGACGGTGCCAGGGCCTATGAAAGCCGCAGCGATCATTGCGCCGGGGCCAAAGCCTTTTATTCTTTTTTTCATCAGGACTCAGGGTTGCCTTAGAGACGTGAGTGGGTCAACGAGTGTAGCTCGAACCCGTACCTGCTTAAAAATGTGTTTGACGAAGAATCTATTCTCTGTGAAAGCCTCCGCATGACGGGGGCTTCTGGTTTAAACTATTGGCTTTCAACCAAGAGGAGCTAGGCATGGGGCGCGCCTACCAGAACCGCAAAGAATCAATGGCGAAAACCGCTGCAATGAAGACAGCTGTCTATTCGCGATACAGCCGCGAGATTTACATGGCGGCTAAAGGTGGTGGTACCGATCCCTCTGCGAATCTCTCGCTCCGGTCTTTGATCGACCGGGCGAAAAAGGACCAGGTCCCATCACACGTTATCGAAAAGGCCATCGATAAGGCCAGCTCGGGCGTCGGTGAGGATTTTCAGATAGCGCGTTATGAGGGGTTTGGACCGGGCGGAACCATGCTGTTGGTTGATTGCTTAACTGATAATGCGAACCGAACCATCGGTGAAGTACGCCCAGCGTTTACCAAAGGTAAAGGGAAGTTTGGCTCACCCGGCACAGTTGCACACATGTTCGAACACGCTGCTGTTTTTGTGTTCAAGGGTGACGAGGAAGCGGTGTTGGATTGTTTAGTCATGGCTGACGTTGATGTTCTCGAGGTGGAATGCGAAGACGATATGGTGACTGTCATAGCGCCAAACACAGAGTTTGCGAAGGCGCGTAATGCACTCACTGATGAGTTCGAAAATATAGATTTTGAGGTCGATGAGATTCAGTTTGTCCCGAAAGGGGAGACGCCAATTTCTGGTGAAGACCTCGAGCAGTTTGAAAAATTACTCGACCTACTCAATAAATGTGAAGACGTACAGAATATTTATCACGACGCGAAATATTAATTTCGCTACGACGCGTTTTCCGCTTACATCGGTCGCCTAAAGGCAAGGACTTCACGGCTCTTGGTTAAAACGGGGCGAACAGGTCGTCATCGTTCGCGAAGCTTTTGAACTCCAATGCATAGCCGTTGGGGTCTCTAAAAAATACGGTTCGCTGCTCCCCCGGCGTGCCCTCAAATCGGACTGAGGGCTCAATAATCATTTCCACCTTGCCGATGATGCGGTTACACAACTCGCTATGCTGATCTGGCGTCAGCACCACACCGAAATGAGGGATGGGCACGCTGTGAGCATCGACCGGATTGTAGGACTCGGGCAACGGTCCCGCCCCTGTAACGTGAAACACCAATTGATGTCCAAAAAGATTTAGATCGATCCACTCATCACTGGTTCTTCCTAGGCTGCAGCCGAGCACTTTGCAGTAAAAGGTTTCGGTTTCTCTCAGCTTAGCGGTGGGTAGGGCAAGGTGGAAAGGTCTGGCGTTCACTGATGATCCTTAGTTTTGATTGTCGATTTCGCCCTGCTGTCAGGCATTCTAGGCGGAGCAGAGGATACGCGATTTCAATCTCATGCGGTGGTTTCTCAACCTACGAACTCGGCCATCCCGGTCTGCCATTATTCATGGGTGACATCTAAAACATTCTTGTCGGTCAAAAAAACATACTGTATGTTCAAATCACGATTTGGTGACGTCCATCGCAGTACTTTTGTAGGCGTCGCTCACTCACTCAAAAGCCACACATAACGTCATAAAAAGGGGTAAGTTATGGACTTAGGTGTCTCCGAAAAAGTTGCGCCCATTCTCGAAAGCGTTCGCAATTTTATGAATGATGAAATTCTTCCGCTGGAAGAGGAATACAAGGCTCAGATCGAAATCGGGTCGCCTTGGGAATTCACCGATCGACAGACCGAGATCTTGGAAAGCTTAAAAGCGAAAGCACGATCTAAAGGCCTTTGGAATTTCTTCCTTACTGACAAGAACGGCACCGGCTTGAATACGGTTGAGTACGCCTACCTCGCAGAGGAGATGGGTCGCTCCTACATTGGTGCTGAGGTTTTTAACTGCAGTGCTCCCGATACCGGGAACATGGAAGTCATCCACAAGTACGGAACAGAAGCGCAGAAAAAGCAGTGGCTCGAGCCCTTGATGAATGGCGAGATCCGTTCTTGCTTCGGTATGACCGAGCCTGATGTTGCATCCTCTGATGCCACTAACATCTGTACTACGGCCGTTCTTGAGGGTGATGAGTGGGTAATCAACGGCGAAAAGCACTGGACCAGTGGCGCCGGCGACCCACGTTGTAAGGTCATGATCTGTATGGTCAAAACTGACCCAACAGCACCCAAGCACCTTCAGCAGTCTCAAATTCTCGTGCCGATGGATACTCCCGGGGTTGAGATTGTTCGTCCGCTCACTGTGTTTAACAACGTTGATGCACCTCACGGTCACATGCGTGTGAAGCTCAACAATGTTCGCGTACCGAAGGACTGCATGATTCTCGGCGCGGGTCGTGGTTTTGAAATTTCACAGGGTCGTTTAGGTCCAGGCCGGATCCACCATTGCATGCGTTCAATTGGCGCGGCGGAAAAAGCCTTAGATTTGCTTTGTAAGCGCGCGACAACCCGGACCGCGTTTGGTCGTCCGCTATCGAAGTTAGGCGGTAATATCGACATCATTGCCGACGCTCGGATGAACATCGAGCAGGCGCGTCTTCTGACACTCAAGACAGCTTGGATGATGGATACAACTGATCCGAAAGAAGCGCGTATTTGGATTTCAATGATTAAGACCGTCGTGCCAAATATGGCATTGAAGGTCATCGATGACGCAATCCAAATGCACGGTGGCATTGGTGTCTCCAATGATACGCCACTGGCCAACATGTGGGCGGGTCAACGCACACTGCGACTGGCCGATGGGCCTGACGCGGTGCATCGCATGGTGGTAGGTCGTCACGAACTCAAGGGTTACACGACGGTAGAGGATGCCGGCGCTACTTTCAGAGACGGCTAAACGACAAATAAAACGCGAGGAATCTAGTCATGGCGATCACATGGGTCGAACCCGATGAAATGGTAAACATGGTGGGCACGAAGTTGCCGGCTAGCGATTGGATGACAGTCGATCAGGATCGTATCGATACCTTCGCTGATTGCACTGAGGACCATCAATTTATCCACATTGATCAGGAGGCCGCGGCAAAAACGCCTTTTGGCGGCACCATTGCCCACGGCTTTCTGACACTGTCTCTGCTCACCAAGCTGAGTTCAGAAAACTCTATCGGTGTTAAGGGTACGGTAATGGGTGTGAACTACGGAATCGACAAGCTCCGGTTCCTAGCACCCGTGCGCGCAGGTAAGCGAATTCGTGCGCATTCAGAGATTCTGGATGTTGACCGCAAGGACGCGAACCGTTTCCTCGTGAAAACGGGCGTAACGGTAGAAATTGAAGGTGAGGAAACACCCGCACTCTATGCTGAGTGGTTGGGTATGTCTTTCACTGGTTAAGCCACTTTTATTAGGGAATAGAAAGAATGACGATTCGATATGATGGTCAGGTTGCGATCGTTACGGGTGCTGGAAATGGCCTGGGCAAGAGCCATGCGCTTCAATTAGCGGCGCGTGGTGCCAAGGTAGTAGTCAACGATTTGGGTGGTACTGTCGACGGTAGTGGTGCCGGTAGCGCTGCTTCACAGGCAGTTGTCGCTGAGATCGAGGCGGCCGGCGGTGAGGCAATGGCTCACGGCGCGAACGTTGCCGATTTCGAGCAGGTTCAGGACATGGTTGCAAAGACTATGGAGCGCTGGGGTCGAGTCGACATCCTCGTAAATAACGCGGGTATTTTGCGTGACAAAAGCTTCGGCAAAGGCTCGCTTGACGACTTTAAATTGGTGCTCGATGTACACCTGATGGGCAGTGTGAACTGCACAAAGGCAGTGTGGGACATCATGCGCGAGCAAAATTACGGGCGTGTTGTCGTGACCACCTCATCCAGCGGTCTTTACGGTAACTTCGGGCAGACCAACTACGGCGCGGCCAAAATGGGCGTTATCGGTATGATGAACACCCTTGCACAAGAAGGGGCCAAGAACGACGTTAAGATCAATGCACTGGCACCGACTGCGGGAACGCGAATGACTGAAGGCCTCATCCCGGAAAAGGCGTTTGACTTGATGACGCCAGAGACGGTAACGCCCGCTGTTCTATACCTTGTTTCGAAAGACGCACCGACCCGCACGATTTTGGCTGCGGGTGCCGGCGGTTACGCGGTTGCAAAAATTGTCGAGACCGACGGTATATATCTCGATGACGCGGATCAAACGCCTGAGGCTATCGCTGCAAACTGGGATGCTATTGCCAATAGCGAGCCAAAGCAGCTGCAGGCCGGTTTTGAGCAGACGTTTAAGTTTCTCGGTAAGGCCGCGCAAGCTAAAGGAATTTCACTCGAGTAAGCATTCCACTCAAAACATGAAGGGCGCGAGCATAGTGGCCTTCCGCAAAATACAAAAATCGCTGAGAGGCCTTAACAGGGCACAGGGAGAAGACAATGAAAGAAGCAGTAATCGTATCAACAGCACGTACACCGATCGGTAAAGCGTACCGTGGTGGGTTTAATAATTTGCAGGCACCAACCATGGGCGCACACGCGATTCGTGCGGCAGTAGAGCGTGCGGGTATCGAAGCTGATCGTGTTGAAGACTGCATCATGGGTGCAGCGCTCACACAAGGTACATCGGGCATGAACATTGGTCGAAACGCAGCCTTGCGTGCAGGCCTGCCTGTCACGGTTTCTGGTATGACGATTGACCGTCAGTGCTCATCAGGCCTCATGGCCGTTGCGACAGCAGCCAAGCAAGTCATGTACGACGGTATGGATGTTGTCGTTGGTGGTGGCCTTGACTCGATCTCACTGGTTCAGAACGAGCATATGAATGGTCACCGTCTGGTCGACAACGAGTTGGTGGGCATGCAAAAGGATATTTACATGCCGATGCTGCAAACAGCTGAGGTTGTCGCGGCGCGTTACGGTGTCTCTCGCGATGCCATGGATGAGTACGGTTTTGAATCTCAAGAGCGCACTGCGGCGGCATACGCGGCAGGGCGTTATGACGCGGAGCTCGTGCCTGTCACTTGCGATCGTATCGTTTACAACAAAGATACGGGTGAGCAGTCTACGGCTGAAGTTACGGTTACAGCGGACGAAGGTGTACGTCCATCGACACTCGAGGGCGTCAAGGGTCTTCGTACTGTGATCGAAGGTGGAACAATCACTGCTGGTAACGCGTCGCAGTTGTCTGACGGTGCCTCTGCACAAGTTGTTATGAGCAGTGATATGGCGACTTCTTTGGGTCTTGAGCCACTTGGTGCCTATCGCGGCATGGCCGTAGCCGGCTGTGAGCCCGATGAGATGGGCATTGGCCCTGTTTTCGCCGTGCCAAAGCTTCTGAAGCAGCACGGTCTAACGGTTAACGATATTGGCCTTTGGGAACTTAACGAAGCGTTTGCGGTTCAGGTGCTTTACTGCCGAGATACGCTCGGTATCGACAACGACAAGCTCAACGTCGACGGCGGTGCGATTGCGATCGGTCACCCTTACGGTATGAGCGGCTCGCGAATGATTGGTCATGCGTTAATCGAAGGTAAGCGTCGCGGTGTGAAATACGTCGTAATCACCATGTGTGTCGGCGGTGGTATGGGCGCAGCTGGACTATTCGAGGTTTACTAATATGGCAAAAGCGGTTGTATGCAGTGAGCATGGTCTTCCAGACAAGCTAAACCTTGTCACCGATTGGGAGACCCCCGAACTAGGCCCTAACGACGTCCGCATGGATGTTAAAGCAGCTGGCCTTAACTTCCCCGATGTACTGATTATTCAGGGAAAATACCAAATGCAACCGCCTATGCCCTTCGTGCCGGGTGGGGAGTCTGCGGGTGTCGTGACCGAAGTCGGTTCAGCCGTAACGCGTTGGTCAGTTGGTGACAGCGTCATTCAATTAGGCGGTGTCGGTGGTTTCGCGAGCGAAGCTGTAGTCAACGAAAATGCGCTACTTCCAAAGCCTGAAGGTATCGACTTCACAGCGGCGGCAGGTGTTGGTATGACCTACTTCACATCGTATTACGCACTCAAGCAGCGCGGCCAATTGAAAGCGGGTGAAACTATGCTGGTCATGGGCGCTGCAGGTGGTGTGGGCAGTACGGCGGTTGAGCTCGGTAAAGTCATGGGTGCCAAAGTCATTGCGGCGGCAAGCTCAGACGAAAAGTTGGAGCTCTGTAAGCAATTGGGCGCTGATGAAGTGATCAACTACAGCACCGAGTCGATGAAAGACCGCATTAAAGAAATCACTGGTGGCAAAGGCGTCGACGTTGTCTACGACCCCGTTGGTGGTGATTTTGCTGAACCCGCAGTAAGAAGCATGGCGTGGAATGGGCGCTATCTTGTGATCGGTTTTGCATCGGGTCCGATTCCCAGCATTCCGCTCAATCTTACGCTACTCAAGGGTTGTGCTCTTGTTGGTGTTTTCTGGGGTCGTTTCCTCGGTGAGGAGCCTGCAGAGCAGCAGCAAAATGTGGAGGAACTCTGGGGCTTGTTCAACGACGGTAAATTGAACCCAGTGGTTACAGATGTCTTCCCTATTGAGGACTACGAAGCAGGCTACGCCGCCATGATGGAGCGTCGCGCTAAAGGTAAAGTGATTTTCACTTTCTGATCGATGGACGGTTACTCTTTTCAGTCTGTTAAGACCACGCTGGTTCAATCTGGCGCGGTCTTGCAACTCAGCGAGCTATTAGCTGAACGTGGTCTGACAAGGCCACTTTTTGTAACCGATGCTCAACTCATCGAGTTGGGTGTTGTCTCTCCCGCCATAGAAGCCCTGCAACAAGGTGCAGATGATGTCACGGTTTTCGATGGCATCGAGCCAGACCCTTCCGAGCGAGTCGTCTATGCCTGTCTGGATGCCTTCAATGCGGGTGGCTGCGATTCGGTCATCGCTGTCGGCGGTGGCAGTTCGATGGATGTGGCAAAGGTGGTATCAGTGCTGGCCAAGGGGCGGCAGGAGCTACCCGAGATCTACGGTGTGGGCCTGGTGAGTGGTGGTCGTCTGCCATTGTTTCTTGCGCCCACGACCGCGGGTACTGGTTCAGAGGTCACCCCGGTGGCGATTATTACCACAGGGGAAACGACAAAAGCCGGCGTCAGTTCGCCCATTTTGCTTCCTGATGTCGCCATTTTGGACGCGTCGTTAACACTCGGGCTCCCCGCAAGCATTTCTGCGATGACCGGTATCGATGCCATGGTCCACGCGATAGAGGCCTACACCTCTAAAATTAAGAAGAACTCCATTTCAGACATGCTGGCCTTGCGTGCACTGAAATTACTGTCTGAAAATATTCGTAAGGTATTGGTGTCTCCCGAGGATGTTGCGGCGCGCGAAGCAATGCTGCTTGGATCTATGTTTGCCGGTCAGGCGTTTGCCAATGCACCTGTCGGCGCAGTCCATGCCTTGGCATATCCCGTGGGTGGGCACTACCACATCCCGCACGGACTGAGTAATTCGTTGATGCTCCCCGCGGTACTCGCCTTCAACGCTGAGGCCTGTCCCAAGCTCTATGCAGAGTTGGCGCGGGTGATTCCCGGGGCAGAGCAATCAGCAGAGGGGTTGATTGACTGGTTCAAGACGCTGATCGATGAGAGTGGCCTCCCTGCGACGTTGGCACAGGCTGAGATCCCCAAGACTGACCTCCCAATGTTGGCGAAAGATGCCATGTTCCAGCAGCGGTTGTTGATTAACAATCCGCGTGAGGTTGATGAGGCGACGGCCTTGCGGCTTTACGAGGAAGCGTGGAGTGGTTGGACATGAGCGAACGCGCTGCTCCTGCATCGCGCGAAGGTTTTGCGATTTTTTATTCTCTCAACACACGTTGGGCCGACAACGATATTTACGGCCACATTAACAACGTCGCCTATTACGCATTCTTTGACTCGGTGGTGAATCGCTTTCTTATTGAAGAGGGCGGTATGCGTCCAGGTCAAGATGGTGTGGTGGGATACGTAGTTAACTCATCAGCTGACTATTTCTCACCGCTTACCTATCCGCAAGAGCTTGAGTTGGGTCTGCGTATCGCGCGCATGGGTGAGAAGTCTGTGACGTGGGAGATTGGTGTTTTTGGTGAGGGCGCTGAGGTGAGCAGCGTCACCGGCAGGTTCACTCATGCATTTGTGGATCGCGAAGCCAATAAATCGGCCGCCATCCCGTCAGGTATTCGTAGCGCAATCGAAGCGCTTAACTCGCCCTGAGATCCTTAGCTAGCCGAACGAAATATTCGTCTCGCAGCAGACATATCTCCGCACCTATTGCATTCACCTGCATTATCTAGGGCAGCACTTGCTCCGTGGGATCTGCGTTGAGCTTTTTATGGAAGCGTTAAAACCGTATTCGGATGGGATTCTTGAGGTCTGTTGTTAGTCTTCTATATCAGCCATGACTGCGCGCGATTTAAGTGCGTAGGTCAAAACGAGCATCGTGATGGCACCAGCAAAAAGTGGCGGGTAGGCTGGGTCTAATTGATATAGTGCGCCGCCCAGGATTGGGCCGATAACGAAACCCGCGGCAGGGCAGGCGGTGATAAGGCCTGCGGCGCCACCTTGCTCGTCTCGACTCACAGAGAGCGATGCGCCTGCAGCGATGGCGGGACCTATCAGGCCCAGACCAGCTCCCATAAACGCCATGCCAATGATCAATCCTGTTAGTCCCTGCGCCGATGCGACAAACCCTGCAGCGATTAGGTTACAAACGAGGCCCATGCGGACGAGGTTCAATGCTGGGCCCGCGTAGCGTTGCGCAATGGTCAATTGCAGGGCGAGTGTGAAGAAGGCAGAAACCATAAGCGCAGCGCCCGTGTACTGTGCTGTCTCCACGCCGCTAAGTACCAAACTGTCCTGGATGCGGAATCCAAGCGTTTGCTGAATGGCAGAAAAGCCGGTGAAGGTTCCGATGGCGCTCAAAAGATAGACCCGGAGTCTTGAGTCGAGAAAAGACAACCTTGGCCCGCGTTTTCGTGAGATACCAGAGGTGTCACCCTCGGGCAGATATTTCCAGACGATAAATACCGCGATAAACGTAAATAGCGCTGCTACATAAAGCGGGAAAAGAAGCCCTAATCCGGCGAGTAAACCTGCGAGCACTGGGCCAATAATCACCCCTAGGCTGTTGGCCGTGCCCAGTCGAGCCAGCGTCTGCGTACGGAAGGCGCGTGAACTATGATCTGCGGCGTAGGCGGTTACGCCGGGGCTCGTAGCAGCCATAACCGAAGACTGCATACACCGAAAGAACAGGGCTACAAAATACAGCGTCCAGCCTGATAGGATGCCTTTCATACCAAGAGCAAAGACGCCGGCAAAAATTACGGTGCCTACGGCATAGCCGGTTAAACCAATCACAATGATGATTTTGCGGCCTATCTGATCCGATTTTCGGCCCCACCAGGGAGAGCAAAAGGTAAACACGAGGGCCGAGGTCGAGATAATCGACGTCGTTTGCACTTCGCTCAGCGCAACCTCTCGGCCCAATGGGGGCAAAATTGCAAAGATAAACGCCTGACCAATTGCATTGGCCAGCAGCCCCGTAATTAAGATGAAAAAAGAGGATCTGCTGAGTCGAGTAGGCGCCGATGATGGATCTGTATCAGCTTGACTCATCGTTCCTCGACGCCATCCTCGCTGTTACGAGGTGATAGGAGGTGGGGAGAAACTTGGTCAGAATTTGCATGAACCAGGCGTCCCAGCCAATGAAGACTCTTCTACGCCTGGCCAGCGTTCCCTTCATAATAACTTCCGCCGCTTTGGTGGGCGAGGTTCTTGCAACTTGGCGGAAGGAGGCATCACGTTCTTCGGCTGAGGTGTCGGCTGACTCGCCGTCAGTGCGCGCGCGGAACGCAATATTGGTGGAGATGCCGCCGGGGTGCACGCAGGTTACGGCAAGGGATGAGCCCAGGTACTCAGCTTGCAATGATTCAGTAAACCCTCTTACCGCAAACTTGGCGCTGTTATAGGCGCTCTGTGTGGCAATGCCGACCATCCCAAAAATGGACGAGATGTTGATCAAGTGGCCGTTGGGCGACGCCTCCAGCAGCGGCAGGAAAGCCTTCGTTGACCAGACGACCCCCCAGTAATTGATATTCATTAGCCACTCGAAATTGTCCAGTGTTGCGCTGCGGAACTCTGATGCATAGGCTACGCCCGCATTATTGAATAAAAACTCGACGGTAGTGACTTCGCGAGCGATGCTCTCTGCCCAGGCTTCAATAGCCTCGCGATTACCGCAGTCGACAACAGTCGTTGCTACTGTTGCTTTTCCGAGATCCAGCATTTGCTCGGTCTCAGCGAGCCGATCGATACTGATATCGCAAATATAAAGGTTAACGCCACGTGCATTGAGGTTGATGGCCAAGGCTCGACCAATACCATCACCAGCACCTGTGATTACTGCCGTCTCTGCTTTTTGCGTCATTTCTTCTACCCTCAGTCGCCGTTTAACTTTTTGTCGATGAAACGGACCACTCTCGTGCCCTTTTTCGTGGACACTAATCGACCGTAAACGTACAATTGAGTCTTAGCGCATTCTTGAATTGGTCGGCGGCTTTTTGGTCAGTCCGGCGCCTTTTCGTGTGCGCGAGACAATAACACATCCGGCGTCGTGACGTTTAGTGTAAACAGAGGCAAAGAGAGGCCTCGTAGGCGCGGGTGAAGTGGATAAAAACAGCTCTCTGGAGGATTTAGAGTGGACAAACCTGCTGTCTTAGCGCTTGCAGACGGCACAGTTTTTCACGGGCGTTCGGTAGGCGCTGACGGGAAAACTGTGGGAGAGGTTGTTTTTAATACGGCAATGACCGGTTATCAGGAGATTTTGACTGATCCATCGTACGCCCAGCAGATTGTGACGCTCACGTATCCTCATATTGGTAACACAGGCACGAACGCGGCCGATGCTGAGTCGGATGCTGTTCACGCTGCAGGTCTGATCATCCGCGATCTGCCTTTAGTCGCATCGAATTTCCGCTCCGAGCAAAACCTGAGTGATTACTTGGTTGCGAATAATACGGTGTGTATCGCTGATATCGATACGCGTAAGTTGACGCGTATTATTCGAGAAAAAGGCGCTCAGGCAGGCTGTATTTTGACAGGTGATGCTGCAGAAGAGGCGATTGCTGCGGCGAATGCATTTCCGGGTCTGAAAGGAATGGACCTTGCTAAGGTGGTGACAACCGCGGCCAGCTACGAGTGGGTCGATCCCACATGGCAGCTTGGCGTTGAAGCTCCGGAGCGCCCCGAAACTCGCTTCCACGTCGTCGCATTAGACTTTGGCGTGAAGCGCAACATTCTTCGAATTTTGGTGGATTTGGGTTGCCGGGTGACGGTGGTTCCGGCTCAAACTGATTTTGATGCCGTCATGGCACTCAAGCCCGATGGTGTCTTCTTGTCTAATGGTCCGGGTGATCCTGAACCTTGCGACTATGCTATTGCGTTGGCGAAGCAGGTAATGGCAGGTGGCAAGCCTCTATTTGGCATCTGCCTCGGACATCAAATTTTGGCACTGGCGAGCGGTGCGAAGACCGAGAAGATGAGTCATGGCCACCACGGCGCAAACCACCCTGTGCAAGATTTGGCTAACAAGACTGTGATGGTGACAAGCCAGAACCACGGATTCACTGTTTCTGATAGTGATTTGCCTGAGACGCTGGCGGTTACTCATAGGTCGCTTTTCGACGGTACGGTTCAGGGCATCAAAAGAACGGACACGCCTGCTTATAGTTTCCAAGGGCACCCCGAGGCGAGCCCGGGTCCTCATGACGCCAAGTATTTATTCGATGCCTTTATCGCAGCCATGGCTGGCGACAGCACTAATGGCGATGGTTTAGCAGAAGGTGAACAGGGAGGTGCCGCCTAATGCCAAGAAGAGCTGATTTAGAAAGTATTCTGATTCTCGGTGCGGGTCCCATCGTTATCGGCCAGGCCTGCGAGTTCGATTATTCCGGTGCTCAGGCGTGTAAAGCGCTCAGGGAAGAGGGCTATAGAGTCATCTTGGTGAACTCCAACCCGGCGACGATTATGACCGATCCCGCGATGGCGGATTCGACCTACATCGAGCCGGTTGAGTGGCAGACGGTCGCAAAGATCATTGAGAAAGAGCGTCCAAGCGCTCTGCTGCCCACCATGGGCGGACAAACAGCGCTTAACTGTGCGCTCAAGTTGGATGCCGAGGGCGTTCTTGAGAAGTATGGCGTCGAGATGATTGGTGCGACGCAAGAGGCGATCGATAAGGCAGAGGACCGCGAGAAGTTTGATGTCGCGATGAAAAAGATCGGACTCGATACACCGCGAGCCGAGATTGCTCACTCGTTGGAAGAGGCATTCGACGTTCTCGACAGAATGGGCTTCCCATGCATCATCCGACCCTCTTTCACCATGGGCGGTTCTGGCGGCGGCATTGCCTACAACCGTGTTGAGTTTGAAACAATTTGTAAGCGTGGCCTGGAGTTATCACCTACCAACGAACTTCTGATCGACGAGTCTCTGATCGGTTGGAAAGAGTTCGAGATGGAAGTCGTACGTGATAAGAATGACAACTGCATCATTGTTTGCTCGATCGAAAACTTAGACGCAATGGGTGTTCACACAGGTGACTCCATTACGGTTGCTCCTGCACAAACGCTGACTGACAAAGAATATCAATTGATGCGAAACGCCTCTCTAGCGGTGCTTCGTGAAATCGGTGTGGAGACCGGTGGCTCGAACGTTCAGTTCGGCCAATGCCCAGATACCGGGCGCATTGTTGTCATCGAGATGAACCCGCGCGTATCGCGCTCTTCAGCACTGGCATCAAAGGCAACGGGTTTCCCGATTGCAAAGGTGGCGGCCAAGCTTGCCGTTGGCTACACGCTTGACGAACTGGCTAACGACATCACTGGCGGTGTGACCCCAGCATCTTTCGAGCCTTCAATCGACTACGTAGTCACCAAAGTGCCGCGATTTGCCTTTGAAAAGTTTGCGACAGCAGATGCAAAACTGACGACTCAGATGAAGTCTGTTGGTGAGGTGATGGCGATTGGTCGCACTTTCCAGGAGTCAGTCCAGAAGGCGCTTCGCGGTCTTGAGGTTGGCTCGGCTGGATTTGAGCCAAGGCTCGCAGTTACCGATGAAGACTCACGTGCTGAATTAGTAAAGCAGTTGACCCACCCGGGTGCGGAGCGGATCTGGTACCTGGCAGACGCCTTCCGAGCAGGCTTTGAGCTCGAGGAGATTTACGGATACTCGGGTGTTGACCCCTGGTTCCTCGTTCAAATTGAAGACATCGTGCGGCTTGAGGGCACCCTTGCTGGCCGCTCGATCACTGAGGTCAGCCACGCCGAACTTCGGCAGTTAAAGCGAAAGGGCTTCTCTGATAAGCGCATCGCCACGTTGATGGGATCATCCGAGTCAGAGGTCAGAGCGCATCGCCAGAGCATGGATTTGCGCCCTGTCTACAAGCGGGTGGATACCTGTGCTGCGGAGTTCTCCTCTGCGACTGCGTACATGTACTCCACTTACGAGGAAGAGTGTGAGTCTGCGCCCAGTGATCGCGACAAGATCATTGTTCTAGGCGGTGGACCAAACCGGATTGGGCAAGGCATCGAGTTTGATTACTGCTGTGTGCACGCGGCGCAAGCGATGGCTGAGGATGGTTACGAGACCATCATGATCAACTGCAACCCTGAAACTGTTTCTACAGATTACGATACCTCCGATCGTTTGTTTTTCGAGCCGGTAACGCTCGAAGACGTTTTGGAAATTGTTGATCTTGAAAAGCCAAAGGGTGTCATCGTGCAGTTTGGTGGCCAGACACCGCTTAAACTTTCGCGAGCACTTGAGGCGGCCGGCGTGCCTATTATTGGTACCACCCCTGATCAAATCGATCGCGCGGAAGATCGCGAGCGGTTCCAGAAGATGATTCAGGCGCTGGATCTGTTACAGCCAGCGAACACCACTGTGCGCAGTGTTGATGAAGCAGTCGCTGCTGCCAGCAATATTGGCTACCCGCTGGTAGTACGTCCTTCTTACGTGTTGGGTGGTCGAGCCATGGAGATCGTCTACCGAGAAGAGGATTTGCTTCGCTATATGCGTGATGCGGTTCAGGTGTCTGACGATTCTCCTGTATTGCTTGATCGATTCCTTAATGCCGCGATCGAGGTGGATATCGATGCTGTTTCCGATGGCGAGCATGTCGTCATCGGATCGATCATGCAGCACATCGAACAGGCCGGCGTTCACTCTGGCGATTCCGCATGTTCGCTCCCACCGTACAGCCTTCCGGCAGATGTACAGGACAAAATGCGTGACATGGTGAAGGCCATGGCGGTTGCGCTTGAGGTTAAAGGTCTGATGAATGTCCAGCTTGCTTGGCAGGACGATCAGATTTACGTCATTGAGGTGAACCCACGCGCGTCTCGCACGGTGCCGTTTGTCTCTAAAGCGATTGGCGTATCACTGGCCAAGATCGCTGCACGTTGTATGGCGGGACAGTCACTTGTCTCGCAAGGGTTCACTGCGGAAGTCGTACCCAATTACTACAGCGTGAAAGAAGCCGTATTGCCCTTCAATAAATTCCCGGGTATCGATCCTATTCTTGGCCCGGAAATGAAGTCTACGGGTGAGGTTATGGGGACAGGCCCCACGTTTGCCGACGCATTTGCCAAGGCACAGTTGGGGGCAGGTGATGTGACACCCACGTCTGGGCTTGCGCTATTTAGTGTGAGAGACGCGGATAAGCCAGCGGCAATCGACGTTGCCAAGCGGCTCGTCGATTCTGGTTTCACGCTGGCGGCGACTAAGGGCACCGCTAAGGCGTTGAAGGATGCTGGCTTGGAAGTCCGCTCGGTTAATAAAGTTGCCGAGGGCCGTCCGCACATTGTTGATTTGATCAAGAACGATGAAGCGTCACTAATTATCAATACGACGGAAGGGCGCACGGCCATTCTCGACTCTGCGTCTATTCGCTCGAGTGCCGAACAGCATCAGGTGTTCTACACTACAACCTTGGCGGCTGCGGAGGCGATCTGCATGTCGATGGAACGCGAGCCCGATGGGCAAGTTCGCAGACTGCAAGATCTGCATGTGAGTTTGGCAAATGAATAAAGTCCCAATGACGGTTGCCGGTGAGGCTGCGCTGAGAGAAGAGCTCGAGCGACTGAAAAAGGTTGATCGGCCGAGAATAGTCGCGGCGATTGCTGAGGCCCGTGAACACGGAGACCTAAAAGAGAACGCCGAGTATCACGCTGCACGTGAGCAGCAAAGCTTTGCTGAGGGGCGTATTAAAGAGCTCGAATATAAGCTTTCCAATGCACAGGTGATCGACATCACGACACTGACACACACCGGTCGCGTTTTATTTGGTGCGACCGTGGATCTCATCAATTGCGATGATGATTCGGAAGTCTCGTACCGTATCGTCGGTGAGGACGAGGCTGACGTTAAGCAGAATATGATTTCTGTGAGTTCGCCGATTGCACGCGCCCTAGTGGGCAAGTCCGAGGGCGACGAGGTTGTCGTGAAGGCGCCTGGCGGCGATATCTTCTACGAAATAGATAAGGTGCGGCACGTTTAGCGGCTGCTCGTCATTTAGAGCCGTAAAATCTGCTCGCCACGAAATAATGTCGATCGCTGCTAACCAAACATCGTTATGGGAGCTCCCAGCCGGCGAGTCTGCGATTATTGCTGGTATCAACGGAGAGCTTGACGCGGCGACTCAACGTTTGATGGACATTGGCTTTCGTGAAGGGCAGCGCGTGTCCTGTTTATTAACGCCCGGATTTGGCGCCCCCCGTGTGTTCGCAGTGGGTGGAGCCACCTATAGTCTTGATCGCAGGACCGCTGAGCGGGTAAAGACCATCGAGCCAAACCCATGACCAATCTTCTTTTGGTGGGTGCCCCTAACTCTGGCAAGAGTGCCCTGTTCAATAAACTCACGGGCTTGAGCCACAAAGTGGCCAACTATCCAGGCATTACCGTGGATGTCGGCACGGGTGGATTGAAGAGTGACCCTAGTGTGACGGTTTGGGATTTTCCCGGAACTTACTCACTCAAGCCAGTCTCGGGTGAGGAACAGGTAGCCATCGATACCCTCATGACAGCGCTGCGCAGCGATGATCAAGCGCTGGTGGCGATGGTTTGGGATGCGACGCGGCTAGAGAAGGGCGCCACCTATTGTCTCCAAGTCGCGAGAGAATGCGCACGAGTAGGAAAGCCATTCGTTGTCCTCCTTAACATGATGGACGTTATTGAGAGCGACGGGCTTGATATGGATGTGCCAGGCCTATCCAAAGCATTGGGTGTCCCTGTACTACCGGTGAGCGCTCGCACCGGTGCTGGCCTTGCTGAGGCGGAAGCTGTGTTTGTGGGGCCAAGGCCCGATCTGGCGCCTTGGGCGGATACGCCGGATGCATTAATCAGCGGCACCGCCAACCAGATTACCGACCGGTTTGCCCCTAAGGGTGATTTGTTGGTTCGGCGTCAAGCTCAACTTGACCATTGGCTCCTTGGGACCTTCACGGGTGGTGTCGCGTTCTTCCTGATTATGACGCTGTTCTTTCAGGCCATATTTACTTGGGCCGCACCTCTTATGGACGGGGTTGAGTCGATCGTTATTGCAATAGGTAGTGCAGTTGCATCGGTGATGCCCGAGGGCGTTGTTGCCGATTTTGTGAGTGATGCGATTTTTGGTGGTCTCGGTGCTTTCTTGGTATTCGCCCCGTTGGTTTTCATATTGACGATGATTGTGGGTGCTTTGGAAGACTCGGGATACCTTGCGCGTGCGGCTTTGATTTGCCACCGTCCCCTGAGTTTTTTTGGCCTGTCGGGTAAGAGCTTCGTGCCCTTACTTTCGGGCGTTGCTTGCGCAATTCCCGCGATCTACGCAGCGCGAACTATGTCTTCTCGGCAGGAGCGGTTACTCACTTACGTTGCGATCCCGCTTATGCCTTGTTCTGCAAGGTTACCCGTTTACGCTTTGTTAATTGCCATTTTGATACCTAATGAAACGGTTTTGGGTGGTCTCATCGGCTGGCAGGGATTGGCGATGTCCGGTATTTATTTCTTCGGCATCATGACCGCGCTCATTGTTGCTGCCTTTGTAAGCCGTATGGGCGATACCAGGTCATCGAATCAAGCCTTCATTCTTGAGCTTCCGTCCTATCGCCTGCCTGAGCTGAAGCCCATTATCAGTAAGTCATTCAACCGCGCGGTGCACTTCATCAAGAAGGCGGGTAGCGTTATTTTTGCGGTGACCGTTGTCGTTTGGTTCCTTGGGTACTTTCCTAACGGTGGTGAGGATTTATCATCCTCTTGGCTTGCGGCCTTGGGTCGATTTATTGAGCCTGTTTTTTCGCCGCTGGGCCTCGATTGGCGATATGGCGTGGCCATTATTGCCTCATTCCTCGCTCGGGAGGTGTTCGTCGGAACTCTAGGTACTATTTTCGGTATCGAGAGCGCCGATAGGGATCCGACCTCGCTGGCTGATCAAATAGCGGCATCGGGTCTAACTGCCGCATCAGGTCTTGCGCTCGTTGTCTTTTTCACCATTGCGCTTCAGTGCGTCTCCACCGTTGCGCTTCTGGCACGCGAAGCAAAGTCATCGCAGTTCGCGCTGAAACTACTGACCGGCTACTTGGTACTGGCATGGATCGTTGCTTGGCTTGTCTATTCGGTAGCCAGCGCTCTTCTGACCTAGTCTCTGGCTTGTTGGTAGAGCCGAAGTTCTGTCAGTAAGAGTTTTGCAGCCAGCTTGAGTGTGAGCGAGTGGTGGTGCTTGCGCAGGGCTTCTACGCCCTCGCCAATCTGTCGTTGTAGACGTTCCGCATCTTCGAGTTCAGTGCCGCGAGGTATATCCACTGAAAATGAAAAGTCGGCGTCCTCGATTTCCCCATAAACCTTGCTCAGTAATTGCGTTGCATGGTCGATCAGTTCGTGATCTGCGCCTTTTTCTGCAAGAAGTGCGCTCAGCTGCTCGGTTAAGAATTGATAGGCTTGCTTTTCGCGGCTTGGGAATTCGAGAACGTTCGACATTAAAGCGGGCGTTGCAGATTTGATTTTCTTGGATCAGCGTTGGGTGTGTGCCGCAGTAGCGTCGCCGTGTGCCCAATTTTCTGCACGAGTTCTGCGCCACAGCCTTCGATCAAGGCTTCGATCACCTGATCTCTTGCCTCGCGGTCGCCAACACTTACTTTGATTTTTACCAGCTCGTGATCGTTGAGTGCGCGCTCAAGCTCGTTTTGGATGCCCTCAGTGAGGCCCTGCCCGCCTACAGTGACAATGGGATTGAGTTTGTGGGCGATCGCGCGGTACTGCTTTAAAAGTCGGTTGTCCAAGGTGAAGCTCTCGTTAAATGAAAAGTCTGGTGTGCCAAGTGGTATTCTACCGTTCATTGCAACAGGAGTCCCCATAAATGGCTAAGAAGCGCGGTTCGAGTAAAGCCTGGCTGAAAGAGCACCGAGACGATGTGTATGTTCAGCGTGCTCAGGCTGAGGGTTATCGATCCCGCGCCTGCTACAAGCTTCTTGAGCTCAATGACAAAGACAAGTTCATTAAGCCAGGTATGACCGTGGTGGATCTAGGCAGCGCTCCTGGCGGTTGGTCTCAAGTTGCCGCTCAGCTGGTTGGTCACAAAGGGCGAGTCATTGCTAGCGATATCCTTCCGATGGATGCGGTAGCCGGGGTCGATTTCATCCACGGTGACTTTACCGAGCAATCGGTCTTTGACGAGATACAAGCGGTGATCGGTGACTCTATTCCGTCTGTTGTCCTATCTGACATGGCGCCGAATATGAGCGGTATTGTCTCGGTTGATCAGCCTAAGGCCATGTATCTCGTCGAACTCGCGCTGGATATGGCGGTACAGATGTTGCCCGAGGGCGGTGTTTTCGCTGCTAAGGTATTCCACGGTGAGGGCTTTGACGAGTGGCTCAAGTCTGTTCGTAGCCACTTTAAGACTGTTAACAGTCGCAAACCTGCCGCCTCAAGACCTCGCTCAAAGGAGGTCTACGTTGTCGCGAAAGGCTTCCGTGCTTAGAGCCATTACTGCGAAATTGACGTAAAGGCTTTATAGACCCTTGAAATCCCGCAAAGGCGTCTCCAACTGGTAAAGATTCGCGTTGCGCTAAGAGCCCGCTATACTGCAGGGCCATAAAGCGCCTACGTCGAGCCGGAGGATGGTGATTTGAACAATATGGCGAAGAATATGTTGTTGTGGCTTGCGATTGCAGCGGTGCTGTTATCGGTCTTCAACAACTTTAATACCCAAGGCCAAAAAGAGCAGTTGGGTTACTCGGCTTTTATTCAAGAAGTGCAGAACAACCGCTTGTCCAGAGTGGTCGTCGACGGTCTTACGATCTCAGCGGAGCGCAAAGACGGCTCCAGCTTTGAGACTGTGCGGCCAATGGTCGAAGACCCCAAGTTGATGGATGACCTGCTCGCTCACAACGTGGTTGTTGAGGGTAAAAAGCCAGAGCAGCAGTCGGTGTGGACGCAGCTTTTGGTCGCCAGCTTCCCGATTCTTTTGATTCTCGCTGTCTTCATGTTCTTCATGCGCCAGATGCAAGGCGGTGGCGGTGGCCGTGGTGGTCCCATGAGTTTTGGGAAGAGCAAGGCAAAACTCCTCGGCGAAGACCAAATTACAACGACCTTTGCTGATGTGGCGGGTGTGGACGAGGCCAAAGAGGACGTTCAAGAGCTTGTCGAGTTCTTGAGAGATCCGAGTCGTTTCCAAAAACTCGGTGGTCGTATTCCCCGCGGTGTGCTGATGGTAGGACAACCCGGTACCGGTAAGACGTTGCTGGCCAAAGCCATTGCTGGCGAGGCCAAGGTGCCATTTTTCTCTATCTCAGGCTCAGACTTCGTCGAGATGTTCGTTGGTGTTGGTGCCTCGCGCGTTCGCGATATGTTTGATCAGGCTAAGAAGCAGTCGCCATGCATCATCTTCATCGACGAAATCGATGCGGTGGGTCGTCATCGTGGCGCTGGATTGGGCGGTGGTCACGACGAACGTGAACAGACGCTTAACCAATTGCTGGTTGAGATGGATGGCTTCGGAGGTAATGACGGTGTAATCGTCATCGCAGCGACAAACCGTCCTGACGTTCTCGACCCAGCGCTATTGCGTCCCGGTCGTTTCGACCGCCAGGTCACGGTTGGTTTGCCTGACATCCGCGGCAGAGAACAGATTCTAAAGGTGCACATGCGCAAAGTGCCGCTCGCAGAAAACGTAGAGGCCGCGAAAATTGCGAGAGGCACACCTGGATTCTCCGGTGCTGACCTTGCTAACTTGGTGAACGAGGCTGCCTTGTTCGCGGCGCGCGCAGGTGTGCGAACGGTAGGTATGCAGCATTTCGAACTCGCCAAAGATAAGATCATGATGGGTGCCGAGCGCCGGTCAATGGTGATGTCTGAGAAGGAAAAGTTGAATACCGCATATCACGAGGCTGGCCACGCGATTGTTGGACGCTTGATGCCGGAGCACGATCCCGTCTACAAGGTCTCTATCATTCCTCGCGGGCGTGCGCTGGGTGTTACGATGTTCCTGCCAGAGGAAGACCGTTACAGTCATAGCCGCCGTCATATCATTAGCCAGATCACCAGTTTGTTTGGTGGCCGAGTTGCTGAGGAAATGACGTTGGGTAAAGAGGGCATTACAACAGGTGCGTCGAATGATATTCAGCGCGCGACTGAGATTGCTCGCAACATGGTCACTAAGTGGGGTCTTTCGGACGCCATGGGTCCGTTGATGTACGACGAGGGTGGTGAAGAAGTCTTCTTGGGACGTACTGCCGCGCAGCCATCCAAAGCGATGTCTGACGAAACTGCGTTGGCCATCGACAAGGAAGTGCGTTCCATCATCGATGAGTGTTATGAGAAAGCCCGTAGTATCCTGGAAGAACACCGAAGCAAAATGGACATGATGGCCGACGCGTTGATGCAGTACGAGACGATCGATTCGGAGCAGATCGATGCCATTATGGAGGGTAAGAAGCCCAATCCGCCTTCTGATTGGACAAGCGGACCTACTGAGCCACCGTCTGACCCAGAAGCGTCCTCAGGCGACGATACCGTGGGTGATCCAGTCACGCACTGAGCATTCAACTGTCTAACGTGGTTTCTTCATTAGTCTGTGGTCAGAAGACATTGTCTCTGGCCACACCTCAGATTATGGGCGTTCTCAATGTGACGCCCGACTCATTTTCAGACGGCGGCCAACTTTACGCGGACGCCACCATCAACGCTGACCGACTACTTGATCGAGCCGAGAGCATGGTCATAGCCGGCGCGTCGATCCTTGACATTGGTGGTGAATCAACACGACCGGGCGCAACACCCGTATCCACGCAGGAGGAGCTTGAGCGTGTGATGGGGGCGGTTGAGTTGATCGCGCCTAGACTCGACGTTGTTCTCTCGATTGATACCAGTAATCCTGAAGTGATGACTGCTGCTGCGGGCGCAGGAGCGGGGTTGCTAAATGATGTGCGCGCATTTCGCCGTGAGGGAGCGCTCGCTGCCGCTGCTGCTAGTGGGCTACCCATGGGTGTGATGCACATGTCCGAGGAGCCTGATCGGATGCAGGCACACACCGACTATGTCGACGTTGTAGAGGATGTTTCTGTTTTTCTAAAGGATCGAATCGAGGCCTGTATTAATTTTGGCATCCAACGGAACCAAATTGTGATCGATCCCGGCTTCGGTTTTGGTAAAACGGTAACTCAGAACTACGAAATGATGCGACGTCTTGCCGAATTTGCCGCATTTGAGCTACCAGTCTTGGTTGGCGTCTCTCGCAAGTCTATGATCGGTGCCATAACAGGGCGGCCCGCTGATGAGCGTATTGTGCCCAGTGCGGTTCTGGCCGTTATTGCCGCACAAAATGGTGCATCGATTCTACGAGTGCATGACGTTGCTGAAACAGCAGATGCGCTCGCCGTTTGGGCGGCAACTAGCGGTGCTTTGGAGA
Source organism: Luminiphilus sp. (assembly GCA_965657765.1). Lineage (GTDB taxonomy): Bacteria > Pseudomonadota > Gammaproteobacteria > Pseudomonadales > Halieaceae > Luminiphilus. The sequence goes on along the minus strand of CBFHQN010000004.1, from coordinate 6,022 downwards.
GCGCTTCATAAGGCAGTAGGCAGGGGGAGCTAAATGTCTCGGAAATATTTTGGCACTGACGGTATAAGAGGGCGGGTCGGTGATGCGCCCGTGACACCTGATTTTATGCTCAAGCTTGGCTGGGCGACGGGGAAGGTCTTCGCCAAAAATGCGGGTACTCAGCCCACTGTTGTCATCGGTAAAGATACGAGAGTCTCCGGCTACATGCTTGAGTCGGCGCTTCAGGCGGGTCTAGTCGCAGCTGGCGCCAATGTAAAGCTCCTGGGACCACTCCCTACCCCCGGCATTGCATTGCTTACCCGAAGTCAAAAGGCGGAGGCTGGCATCGTCATTAGCGCCTCGCACAACCCCTACTACGACAATGGCATCAAGTTTTTCAACGGCCAGGGCAGCAAGCTCTCTGACGAGCTGGAGCTTCAAATCGAGGCAATGATCGATGCGCCCATGGAGACGGTGGATTCAGAGCAGTTAGGTAAGGCGAGTCGAATTGCTGACGCAGCAGGCCGCTATATCGAATACTGCAAGTCGACCTTCCCCGATGAGCTGAGTCTTAAAGGACTGAAAATCGTTATCGATTGTGCTCACGGTGCGACTTATCACATTGCGCCCGGGGTATTCGAAGAACTGGGTGCTGACATTATTTTGATGGGGGCGTCTCCAGACGGCTACAACATCAACGATGGTGTTGGGTCCACTGAGCCGGCTGCGTTGCAGCAGTGGGTGCTGGATGAAAAAGCCGATCTCGGCATAGCTTTCGACGGTGATGGCGATCGTCTGCAGATGGTGAATCACGCTGGCGACCTGCTCACGGGAGACGATGTCCTTTATATTCTTGCCATGCACCGCCTTGCTACTGGAGGTAGTGACGCCGGTGTTGTCGGCACACTGATGACCAATATGGGATTGGAGTTGGCACTCGAGCAGAGTGGATTACGCCTTGCCAGAGCTAAGGTGGGTGACCGCTATGTGAAAGAGTTGATGGTGGCTGAAGGCTGGAGTCTCGGCGGCGAGTCGTCGGGCCATATCATTTGCGGCAATCTCAGTACCACGGGTGATGGTGTCATTGCTGCACTGCAGGTGTTGTCTGCAGTCGTTGCCTCGGGCCGTGGATTACAGGAGCTTACCTCTGGGTTTACACCACTGCCTCAGGTGCTGGTCAACGTTCGTATCAAGAAGGGATTTGACGTCACAGCGCATCAAGCTATCAGCGACGCCTGTGAGCGCGTTGAGCGCGAGCTTGTTGGTCGTGGACGTTTATTGTTGCGCCCATCTGGGACCGAGCCCGTTATTCGGGTGATGGTAGAAGGTGATGAGACTATTGCCATTGATACCTTAGCAAATGAAGTAGCAGAGGCGATTCGACAAGCGGCTTAACAAGAGTCTTGCCCCGCGGGCCCCTCTTGGGTAGACTCGCGCACCCTTAGTGATGGTGTTTGCGTAACGCGCAGCACCACGTTCGGAGAAACACGTGAATCAGGTTATTTTGGTCGTACACCTCTTGGTGGCGCTTGCAATCATCGGACTCATTTTGCTGCAGCGCGGCAAAGGGGCAGATGTGGGCGCGTCGTTTGGTGGTGGTGCGTCGCAAACCGTATTTGGCTCGTCTGGCGGTGGCAATGTGCTGACGTCTGCAACGGGCTGGCTATCGGCTATTTTCTTTGCGACCAGCTTTGGTTTGGCAATGATCGCAGATCAGCAATACGCGGAAACAGATGACCTTGGTTTTGATGTTCCTCTTGAGGCCGTCGAAGCGGCACCTCTGGCTCCTGCTGGCGATCTACCGCTAGTGGACGAAGCTAATGAAAATACAGGTACTAGCGATCTCCCGATCGACTAAGTACTACACGACTTGCGGAAGTGGTGGAATTGGTAGACACGCTATCTTGAGGGGGTAGTGGCCTATGGCTGTGGGGGTTCAAGTCCCCCCTTCCGCACCATACAACAAGCTGAGAGTCGCAAAGGTGGAGCGCAAACGCGCTGAGTCAGGTCAGAAGTAGATTCACGCCCAGTAATATCAGCAATACGCCGGAGATACGACTCGCCACGCCGGCACTGGACTGCCCATTCTTCATTATTGAAACGATTCTCTCCGCAAAGAGAACACATAGTAAATCGGCGCTTGAGAAGAGGAAGTTAACAATTGTTCCTAGTATCAATAGCTGCATCGAAACAGGCCATACACCTGCGGGATCTGTGAACTGGGGTAAAAACGCGAGATAAAAGATGGCGGTCTTGGGATTCAGAATTTCGACCAGTGCACTTTGAAACAGTGTTTTCTCGCCCCCGGTATGTTTGGACTTGGTGGCGTTAGATCCATCAACGTGTGGTTTAAGTAAGTCAGCAGCATCGGTGTCGGCATGCTGATCGATCTGACTAGTGGCCGTACTACGCCACATAGAGATTCCAAGCACACACAGATAAACGCTACCAACGACTTTCATAGCTGTGTAAGCGATTGGTACCGCCGTGAATAGGCTTGCTACACCCATCGCTACGATGGCCACATGAAAGTAGCCACCGAGATGAATTCCGAACGTCGCTTGTAAACCTTGCTTTCGCCCACCTGCAATTGTTTGAGCCGCTGCATACAACGTCGAAGGGCCGGGAGCATAGGCAAATACTGCTGCGGAGGCGAAGAATGCGAGTAGTAGCTGGGAGTCAGGCATGGGAAGTGCTTTTTGTTTGTGCCTGGAAACTAACAAGGTGGCATCAAGGTCGCAAGTTGTAAGTGTTTAAATACGTTCGTGAAGAGCGCTGGTATTGAAGCCAACGACAAAGCCTCGCCGATGTTCGCTCAAGTAACTAAATTACACCTACGACTGCAGTCGTAACGCGCTTTGTTCCTAAACCTTTAGCAAGCCCCCACATCAGTGACGTGACAATTTCCTTGGGGGGCTGTAGAGGTTTTACAAACGTGACCACAAAAGTGACTACAAAACACAGTAAAAACGGGGTGGGTTATGCTAGAGGTAAGCTTTTAAACATTCGGGTTTGCGGTAGTTTGCGTGATTGGTGCCCAAGAGAGAACTTGAACCTCCACGCCCTCGCGAGCACTAGCAGCTGAAGCTAGCGTGTCTACTAAATTTGCTTCTTATGTATCTGGCGTGGATTTACTGCGACATTGACAAGAGTTTTCCGGCCCCGCCCCCAATTTCTGCTAAGGCATTTATCTTTTTGTCAGGAATCTTGTCAGGATTTAGAGCTTTATAGCTCAAAAATAGCTTAGATAATGGCTTAAAACAGAGGTTTTTTCAGGAGTTGGTTCCCCCTTCCGCACCATTATTGTCAAATGAAAAGCCCCGATGTAGGGGCTTTTTTGTGTCCTGCCGTTTCGCAGTTTGGTACCACACTACTCCCGGCCGACTAAACGGGCTTAAGGTGCTCGGGGAAGTTCAGATTCCAGCTGGCTTCTTGTTTTCGAGAGGAAAATAACCACCGACCGTCTATGCGCGCGAATTCATCAACGTACCAGATCCCCAAAATGAAGGTTTGAGTTCCACCTTCGACGGCCATCTCCATGGGGTTGAAGCACATGACGCGACCTTTTGCAGTGTCGCCATCAACCTTGAACTGAGTATTACTCACAAGATGTTGATGGTTGGGGAAAAGCGACATGGCCTCGGAAAGGAACGCAATCATCTCCTCTACACTGCACTTTGGCGCTCCGGTCGCTTCGTAGTCGATGACGGCCTCATCTATAAAGATGCTACTCAGCTCTGAAAAGGCCTTCCGGTCGATGATGTCCGCGTACTGTGTTACGAGGTCCTGTAGTTCAAGCCGATCAGAAATTTCCTGGAGCGATAACGCCATAGGGTTTATCTCCAAAGTTTGGTTAGAATGCAATCTGGGGCTATTTCGCGAACTAGATGGCAATAGAGGCCAACATGATCGCCGCCACTAGCAGTGGTGTGAGAGTGAGGACTGTGCCACCTATCCTCAATGGCATGCTCGACTTCATAAACCCAAAGCAGATGCCGTGCATCAATCGGCCGACAAGAAAGGCGAGTCCAAGACTGTGCAGCGTTGATGGGTCGCGTCCATTGGTCTCCAGCAGGTAAAGCAATACCACCATCATTGGTGCGTATTCCGTCAGGTTGCCGTGCGCTCGGATCGCGCGCTGAAGCATTTCCTCGTCGTCGGTATTGATGTTCAGAAAAGCAAAGACAGGGCTTCCCCGAAGGGCAATCACTCGAAACGACAGAAAGACCAGCCAGATGGCGAGAAGGCTTGTGTAAACGGCGGTAATCATAAGTCAGCTCTCTTTATAGTTTTGTGTTTGGATACGCGATTTTGAGCGTTGCGGTTATTGAACCACAGACGCTGCGGACAAAGTGCACTCAAATCAACGCTGCGACTTTATGTCCTAGATGACGCGCTGAAGTCCACTTACCGCCGAATACGTTAATAAGCGAATCGGTCACTTCGATTTCAGAATCCCGGCTCGCGGTGCTCATGTTGGATACCTCTGCTTGTCGAGTTTTGGCGATCGGGCGAACGCCCGACAGGGTGGCCTTGATCCGGTCCCGACCTACGCCAGCGTCTAAGTGGTTATTCAAAACAGCTAACAGATAGTCGACTTCAGCTTCACTGCACTCGATAGGATCAGTAAGGCAATGACTGTGTTCAGTTGTGCCAAGGAGCACCTCAGTCGCTGATTGAGGGATGCAAAAGACAATACGGTTATCCGCAGGTACCTGGAAAACCAATGCGTGTTGAAGTGACAGCTCCAAGAGCAGGTGCGAGCCCCGCACGTGTTCAACGTCGAACCTAGACTGGATGTTTGCCTGGGTTAAGACATCACTTGCCCACGGGCCTGTCGCGTTAATGATGTGGTCGAACGAGAGTTCATCACCGTTTGCCTCAAGCGTCCCGCTCGTTGTTAAGTTTGATACAGGGGAGTTTGGATAAATGTTGACGCCGGAGGAACGCGCTTCGCCTAGCAAAATCTCGGCTAAGGCTTGATCGTCCATGACCAGATCGCAGTAGCTGACGCCGCCTCGCAAATTGTTTGAGTTCAGTTCTGGGAAGGTTGTTAAAAGATCCTGCTTACCATGAAGACAGCTTTTTCCCAGCGAAAACTGACCGGCGAGCCATTGGTATAACAGCGCACCAGCGAACAGTGTTGCGCGACCCCTCGGTGAGTCGCGGTAAATAGGGAAGAAGAATCGTTCGACGCGGGTTGCATTGGGCGCGACGCGCTGCCACTCGTCGCGCTCGAGCAATGCTTCTCGAACCAGCTTGATGTGACCCTGCTCCAGATAGCGAATCCCGCCGTGAAGCATCCGAGACGACTTACTGCTCGTTTCTGCGAAAGGCGTGCCCGCGTCAAAAAGAGCCACGTCAAAGCCGCGCTGTGCGCAGGCTGTTGCGATTGACGTGCCGTTTACTCCGGCGCCGACGACGGCAATTCGTTTCGAAACCACGCTGCTCTCCTTTTGATTGCTCGCATAACTGAGCGAAAAACCACAGACCTTATGACGCGACTCGTTTTGAGCCACACGTTAAGGGCTGGAGACGTTACAAGTCGTGAGCGATTACACACTTAAAATCATAACCCACGGATTGGATCTGCCCGCACGTGCATCACCCCATTCCTCCTCTAACCTCTCCTGATTACCTCGTTGGTCATTACTTCTTGTCTGACCGCTCGGACAGTGTACATCGAGATAATTTGCAGTTTTATGATGCGGTTTCGAGCGGCAAGTCTGACGTCGGTGACGCTCTTCGTAGCGTTGCGTTTTTCCATTCGAAAGCACTGACAAATTTATTACCAAAAAGTGTTAGAAAAACGCCAAGTTTTACTCACGATTTTTCTGGCTTCGGGCTCATTTATGAATTAAAAAGACAGCCAAATTTACGGTCAAAAAATAAGCGAGAAATTCGTATGACTGATAGAGCAGGAAGACGAAAAGGTGGAGGTCGCGCCGGTCGAAGGGAAGCGCGAGCTAGCTCAGGGCCTGCGGCAGCACCGTACATCAAGCGAAAGATTCCGTACGTTGAAATTCTCAGTGAAGAGGGCTTG
>CBFHQN010000003.1:0-44518 GCA_965657765.1 Luminiphilus sp. | reverse complement strand
CCTCGATAGATACACCAGGCTCCAGCGCGACCACTCGATCTACAAATAGAAAGGGGTAACGGTGGGGTAAGTGCTTTCTAATGCCCTCAATGTCCATCATATCTTGCTCTTCCCTATTGGGTTTTCCCGTCTTTTTCTGACAGCGATTTCTCTAACGCCTCTATTCGCTTCGCCATGTCCGTTATTTTCTCATAGCGTGCCGCATTGCGAGCCCAGTCTCGGACCGGCATCAATGACGTGCCCGACGCATAGTGGCCGGCCTCTTGTACGTCCCTGGATACTCGCCCTTGGCCCCCAATATGGACATCGCTGGCAATTTTCAAATGCCCGGCAAAGCCCGCTTGGCCTCCCACCGTGCATCGCTCGCCCAACTCGGTCCCACCCGCGAAGCCAACCTGCCCCGCAATTGCTGACCCTCGACCAACCTTTACCCCATGGGCAATATGGACCAAGTTATCGATAATCACGTCGTCGGCAATTTGTGTATCTTCGAGCGCACCGCGATCGATGGCGCACCCGGCGCCAACTTCCACCCGATCACCGATGGTTACGCTGCCAAGCTGTAGAATTTTCTCCCACCCGGCGCTTGTCGGTGCAAAACCAAACCCATCGGAGCCGATAACCGTATTCGCATGTATGAGGCAGTCTTCGCCAATTACGACATCATGGTATATCGCTACACCTGCGCGTAACTGCGTACCTGATCCTACTTTTGCTCGATCACCCAACCAGACGTTTGGGCCCACCCATGCGTTGTCTCCGATGTGAGCGCCGTCTGAAATCACTGCGCCAGCATCGACTGTTACATTAGCCCCGAGCTGGGCTGTCTCTGCGATAACAGCACCGCTATCAATTCGTCCAGTCGCGGCAGGTCGGTTATCAAAAAGTCGAGTGGCACGCGCAAAGTCTGCGTAGGGATCATCGCTAAACAGAACTGCGCCAGGAAATTCACCTACCCATGCTTCAGGACAGATAACGGCTGTCGCATCGGAAGCCACCAAAGATTTGGCAAATTTCTTTTGTGCGATAAAGGAGAGATCGCCCACCCCTGCTTGAGAGATGGGCGCTAAGCGATCCAACGTTAATGATGGGTCACCCCGAAAGGCGAGACCCAGCGCCTCGGCTGCATCGCCCAGAGTCGGCATATTACTCTTGTGGCAGCTGGTTGAGCTTGTCAGTTACTTTTGCCGTGATGTTATAACCGAGATCCGCGTGAATCACTGACTGCGCTTGGAGCAGAAGACCAATCTGGTCAGTCTCGATAACTTCGCCCAATACTTGGCGAGCGGCGGGAACCAGCTCTTGGAAAACACGCTGAGCGTTTTGCTGCTGCAACGACTGAAGCTTCTTGGCCACATATTCAAGGTCAGCATTCTTGCTCGCCATTTTCTGACGCGCTGCAACTTGATCATCGTCGCTCATCGCCGCCTGATCGCGCTGAAAATCCTGAACTAACTTATCAAGCTCGGCCTTTAGATTATCGAACTCAGCCTTGTCCTCAGCAAATGATTCACCGGCCTCAAAATCACGCAAACGCTGCTGCGCGTAGTCGGTCTGCAAAATTGCCTCCTCCAAATTCACAACAGCAATCCGACCTTGAGCGTGTGCTACGGTCGATGCAACCAACAGTGCCAATACGGCGACGAAGCGGAACAACATTTGGGTTAACCTCCTGGTTAGTTATTAGAATCCACGCCCCAGCGTGAACTGGAATACCTCTGTGCGGTCAGTGTCGCTAGCATTGAGCGGCTTCGCAAGTGCAAATGTTAGAGGCCCGAAACCGCTCAACCACGTCACACCAATACCGACCGAGTAGCGCAACTCGTTGGCGTCCACACCAAAGCAGTTGAGCTGGTTTTGCCGGCAATTTGTATCGAACACATTGCCTGCGTCTAAGAAGAACGCGGATCTTATAGAACTACGATCCTTGACGAAAGGCATCGGGAAAAGAACCTCTGCCGAACCCTCTATCACGACGTTGCCACCAAACGGGTCAGCACGGCGGCGGCCTGTAAAGACCTGCTGGGTTTCGATTCGTCCTGTCTCGGGATTCACGATATAGCCAAAGCCAAGACCATCAGGTCCGCCAATTTCGGTCGGCAAACCCTCTGCATCAACACCCGTGGTCGCGAGACCCGTCTGGTAAAGAATCGGTGGCGTACTTCTGGGCCCTAGAGTATTTGCCTCAAATCCTCGGACACTGCCGAAGCCGCCGGAGAAGAAGTGCTCGTAGAAGGGAAGCTCGGTTGTATCACCGTAGCCATCACCGTAACCGACCTCTCCACGGAGGTGGAACGTGAACTCACCGTAAATGGGCACATACATCTCACCACGGTAATTCAACTTGAAAAACTCAAGATCAGAACCTGGCATCGACAACTGCGCCGAAAGGGAATTCGATATACCGCGCGTTGCGAGCTGGCCTCGGTTCAGTGTCGACTGAATCCACGAACCCGTAATCGACCAGTTAGTAAACCGTGTACCGTTTTGGTCTAGGAAGCCGTCATTATTGAGATTTACAAAGGCGTCTGGCGGCAAGTCAGTAATCGGGAACAGTTCCTCGGGCCCTGAGAAAGTACCGTCTAGCTGACGCGTAGATACATAGTACTGCTCAAGACCTTCAATGAGTCGAGGACTGGTGCGAATCTCTTGCACCGCAAATCTGCCTGACGTGATGTCGGTATCGGTAATACCCACATTAAAGCCCAAGCGCTGCGTCTCACTGATTGGGTATCCAAACGACATGGTCGCACCCACGGTATTCGTCGTGTAGCTAGCAACGTTAATTTCCGAGAGATCAGACTTCCTGTAGAAGAGGCTGAAGCCGCGACTCACACCGTCTTCGGTGAAGTAGGGGTTGTTGTAGTTGATACTCGCGACACTTTGCCATCGAGATGAGTTCAAATTGAGACCAACCTGTCGTCCGGTACCCAAGAAGTTGTTTTGCTGAAGGTTGAGGCCAACGATAAGCCCAGCAAACTGAGAGTAACCGAGACTTCCACCGATAGAACCAAAGCTCTGCTCCTCGACCGAGAAATCAATGTCGACAAGGTCGTCGTAACCTGGAAGTTCTACAGTCTCTACCTCGGCAGTACTAAAGAAACCGAGTCGCTGGAGACGAATACGCGACTGCTCGATCGCCGCAGCGGAAGCGGGTGCCGCCTCCATCTGGCGCATCTCACGTCGCAGAACCTCGTCGGCCGTTCGCGTATTACCTTTGAAGTTGATACGCCGGACGTAGGTTCGCCTGCCCGGATCGATAAAGAATTTGATCGCAACCTCGGCCTCACCCTCGCCTTCAACTACCTCAGGTATACCTGTGACTTTTGCGAAGTTATAGCCTTCGTTACCCAGTCTTCGGGTGAGGTACTCCTCGGTGCTCGTCACTAGCTGTTGGGAGAAGATCTGACCCGGACCTACCAAAAGGAATCGCGATAGATCCTCTTCAGGTAGGACTAGATCTCCTGACAGGTCGACATCAGTAACCGTGAATAGATCACCTTCAGAGACATTAGCTGTAATATAAACAGAGTCCTTAGTCGGCGATACGGCCACCTGTGTCGACTCAATCTCAAACTGCAAATAACCTCGGTCTTGATAGTAACTAGTCAGTGTTTCTAAGTCTGACTCGAGTTTCTCTTTGCTGTACTTATCCGCGCTTGAGAAAAACGAGAACATGCCACCCAACTGCAATTCGAAGAGCTCAAGCAGCGTTTCGTCGTCAAATACCTCATTACCAACGATATTGATGTGCTTAATCTTTGAAACCGTGCCCTCGTCGATCTCGATGGCAATCGACACGCGATTTCGGGGCTCTGGAATGACTTCTGTATCGATCGACGAGTCGTAACGTCCCTGAATAACGTACTGTCTGCGCAATTCGCCCTGCATACCCTCGAGGGTTGAGCGCTGGAAAACTTGCCCCACAGCAAGTCCGGCTCCTTTTAATCCATCGAGTAGCGCTTCGGTCTCAATTGCTTTGTTACCCTCAATCGTGATTTCGCTGATACTGGGTCGCTCAGCCACTGTGAGAACGAGCACGTTCCCGTCTCGTCCCACCGAAATGTCGTCAAAATTGCCCGTGTAGAAAAGGTTGCGCGAGATGCTTCGAATAGCGAGTTCGTCGACCAGGTCGCCAACGCTGACTGGCAATGCCGCAAACACACTGCCGGGGGCAATGCGCTGCAGGCCCTCGACACGGATATCCGCGACTACGAAGGGTTCAGTTTGTGCATAAACGCTTGGCGCAATACCGCCAACGAAGCTCGCACTAAACACAGCCAACACGGCGGAAACTCTGATGTTAGTGAACCAACAGCGAGTTCGATCGCTTATTTTTTTGAGGACTAATTTCACGTCTTTTGTCTTTGCTTATATTAGGTTGCTGTTCAGCGCGCCGGAGTATCTCACAGTCGAGCCACATCGTTGTAGATGGCGAACATCATTAGTGTGAAAACTGCTACTAAACCGACCTGAAAACTCACTACTTGGACCTGCTCGGGCACTGGCCGGCCTAAAATACCCTCAAGTACGTGGAAAACAATATGGCCCCCGTCGAGCACGGGGATAGGCAGCAGATTGATCGCACCGAGCGAAATAGAAAGTAGCGCGAGAAATGAAAGCCACGTGGCAAATCCACTCTCAGCCGTGCTCGCCGCAATCTGCGCAATCGAGATGGGGCCAGATAAATTCTTGGTTGAGATAAGCCCCTGAACCATTTTCCACATTGACTCAAACGTAAAAATAGTCAGTGAATATGTCCGCCCAACAGCAGCAGCCAATGCTTCCAAGGGTCCACGACTCTGCCGGCGCATCCGGCTCTCAGGGATCGTTGGGACAGCAACACCCATACCCACAGTACCAATTGAATCTCGATTCTCTGGCATCACACTTAATGCTACCTGACCACCCGCTCGGCCAACCACAACGTCGAATCGCTCGTCTGGACGCGCGCGGACAAAATCAACCCACTGCGTCCATTGATCAATCCGCACACCAGCGGCCTCGATGATGACGTCTCCTACCTGAAACCCTGCTCGGGTCGCAGCACCATCCTCTGATAAAGACCCTACCTCGGGTTTTACGGGCAGTATTCCAAGTGTTAGCCCAAGCGCTCCCACGGGGTCCGGCGCCTCCTCAGCACCCAGCCAATGAATGATGGGAAGCGAATATCGTTGATTAATGTCGCTCAGCGCGTTGCCAACGGTCAACTCGATCCGCCCCGTGTCTCCCAAGCGCTTGAGCAATTCAAACCTAACCGCCGAGACCGTCGTCGTAGATTCCCCATCGACAGCGATAACCTCTTGTCCGATAGCCAATCCACTCTGCTCAGCGACAGAGCCCTCGGAGACGGCTTCAATAACCGGTGCGAGCCCGGTTTCGCCTCGCAAAAAGAGGCCAAATAGTACGAGGATCGCCAACAAAAAATTCGCCGCAGGACCCGCAGCTACGATGGCAAGTTTGTTTCTAACGGGCTGAGCATTAAAAGACTCGAAACGGTTTGCGTTAGTAACAACAACCTCGCTATCGCGTTCATCGAGCATCTTTACGTAGCCACCCAGGGGGATGGCACAGAGCGCGAACTCGGTTCCGTCTTTTCCTGTCCACCTTGCGATTGGACGCCCAAAGCCAATCGCAAATCGGAGTACACGAACACCGCAACGCCGCGCAACCCAGTAGTGGCCATACTCGTGGATAGTCACGAGGACACCCAATGTCACCAAGGCCATAACGATAGAGAATAAAATTTGCATGCTATTTTGGTTATGACCCGAGCGATATATCTGAAATGAACGCCGCCGCAGCTTCCCGCGCCGAGCGATCTAACGCTTGGACCTCTAGCAGCGTCATTGGTTCCGCCAAACTCAGGGATTCGAGTGTCGTCTCTATCGTCCTGTCGATATCGGTAAATCTAATCCTTCCTGACAGGAAGGCATCGACCGCGATTTCATTTGCCGCGCTAAACGCACACATGCCACCGGGCATGTTTATTGCCTCATAAGCGAGACGCAAACAGGGAAACGCATCAAGATCCGGTGATTCAAAGTCCAATCGCCCCGTTTTCACTAGGTCCAAGGCATCAACACCTGCTTCCACGCGATCTGGCCATGACAGACTATAAGCGATAGGCGTTCGCATATCAGGTTGACCGAGCTGCGCTAAAACGGAGCCGTCTACGTATCTGATCAGCGAATGAATAATGGATTGCGGGTGAACCACCACCTCGATCTGGGACGGCATCCGATCGAACAACCAGCACGCTTCAGCCAGCTCGAGTCCCTTGTTGACGAGCGAAGCAGAGTCAACAGAGATCTTTCGACCCATAGACCAGTTTGGATGTGCGCAGGCCTCATCAGGCGTCACATTATGGAGCGACGCTCGCGACCGCCCCCTAAAAGGCCCACCTGATGCGGTTAGTAAGATTTTTTCAACGCGTTCCATTTGCGGTTTAGCTTGTGCGTCGCTCGGTAAGCACTGAAACATCGCATTGTGCTCACTATCGACGGGCAGAAGTAAGGCACCCCCCTCTCGGACGGCGTTCATGAACAGACCACCCGCGCTCACCAGCGCTTCTTTATTGGCGAGTAACAGCCTTTTACCCGCCTTTGCTGCCGCCAACGCAGCGGATAATCCGGCAAACCCAACGATGGCGGCCATCACCGTATCAATCTCATCGCTCTGCGCAAAATTGATCATGGGTTGATCACCTGCGTGAACGAGCGTGTCTACCCTACCCTTCAAGCGAATTTCCAATTCGGCCGCTGCGTCCTCAGAGAACATCACTGCATGCGCAGGCTCGTGCTCTAGACACAGGGTCTCCATCTGATCGACCGAGCGATTTGCCCCTAAGACATGCGCTCGATACTTATCGGGGTGTCTGCCAATAACATCGAGCGTACTGAGGCCAATCGACCCTGTAGCACCGAGCACCATGACACGCTGCATCAAGCGTAACCTACCAAGATCAGGGAAAGTGCAAAAAATGGAGCCGCGCCACAGATAGAGTCTAGGCGATCGAGAAGCCCGCCATGACCGGGCAACAAGGTACCGGAGTCTTTACAACCGCTCTCGCGCTTAAACATGCTGATAGTAAGGTCACCTAGCACCGAAGCACCGCAGCAGAAAATGCCAATTAAAAAGATTTCGACGGGGTGAATATGGGCGTATTCAGCTGGTAGAAGCCACCAGACCAAAGCTGCAAGCCCCACTACAACGAGCAAGCCGCCCCAAAACCCTTCAATGGTTTTCTTGGGGCTAACGTCAGGCGCTAGTGGATTTCGCCCCAAAGTGCTGCCAACGAAGTAGGCGCCGACATCAGACGCAGCAACGATAATAATAAACAAGGTGGTCAGCACCCAGCCATTAGGCAAACCCACCATATAAGACAGGGATAACCAGCCGCTCCCCAAAACGAACAATCCAATCAAGGCCCGAGTCACTGACGCTCGCCAGATAAATGATAGTTTGGGATAACTATCGACAAGCAACGCATTGGCCAGCCATGCGAAACAAGCGACGCCCAAGACAGGCCGGATAGCCGTCGGGCTCGAGATCAGGTCCTGGTAATAGGTCAAAATAAATCCGGCGCACAGGCCAACAAATACCAGAGAGAACACCATTCGTACCCACCGAGCATCCCACCCTGCCAAACCGGCCCACTCCCATGCACCCGCCGCAAAAACAACGGCAACCAAGACAGACATGGTAAACGGAGGTAACTGCGTTACTGCCACGAGAAACACGGTCAGCATTATGAGTGCCGTATAGATACGCTTAACCAACACTAGACACTCTCCCCCGCTGGCCGTGAACCGTATCGACGGTCTCTGCCGCAAAAGTGCTCAATAGCCACGTCGAGTTCGTCAATGCTGAAATCAGGCCAGAGCGTATCAGTGAACCATAGTTCAGCATAGGCAAAGTGCCACAAGAGAAAGTTAGAAAGTCGCCACTCACCACCTGTGCGAATACAGAGATCAGGTGCTGGCTTGTCAGCAAGTGACATTCGTGAGCTCAACATATTCTCGTCAATATCATCTGCGGAGAGCAGACCTGCAGCGACATCTCGCGCCAGCGAGGATGCAGCTGCGCTCACGTCCCATCTGCCGCCATAATCAAGGGCCAAAACCAGCGTAGACTCGGTGTTGTGACTGGTTGCGCGCTCAGAGTCTTCTAACAGCTTCGCAATTCGAGGACTCAAACGATCTCGTCGCCCGATAAATTGAACACGTACACCGTCAGCGGCGAGCTCTTTAATTTCTCGACGCAAATAACGTGAAAGCAGCGCCATCAGCGCACGAACCTCAGGCACGGGCCGCTGCCAGTTCTCGCTCGAGAACGCAAAGAGGGTCAACGTTTTGATGCCACGGTCGCGGCACGCATACATGAGTGGCTTGACAACGTCGGCGCCAGCTCGATGGCCTATCGGCCCGGGAACACCACGTTTTTTGGCCCAGCGATTATTGCCATCCATGATGATAGCAATGTGCTCTGGGACAGCCCCTGTGGTGCTGGCAGGAAGGTTCACTTCGCCATCAACCCGCTATTAAATTTCCATCAAGTCGGCTTCTTTGACACTAAGAGCCGCATCGACCTTGGCGACAAACGCATCGGTGAGCTTCTGAATCTGATCTTGCCCTCGACGCTCTTCGTCCTCTGAAATCTCTTTTTCTTTCACAAGATCTTTCAGCATGCCGTTGGCATCGCGCCGTGCATTTCGAACGGAAACACGCGCTGATTCCGCCTCCGCGCGTGCCTGTTTGATATACCCCTTGCGCGTTTCCTCTGTAAGCATTGGCATTGGAATTCGAATCACATCACCCGCTGTGGAAGGGTTCAAACCCAGATCACTTTTCATGATCGCTTTTTCAACGTCTGGGGTTATCGACTTATCAAACACGCTAACCGCCAGCGTTCTCGCGTCTTCAACGTTGATACTTGCCATTTGCTTGAGTGGTGTTTCCGCTCCGTAGTACTCAATTCGTATACCGTCGAGGATACTGGGATGAGCGCGACCCGTGCGGATCTTATTAAAGTTCTGCCCCAACGCTTCGAGCGACTTTTCCATGCGCTCTTCGGCATCGCTCTGTATATCGTCAATCATGTATTCGATCTCCCAATCAGTAGTACGTTTAGCTCTCTTGCTACGCCTACTGGATCAATGTCCCCTCAGAACCGCCTCGTACAATACTCAATAAAGCGCCTTTCATCGACATATTAAAGACACGTACTGGCATTTGATGGTCACGGACCAAACATATGGCGGTGAGATCCATCACACCCAGCTTCTTATCGAGCACCTCATCGTACGTCAGCGACTCGTACTTAACTGCCGTGGCGTCTTTCATTGGGTCAGTGTTGTAAACGCCGTCGACCTTAGTCGCCTTCAGTACGATATCCGCCTCAACTTCAATACCGCGGAGGCAGGCCGATGAATCTGTGGTGAAAAATGGGTTGCCGGTTCCGGCCGAAAAAATCACCACGTCACCCTGTGACATGGCACGAATCGCCTTTCTTCGATCGTAGTGATCCACAACGCCGCTCATGGGGATAGCTGACATTACCTGAGTTGCAATATTTGAACGCTCAAGTGCATCGCGAAGCGCCAATGCGTTCATAACAGTCGCCAGCATACCCATGTGATCACCCGTTACGCGATCGAGTCCCGCTGACTGCAAAGCGGCGCCTCTAAAGAGGTTACCGCCTCCGACAACTAAGCCGACTTGGACACCAATACCAACCAGCTGACCAATCTCTAACGCCATCTGGTCAAGCACTTTCGGGTCAATACCAAAGGATTCATCGCCGGTAAGGGCCTCACCGCTGAGTTTAAGTAAGATGCGCTTGTAGACTTTTTCCGTTGCCATACTTATCTCCCAGAGCTCGACCGCTATCATAGCAACAGCGGTGCTTTCATTAACTAGCCCATTAACTAGCCAGCAACTACCAACCTGTTATTCGGAACTGGCTCTTATGCGAGTCCGCTGCACGTCACGCTCAACACCCCTGAGCATCCGACACATAGACCATAGCAAAGCTCATCTGGACACGCCTCTACGGTTCTCAAGTCCCCAAGCCACTGATCACCGTTTAACCAGGGACTTGGAGGTGCTTCCAGCGTCTCGCGTTATTAATTACCGAGCTGTGCGGCAACTTCAGCGGCAAAGTCGACCTTCTCGACTTCAATACCTTCGCCAACTTCGAAGCGTGTAAACCCTGCAATGCTCGCACCTGCAGCCTTTACCAACTTACCTACAGTGACGTCTGGATCTTTCACGAACGCCTGCTCGGTCAAACTATTCTCAGAGAGATATTTGCGAATACGACCTTCGATCATCTTCTCAACAATCTCTGGCGGCTTACCAGAATCGGCAGCCTGGGCAGTGTAGATTTCTCGCTCTTTCTGCAGCTGGTCCTCTGGCATATCAGCCGGAGCTACAACTGCAGGGTTAACCGCGGCCACGTGCATAGCGACATCTCTCGCTAGCTCTTCATCACCGCCTGCAAGCTCTACGAGCACAGCGATTCGGTTATTACCGTGGACATATCCACCAACAACACCATCAGCCGCGGACACGACGCCGATACGACGTACCGAAATGTTTTCACCGATTTTCTGAACCAACGCCTGACGTGCGTCTTCGATATCACCACCGGCGATAGCCGCAACATCATCAGTTCGCAGCTCGACTGCTTTGTCCATGACCTGAGAAACAAAACCCGCAAAATTCTCATCGCGAGCCACGAAGTCTGTTTCGCTGTTTACTTCACCGATGACGCCGGATTTACCATCTTCAGCAATTCTTATTGCAACAACACCATCAGCTGCAGTGCGACCCGCTTTCTTCGCAGCCTTCATACCGCTTGATTTACGAAGCTCTTCGATCGCCACTTCAATATCCCCACCTGCAGCTGCGAGTGCCTTCTTACACTCAAGCAAGCCCAAGCCTGTTCGTTCGCGCAATTCTTTTACTAATGCAGCAGACATTTTTTTACCCTTTTAACGACTTAACTTAGCCCCACGACAACTGCGGGACAACAATTAAAAAAAAGCCGCGCTAGGCGCGGCCTATCAATATTTACTCGGCGTCGCCGGTGGCCTCGGCGGGTGCCTCAGCTCCTGCTGTCTCGACAACCTCCATGAACTCGTCAACGACAGGCGCGTCAGAAGTCGCACCTTTACCCGCCATGACTGCATCTGCGACTGCTGTCACGTACAGCTTGATAGCACGGATCGCATCGTCGTTACCTGGAATGATGTAATCAACGCCATCGGGATCACTGTTTGTATCTACGATGCCGATAACCGGGATACCGAGCTTGTTTGCCTCGGTGATCGCGATACGTTCATGATCAACATCAACGACAAACAAAGCGTCGGGCAGACCACCCATGTCTTTGATTCCGCCAATAGAACGATCGAGCTTTTCTTTGCTGCGCGACCGCATCAGCGCTTCTTTCTTTGTCAGCTTATCGAACGTGCCATCCTGCTCCTGAGTCTCAAGATCGCGAAGGCGCTTGATAGAAGAGCGGATTGTTTTGTAGTTGGTCAACATGCCGCCCAACCATCGATGGCTGACGAAGGGCATACCGCAACGCTCGGCCTGCTCCTGAATAATTTTACCCGCGGCACGTTTCGTACCAACGAACATAATTTGGTTCTTCTTCTCTGCCAATCGCTGAATAAATCCAAGCGCATCATTAAATGCAGGAACAGTGTGCTCGAGGTTGATAATGTGGATTTTGTTTCTCGCACCAAAGATGTATTGATCCATCTTCGGATTCCAGAAACGGGTTTGGTGGCCAAAGTGCGCGCCGGCCTGCAGCAACTCGCGCATGCTTACTTGTGTCATAACTTTTCTCTAAGTTGGGTTTCACTTCCGTTCACGCAAAATGTCCAACCGACGGAGCGGCACCCGGCACTTTGTTAGGTGTAAACGTGCTATTAATTACCGGCATTGCCGATAACGGCGCGCTTTATACCACAGGCTGGCTAAGTCCAGAACCCTTAACCTGTAATATTCACCGCTCCTTGCGGTAAACTACCGCCCTCAGCGCGCTTACATCGTCAGCGCTCTTCTATGAACAGACACTTGGAAATAAGTACGTGAGCAACATAGCAATTAAAACCGACGAAGATATCGCAGGGATGCGAGAGGCCGGCCGCCTAGCCGCTGAAGTGCTGGAGATGATTGAGCCGCATGTCGTCCCTGGGATCTCCACGGGTGAGCTAGATCGAATATGTCACGACCATATCGTCAATGTTCAGAATGCGATCCCGGCGCCACTCAATTATAAGGGATTCCCAAAATCTATCTGCACCTCGGTTAACGAGGTCATCTGCCACGGCATCCCCTCGGAAACAAAAATTCTCAAGCAGGGCGATATCATCAACATTGACGTCACCGTGATTAAAGACGGTTGGCATGGCGACACGAGCATCATGGTTCCTGTTGGTAAGGTTGCGCCGCACGCAGAGCGATTGATGCGCGTAACGCAGGAATGTCTCTATAAGGGGCTAGCGCTCGTGAAACCTGGCGCCCGGTTGGGCGACATTGGCCAAGTCATTCAGCAGTATGCGGAGTCATCCTATTACTCTGTAGTGAGAGAGTACTGTGGTCATGGCATCGGAAAAGTCTTCCACGAAGAACCTCAGGTGTTGCACTACGGGCGCGCGGGAACAGGGCTGGTTCTTGAGAAAGGTATGACCTTTACAGTGGAGCCCATGATTAATGCGGGCAAGCGACATACTAGGCTGAACGCGCACGATGGCTGGACAGTTACAACTCGCGATGGTCGTCTGTCCGCGCAGTGGGAGCATACTATTGCCGTCACTGACGACGGATGCGAGATCCTTACGCAACGCAGCGGGGAAACGCTTCCCTTCTAAGTGGCGCGCTGATAGTCAGATCGTAGGTTTAAGTTGAAACCATAGTGATTGGTGGTTTTCCCGCCTTTGACTGCTCTGGTACCACGCTAAATTCGTAACAAATGAGAATCGTCAATAAATACGACCCTATGGTGACACCAATACTTACAGCGCTAATCGCAGAATTGAGAGATGGTCTTAAAGCACGCAATGCTGAACTGGCTAATAAATTTTCTCCTGAGAAATCAGTCACCGACTTATTAGAGGCGCGGTGCGCTGGTGTTGATCACGCATTGCGCCAGCTGTGGGCGCACTTTAGCCTTGACGAGTCCCATGCAGCGCTTGTGGCGGTTGGCGGCTACGGTCGCGGTGAGTTATACCCACAATCAGACG
Source organism: Luminiphilus sp. (assembly GCA_965657765.1). Taxonomy (GTDB): domain Bacteria; phylum Pseudomonadota; class Gammaproteobacteria; order Pseudomonadales; family Halieaceae; genus Luminiphilus. The sequence continues at coordinate 31,260 of CBFHQN010000003.1, read as the reverse complement.
TGGACGTGCTCATCCTGATACCCGATGAGACAAAGGTCGACAACACCTCTCTCTCGGGCTTTGTTGGCGCCCTTTGGGATCTGGGCCTAAAAATTGGCCACAGTGTTCGAACTCCCGACGAATGTATCTCGCTCGCCTCCGCTGACATCACTGTAATGACCACCTTGATAGAGACTCGATTATTAGCGGGTAATGAGGCGTTACTCGACGAAGTTATACGACGGCTGGACGAGGAGCGTATTTGGTCGTCAGCGGAATTTTTCAACGCGAAAATCGAAGAGCAAAGTGATCGCCATAAGAAATTTGGCCTAACAGGCTATAGCCTTGAACCGAACGTCAAGTCCTCACCTGGGGGCCTACGTGATATTCAGGTCATAGGCTGGATTGCACGTCGCCACTTTGGCATCAATCTTAACGATCTCCCAACGGGCGAATTTCTCTCAGAGGAAGAGCTCGCGCTACTAAACGAGGGGCACGACTATTTGAGTCGCGTGCGTTTTGCGTTGCACGCGCAAACAGGCAGAGAAGAGGATCGACTCCTTTTTGAGCACCAGCAGACCTTATCCAAGCAGTGGAGCTTTGAGGATCACGGAAAGCTAGCCGTCGAGCAGTTCATGCAGGCTTACTTTCGTAACGTGCAAGCGGTCTCTCATACCACGGCCCTCTTAATCGATATTTTCCAAAAAACGCTATTGCACAGCGAATCTAAAACAGCCGTCATTATCGATGAGGACTTCGAACTCATCGACGATCGTATCTCGGCGCGACACGAGAAGGTATTTTCGGAGAAACCGTCTAATCTTTTGAGGATTTTCTCTGTTATTGGACGCGACGGCCGAGTAAAGCGCATCGACCCGGAAACCACGCGACTTTTACGCGCCTCGGCACCCATTATTGACGACGCGTTTAAGAACGATCCTGTCAACCGACGTGCATTCCTAGAGATTATTGCTGCACCTCATAACATGACAAAGCAGTTGCGCAGAATGCTACGTCACGGGGTGCTTGCACGCTATCTCCCAGCGTTTGGCGCCATCGTGGGGCAGATGCAATTTGACATGTTCCATACTTACACCGTTGATGCGCACACCATGCAGGTGATTGCCAATTGCCGCAGATTTCTTCGCGCCGACTACACCGATCGTTTTCCTGTCACCACGCGAATTGCACAGCGCCTTCGAAACCCTTCCCTGCTCTTTCTAGCAGCGCTTTTTCACGACATCGGTAAGGGCCGAGGTGGCGACCACTCGGAGCTCGGTGCGACCGATGCCCGTGCATTCTGTGAGCAGCACTTTTTCGATGAGCCCGATACTGAGCTCATTGTGTGGCTAGTTCGCAACCACCTGTTCATGAGTTCGTTCTCACAAAAGCGCGATATCTCCGACCCTGAGGAGATCCAGCGCTTCGCGGAACACGTGTCCACCGAAGAGCGACTCGATTACCTTTTCACGTTGACGGTCGCCGATATAAACGGCACCAACCCAGAGCTATGGAATGCATGGCGCAGCTCCTTATTAAGGCACCTTTACACGGAAACTCGGCGAGCGCTGCGTCGCGGTCTTGCCAACCCTATAGCGCGTGAAGACGTCATAACCGCCACGAAAAAAGCGGCAGCGCATCTCCTCGAATTCAGAGGCTTTTTGGACGATGAGCTTTCCGATATTTGGGCGAATCGAGGCGACGATTACTTCCTTCGCGAGCGTCCAGAGGATGTGGCTTGGCACACCGAGGCAATTGCTGACTTTGACGGGAGTAGCGAGCCTTTGGTACTGATCAAGCAATCCTCAGAATCACTAATCGCCAATGCAACACAAATCTTTGTGCACACCCATGACACGGAGAACGTCTTTTCTAAAGTATGTTCAGCTCTGGAACTTCTAGACCTGAGCATTAATGACGCACGAATTTATAGCGGCACAGACGGTGCCACCCTAGATACTTTCTTTGTCTTGAAAGCAGACGGCTCGCCAATAGACAGTGCTCCAGAGACCTTGAACTTAATCGAGCGTTCTATTGTCGAGGCGCTCAACACGTCTTCTGTTAGCCAAGGTAGCCAGCGCATGAACCGAACACTGCGATCCTTCCTGTCGCCTACCGAGGTAACCTTTATCGAGGATCAGGACCGCAATCTCACTATTATGGAACTGAGTTCACCCGACAGACCGGGCCTACTTGCACGGGTCGGGCAAATCATGGCGGACAATCAAATCAGCATTCAAGGCGCTAAGATCCAGACTTTGGGCGAGCGCGTGGAAGATGTATTTTTTCTCACAACCGAGCAGGGCGATCGACTTGCCGACGACATGATATGCGAGCGACTGTGCGCGGAAGTATGCACAGCTCTAGATCAAGGACTAGCGGCATGAATCCGGGCATGAAAACGCTTCACCCCTACCCTTTTGAGAAGCTGGCGGAGCTAACAGCGGGCGTGGACCTTCCCTTGCTGAGCCGTATCTCTCTCACCATCGGTGAGCCAAAGCACCAACCACCCGCACACGTATTAGAGGCTCTTGTTGCGTCGATCGAGGAAATGGCGAAATACCCAACCATCGTTGGCACCGCGGAATTAAGACAGCAAATCGCAAGCTGGATTGCCATACGGTTCAAAACACGCGCTGTTGACCCTATGAGCGAAGTGCTCCCGGTAAATGGTACTCGGGAAGGGTTATTTGCTATCGCGCAAGCGCTTGTCACACCGGGCAAAGCAGGCGGGGTGGTTATACCTAATCCGTTTTACCAAATTTATGAGGGCGCAGCCTTACTGGCCAACGTAGAACCGCTCCTCATTCCAGCAACTGAAAGTACGGGGCATCTTGCCAACTACAGATTGCTTACCACCGATGACTGGCGACAGTGCGAGATGCTTTTCCTGTGCACGCCTGGCAACCCATCCGGCGCTGTAATTCCTGAGACTGATCTACATTATCTGATTGAAAAAGCGCTAGAGCACAACGTAATTTTGATCAGCGACGAATGCTACAGCGAGCTTTACCACGACGAAGAAAAGCCGCCGGTGGGACTGCTTCAAGCCGCGCAGAGCTATGGCAACACCGATTTCAAAAACTGCCTGGTATTTCACAGTTTGTCGAAGCGATCGAATCTTCCAGGCCTGCGCTCCGGATTCGTTGGAGGCGATGCCAACCTCATTGCGCAATTCAAACGCTATCGCACCTACCACGGATGTGCGATGCCGCTACACCACCAGTTTGCAAGTATTGCTGCGTGGTCTGACGAGGACCACGTCGTGGAGAACCGCGCACTCTATCGGGCAAAGTTCGATGCTGTTACTGAGTGCCTTGCTCCGGTTTTGCCTGTGACGATTCCAGAGGCTGGTTTCTATTTATGGCCGAAGACACCCGCAAGCGACACGGAATTCGCAAGAGATTTACTCAGACACACCAACGTAGCTGTTTTGCCCGGTAGCTTCTTGGGCCGATCCGTAAACGGCGTTAATCCCGGTGCTGATCACATCCGTATGGCACTCGTTGCGACCATGACCGAGACGCTCGAGGCTGCAGATAGAATCTGCCATTGGCTAAAGCAAGGGTGAGGCGATAAGCGCATGTTAGGCAATATGCTCAAAGCGGATCGCGTGGCGTTTATCGACCAACGCTTGCAAGAACTTTATCCCGCCCCTCCGGTCCCGCTCGACCATACCGACCCTTACACCCTGCTGGTCGCGGTATTATTAAGCGCCCAATGTACCGACGAGCGAGTCAACCAAGTGACGCCGGCGCTGTTTGAGCTGGCGGATAATCCTTTTGATATGGCGACGAAGCATGTGGAAACGATTCGTGCCATCATCAAGCCCTGCGGCTTATCACCCCAAAAATCCAAAGCTATTAGAAGGCTCAGTGAAATCTTGATCGAGGATCATGGCGGCGAAGTCCCTCAAGATTTTGAAAGTCTCGAAAAACTTCCAGGCGTAGGACATAAAACAGCGAGCGTTGTGATGGCGCAGTCCTTCGGTGTCCCAAGCTTTCCTGTCGATACGCACATACACCGTTTGGCGCAGCGCTGGGGGCTAACCCGAGGCCGCAATGTCAACGAGACAGAGCGCGACTTGAAACGCGTCTTTAAAAAGAGCCGATGGAATGACCTGCACCTACAAATCATTTTCTACGGCAGAGAATTTTGCACCGCCAGAGGCTGTGACGGTCGTGTTTGCGAAATTTGCACCACTTGTTATCCAGCGCGAAAGCACCCTAAACGCGTAAACAAACCCTAATTGATCAGTTCGAGAGGCAATAAGACATGACTACCATCTACGGCATTCCAAATTGCGACAGCGTTAAGAAAGCGCGAAAGTGGCTAGAGACGCAGGATATTGCCTACACTTTTATAGATGTGCGTGAGAACACGCCACCCAACTCTCAAATTGCGCATTGGGTTTCCGTACTTGGGCCAGAGAAAATGGTCAATAAGCGCAGCACCACGTGGAAGAATATGTCGGAAGACGAACGCGCTGAAGCGCAGACTGGCGATACTGTGAGCGCATTGCTTGCAAATCCAACACTCATTAAACGCCCCGTGTTAGAACACAACGACGTTTTGGATGTTGGATTCAAGGTAGAGGCGTACGCCGCTTATTTTTCCTAGTGATGTCTTAAAGAAATTTTTCGCGATCTATTTTTAACGCGTTCCCGCAAAACCCAATTCAGTAACTTAATACTCTAGGAGTACGTACTCGATGTCTGGCACTCTCCACGGCTTTGGCCTAGGCGTAGCATCTGAAAATGCTAACGGCGATATTCTCGATGTTTTCTTTCCGGCGCCCAAAGCGAGCCTATCTGGGCCCTTAGCCGACCCACTTCGTGCAGTGTCCGGCACGCTTGATAACGCGGCGCTCACGTCTCTTGCCAAGGATTGCCGCGCGGCTAACGACGAGCCCACAGCGGCACTCGCGGAGCGGCTCCGAGACAGTGGGCGAAGAGTTGTTGTCTCGACACTGGCGGAAAACCAAGCTCCCCAGACGGTCGAAGACGCCTACTTAAAACTGCATATGCTCTCTCATCGCCTGGTAAAACCGCACGGGACTGATCTGTCGGGCATCTTCCCTTTGCTTCCCAATGTCGCGTGGACCGATGAGGGTCCTGTTGATTTAAACGAGCTTGCGGATCGCCAGCTCACTGCTCGGCTTCAAGGGCGGGTACTGGAAGTCGCAAGCGTTGATAAATTTCCCAAGATGACAAATTACGTTGTGCCCTCGGGAGTCCGCATCGCCCACAGTGCGAGGGTGCGTCTAGGCGCTTACCTCGGTGAAGGTACTACGGTTATGCATGAGGGGTTTATCAACTTTAACGCGGGTACCGAGGGACCCGGGATGGTCGAAGGCCGAATCTCCGCAGGTGTTATGGTAGGCAAAGGCTCTGATCTCGGCGGTGGCTGCTCCACCATGGGCACGTTATCCGGTGGTGGCAATATCATCATTTCAGTAGGTGAAGAATGCTTGATCGGTGCGAACGCAGGACTCGGTATTCCTCTGGGTGATCGCTGCACGGTTGAGGCCGGGCTCTTCGTCACCGCTGGGACGAAAGTGGCGGTACTCGACGATAAGAGAAATACGATCGAAAGCGTCGCCGCGCGGCATTTGGCCGGTCGCTCGGATCTACTCTTCCGTCGGAATTCACAATCAGGATCGGTAGAATGTCTTACCAACAAAACAGCGATTGAGCTCAACGAAAGCCTCCATGCAAATAACTAACGCGCACACTGATGCCATAGCCCTAACCAAGGAACTGATCGAAAAGCAGTCGGTGACACCCGCTGATGACGGCTGTCAGCCGCTTATGGCGGAGCGACTCAGCAACATCGGCTTTACCTGCGAGTCCTTACCCGCAGAGGAAGTGCTGAATCTATGGGCAACGCGTGGTGATGAAGGGCCACTACTGGTGTTTGCAGGGCATACCGATGTTGTGCCACCCGGTCCCCTAGAACACTGGGATAGTGACCCGTTCACCCCGACCGAACGCGACGGGTACTTGTTTGGTCGAGGCGCTGCAGATATGAAATCGAGTCTTGCGGCGATGATCGTTGCGACAGAGTCGTTCGTTGCCAAGCATCCTGCTCACAAAGGGCGAATCGGGTTCTTAATTACCGCGGATGAGGAAGGGCCAGCAGTTTATGGGACGCGCCACGTAGTAGACACACTCATGGCGAGAGGCGAATCTATCGATTGGTGTGTTGTTGGTGAGCCTTCAAGCACATCGCGGCTCGGCGATACCATCAAAAACGGACGTCGAGGCTCCATAAACGCAACGCTCACGATTAAAGGAAAGCAGGGCCATGTTGCATACCCGCACTTAGCGGATAATCCCATGCACAAAGCCTTCGCAGTGCTCCAACGACTGAGCGCGCTTGAGTGGGATCAAGGCAATAATTTCTTTGACCCAACGCAACTGCAGTTTTCGAACATACAGTCGGGAACCGGTGCAACCAATGTGATTCCGGGCGAGTTGACCGCTATTTTCAATTTGCGTTTCTCAACGGAAATAACCGCAGACGACATTAAAGAAACGTGCCAAGCAGTCCTCGATGATGCTGGTGTTGATTACGAGATTGACTGGCAATTGAGCGGTAATCCGTTCCTCACCGAACCCGGAGAACTTGTTGAAGCTGCCACACAAAGCATCGCCAATGTTACGGGTGTCACCACCGTACTGAGTACCGGTGGTGGAACCTCTGACGGACGGTTTATTGCAAAAATGGGTGGGCAAATTATCGAGCTTGGCGTGATCAACGAATCGATCCACCAACGCAATGAACACGTGCTGATCTCAGACATTCCCAAATTAGCCACTATTTACGAAGGGATCCTGACCCAGCTTCTCGCTTAGCAACCCCTAGTATAGCTGGGCACCAGAAGCCCGTAATCGAGCTCGCGGTTTGTACTCCACAGACGCGAGGAAAAAAGCAGACCACCCCGGTATAGCTGAGCGCCTAACCGCCTCCGAGACTCCAAACCAGCACCCCCTTACCCCAATGTGGTTTTGACTCTTTGAGAAATGAGTAGATTAGGCGAAGGTGATCTTAGTCTGAGACACCTCTGCACTGAGGCCCTGCGCGAGTGTTCTAAAATACGCTTCGCAAGATCGCGACCAAATATCTGCACTCGGGGACGTGACAAACTCCCATTCAACCGACGCGTTGAGCATCAAAGTGGCTTCGAGCACCCGAGTCACACCCACGATCTTTGCCTGCAAGAAGTCCGAAGCCGCGCCCTCAAAATCAGGACTGTCTAGACTACATTTCACATGACTAGGTAGCTCGTTCTGGCGCAACCAATCCATTATTCGTGCCTGCCCTTCAACGCTCGCTAAGTCGACATTGACGACGCCCTCTAGAAGCTCGGTGTGCTCAACTGCTCCCATTCCCACGAAGGTTGTCTTGTATTCCGCTAGTAAATCTGGCGTTGGCAAGTAGTCAATTAATAACAGTGACGTCTTCATAAATAATCCTTAACGCAGGGTTTTTTATTGGTTTTCGTGGCGAACCAAAACGTCAAACCTCACCGTCTTACCGGTAATCGAGTGGGAAGGTTTAACCCCACCCAGATGAGACGACTTTGCGGGTCGTTTGACTACCACACGCTCTACGGGCTGAGCCATTGCCCAAGTCAGCAATTCCACAGCCGGATCGATCGAGCCAGACTGCAGTAGTTCCGGACCGATCGATTGGCTGGCAAGCAGCGATTGCACAGCGGCAAGGTCTTTCTTTACCGCAGCTGATTTACTGCGATCCGGGAACATTGGGTCGAGGTAGATTGTGTTGAAGCCTGATACCGAGCGTCGAGCACTATCGCCGTGGCTTATAGTCATGCGCTGGACAGCGTGGACCACTTTCTCTGAAGCGCTCAGCAGCGCCGTCTCATATGCGTGCTTCAGTAAAAAATAGAGAACAGGTGACGCCTCGGACAGCTCAACCTCGCAACCCAAGTCAGCCAGTACAAAAGCGTCTCGCCCCAAACCTGCGGTAGCATCAAAAACGCGTGGCTTTCTATCGGCTTTGACGCCAACTGCCCTACCCAAAGGCTCGTTGTGACCTGACTTTCGTCTATGGAGCATATCGGCAGAGGAAAAATCGACAGTGACCCTGCCAGGACGAGGCTTCTCGAGGGGCTGCAACCAGACCTCATGCGTATCCACGACAAGCGCCACAGAAGCCCTCGATTCAGCATAAGAGCGCGCTAGGGACAGCCCTAATTGCTCAGCAATTTTTTCTGCCGCCTGCTCAGCTGATTTTGAGGCGGGTATTACTTCGCAGGCAATCATCGGTTCCTAACACCTAGTTCAAATACGCTGTCGTCCAAACTTGTTTTAAGACCCACTGACAAAGCCCGCTGACGCAGTCCATGCTTATCAGTGAATTCGATTGAGCGTGCTGCAGGTTCGCCTGCAGACCAGTCCAAAAATTCCATTCCAGTCAGTCGGCGCTCGTCCATTTGGAGACCTGACATGCTCAACAACTCACTTCGCGCGTAGTGCAAAAACTCAGCGGCCGTACTCTGTTCTTCTGATTCGGGCAGGCGTGCTGAGAACTGCCCCATGTGAATACCGCCAGGAGGCACATGCTCAATCAGCCTCGCTAAACGAATAGTGACATCACCAACGATGTAACTAAAAACAGTGGGATTGACGCCTTCTGCCTGCGATAGCTCATAATGGCTACCTAGGTGAAACGCAGAGCGAAGAATCGGTACGGTACCCACCTGCGATTTTTGACGTGCCACAGCGTTATCAATCAATACCAGCAAGAAAAAAGTCAGTAGATCCACGTTGGGGAATGCCCCCAAATCACGGTTCCAAACATAGTAACCATCCCCGGTCGTGGTTCGCGAGAAATTAACCTCGACCCCCTCACGCTTAAGTTTGGTGTAAGCAGAGTTCATTGAATACGACAGGCTGTTTAGCTGGCTCGCCTGCTCAAACGGTCTGAATAACGAAAAATCTGCGATGTCAAAAAGTGCGACAGCACGCTCCTCAACATGGGTGATGCTATATCGTTTAACCAGCGCATCGATTGCTGAAATCGTATTGGTGTCGTCACCCAGTGCGCGATCTAACTTAATAAAACTCGGGGCAACCCCGAGCCGCGCAGCGATTTCAAAGATCTCAGCATGTCCTTTATGTCGGGAGCCGGAGAGCAGTTCGCGCACATAAGCTTCATTAGCTAGAGGCTCAGGTAATCTTTCGTCGGGAGCAGTGAAGTTGCCAAGGAAATAATGGGGGACAACGACTGTCAGCAAGCCACTCGGATCGAAGGCCCAGCAAAGCACAAGACTCTGACCGAGTCGCCATTGCCTCTGTAATGTCGCCTCAAGCTGTTCTAGTGCCACCCCTTCACCCTCATGTGCCCAAGCGATCTAGCTTCGCGGCGAGATTGCTTCTCGAACTTCACTTCGAGCACTGGCATCATACTGGCTCGGGGACTGGATTTCGTCATGTTTACTCATTTATTTAAAGCGGCCTCACTCAGCAAGCGGCGACCTTTCAATGCAGCCGTGTGGACAGCACTTATCGGACTTATCATGAGCTCGAGCGGCTGCAATAATCTAAAAAAATACGACGTAACCTTCAATGATCGAGCGGTGTATTCACCTCAAGCGTTGTTTAGCGATTATCGAATCAACGACAACGCGTTAAGCATGTGTATTGAGCAGGCCATCAAAGATTTTGAGGTCTACTCAGCCAGCGGTCTAGAGATACTCAACTGCTCTGATGCAGGAATTAAATCCCTTCAGGGTCTCTCACAATTTAAAAATCTCAAACGACTGAAACTGTCGGACAACAACATCCGGAACTTGGTCGAGTTATCGGTGATGCGCGACTTGGTTGATGTACAGCTAGATGGAAATCACGTTGTAGACAGCGTGCCACTAACCGGGCTTCCCCGTCTTGGGCAAGTCAATTTATCCCAAAATCCAGCACTGCAGTGTGATGGTCTAGGTAAGTTTTCCGAGGACGTTAACATCACACTACCGGAGCATTGCCAGTCATGACGTACTGGCTATACCGCACGATTGCAGCGCTACCGCTAGCCTTGTCCTATTGTCTGGCAAGCCTCATTGCCTGGTTGACGCAATACGTTATCCGGTATCGCGTGGAGACCGTTGATCGGAACCTAAGAGCAGCTTTCCCCGAGCAGACCGAAGCCTGGTACTCAGAGACTCGCAAACGTTTTTATAAACAGTTCGCTGACGTTACCGTCGAATCGCTCTATGGCTGGCGCATCCCAAAAGCGGAATTAGAAGCGCGTATGAAACTCATTGGTTGGGAGCCTTTGCTGGCATCCTCCGAAGAGGCTCCTAAGCCGGGCATCCTGCTCTCGATACACCACGGAAACTGGGAGTGGTTGGTGCAACGATCAAGCCTCGCAGCATGTGCCCCGTTTGATGGCGTCTATAAGCCGCTGCACGATAAAGGGGCTGATCGCTTCGCACTCGAATCCCGGGGACGATGGGGTGGAACGCTCGTCACGATGAAAGCGATGGGACGGCATGTACTGCGAAACCGCCGGACACCCAGAGTGCTCGCGCTCCTCGCCGACCAAGCACCAGGCAAAAAAGAAACCGCGCACTGGACAACGTTTATGAACCAGCCCGCCGGCTTCTTTCTAGGACCTGCAACCCTGGCGAACATAACGCAATATCCCGTTTACTTTGTGCGTGTTCAGCGTGTGGAACGCGGCTTTTATGAAATCGAGCTCATTGAGATCTGTAAAGAACCCGGCAGTCTCTCGCAGGAAGAATTGATCGAGCGATACGTAGAACTCGCAGAGGAAACAATTCGTCTCGAGCCAGAGAGTTACTTGTGGAGTAATCGTCGGTGGAAGCGAACACCCCCGAAGGACTTTCTATCCGATCAGGCGACGTTGACAGAAAGTGAGGCCGAATCGGGTGATATCCAGTCAAAACCCTGACTCTGAGTGGCATAAAGTACTCGCGCATCAACCTGATGCGACCACGCCTCAAGTCGAGATGAGACGGCTTCAACCGAATTATTTTGCTCGGAGATATGACCAGCGACGACAACCTTTGGCGCGCCGCCAGTCATGGACGCAAGCATCGTCATTGCTTGTTCATTGTTAAGGTGTCCGTAGTCACCGGCGACGCGGCGCTTCAAAGCTGCAGGATATGGTCCACGCCGCAACATCGCTAAGTCATGATTAAACTCCAGTAACAACATGTCACACCCGGAAAACGCGGCTTGAACATGAGGTGAGACGCAGCCGAGGTCAGTAAGCACCCCAATCGCGACGCCATTGTGAAAGAAACGATATTGCACGGGTTGCCTGGCGTCGTGAGGAACGGTGACCGCCCTTACTTCGATGTCGCCAATGGAAAATGATGAATCGCTCTCAATCTCCACTACCGAACGCGCGGAATCCAACTTGCCGGATTGTCGAGTACCGTAGGTGACATACACCGGAGCCGATGCTGCTTTTGCCAACGGAGCCACACCTCCAATGTGGTCTGAATGCTCGTGCGTCACTAATACCGCATCGATATCAGTCACCTCTAAGCCCAGACGAGGCAGCCGAACCATCATTTCGCGTAACGGAAATCCACAGTCAATCAGCAAGACCGTGTCTTTCGAGGCGATCAGTGTCGCGTTGCCTTTACTGCCAGAGCCGAGCGAGGCGAGTCGCAACATTAAGTAATGTTGCCTTGCAAAAGAATGAGCAGACCTTGCTGTTCTACTTGCTTGATCGCCTGACCCTGTGCATCCAGAACGTCGATGTAAATTAACTCACGCTCCTGAGTGGTCAGCATCACCTGGAATTCACGCCCTATGAGGGGGTCGTCGCTATCGCCACCGCCCCAGAGCCAGCCGAACCAACCTTCCTCGTCCTCGCCATCAGGACCAAGGTAAGTCACGTAAAACAATCCCGTGCTCCGGTTCTTATCGTCGACTCGGAAACCGGCATCGGAAAAGCCTTTTTCAGTAGCCGCCCAAGCTCGATTGAATGGTAACTCCAACCTGAGTCGAGCACCGTCTGAGGATTCCTCGAGCGCAATCCGCCCAGCGCCCGTCATCGCCTGCCCAGCCATCATCGAAACAGGCGCAGACTCAGCATTGTTAGCAATAAACTGAGCGATATTTCGAAGCATCTTTTGCTCGAGATCCTCATCATCCGAGCTCTCAGGCCATGATGTTAGATCAATGTCTTTCGCCTGATTCTGCTGAAGCACGTGCAATTCTGAGGTGTTTCGCTGGACGCCTGAATCGACACGAAAGCGGAAACGAGACTCGAGCTCACGGTCCTGTAAGAGGACGAAATCGGTATCAATCAAACCACCGGTCGCATCCACGCGAGACACGTCGATACCACTGCTCACCAAAAAAGCACGCACCTGCGGCCACAACTGGCCTGGCGCCACGTTGACTACGGCCCAACTGTTACCACCGAGACGCTGCAGACGCACCGCATCCACCTGCGAGCCCGCAGTCAACGGTGCTGGACGAGGCACCTTACCGGTCACGGGTATTGCAATGTTCACGGCTACTTCAGGAATCGGGTAGCCCTGCTGAATAGCTTCAGAATCCAAATCTTCGGGCACTGCTATGGGGGCAGTCTCAATGGCCGTTTCGTAATCTCCGGAGAGCTCTGCTTCAGTTTCCCAAGGAACCACCTTTACTGATTCGGGAAGGTAGCTGCAGCCTGCAACTGCCGTCAGAGCAAGTAATGCGACAGCCCTTTTTATTTTATGCATTCGTCTATTGCCTTGTTCAATGTTCCCCAATGCTTCTCACTCAATGGTGTAAGGGGTAACCTCATCATAGAATCAATCAAGCCCATCTGCCCCATCGCGTATTTGACGGGAATAGGATTCGGCTCGAGGAAGAGCGTATCGTGTAACGCTCTCACACTGTCATCAACAGCGCGCGCCGCGGCTATGTCACCAGCGAACGCCAGTTTACACATATTCGACATTTGAGCAGGCGCCACATTAGCGGTAACGGAAATACAGCCCGAGGCACCCGCCTCGAGTAGATCGCAGGTAGTGCCATCATCCCCAGAGTAGACAGCAAAGCCCTCTGGCAGCGCCTGTATGAGTGCTGCACCTCTCTCAACATCGCCTGTGGCGTCCTTCAAACCGACAATATTCTCTATCTGACTTAGACGCAGTGTCGTTTCAGAAGAGAGATCACAGCCAGTTCTCGAGGGGACGTTATAAAGCACGATGGGTAAGTTAATCGCACCCGCCACCGCCTTAAAGTGCTCGTACAAGCCCTCTTGCGTAGGCCGGTTGTAATATGGCGTGACAAGTAGCGCGCAGTCTGCGCCCGCCTCGGCAGCTGCCACCGTTAATTCAACAGCCTCTAAGGTCGAATTCGAGCCCGTGCCCGCCATAACAGGTATGCGTCCCCCGGCATGACTCACACCAAATCGGATGACCTCACGATGCTCAGGGTGGCTTAAAGTTGATGCTTCGCCCGTTGTTCCCACCAACCCAAGGGCCGCTGTACCGTTCGCAATGTGCCAATCGATGAGTCGCTCTAGCGCGGCCCAATCGATATCCCCCGTTTCTGTCATTGGGGTTACCAGCGCAACGATGCTTCCGGTTATCATCAGCGTACTCCTGAGGCGGGGAAATTCGTAGTGAGGAACAATATGAAGCCGCAATTATCCATGTCGAGCGCCGTTTCACAACCGGTTTTACCGGGACTAAGTTGGGTGTTTCTATCGTTTGTTTTTTTTGTCGCAACTTTGACCGTACCGACGGCCCATAGTTCAGACCTCGAAGTCGAAATACGGCCATTGAGTGCCATCGATAAACAATTCATGGAGCAACAACGCGCAACCGTCGAGAGCCTGGCTAATCGTCTGGGCAGAAGACTTTCGGGAAATCCTGCTCGGGACCTAGACACCCTACAAATCATTATTAACCGCCGCTGGATCGACCAAGAGGATGCCAAGACGCAACAGGCGATGGGCATTGTGTTTGGCGATCTACTCGCTAAGGAGCTCAGTTTTGACTGGGTGGTGTATCGAGATCGCGCTGGGCGGTCTCGTGCGCTCAGATACCGGGATCAAGAGATCTATATTTTCCCCATCACAATGATCTCGCGTCGACTAGCAGCCAAAGCAGAGACTCCCATGAAATCTTTATTTGATGAGCAAGTGCGCCGACAGAGTCAACGCTTGCCCGGCGCACGCTGGATGCCATCTAGCTAAAGTACGGTCCGTGAAATCAAAGACACCTCTGTCTTGACACCAAAGAGGTCGGGGTAACTGACGAGGGTTTCGTTAAAATTCAAACTTAAATCACGCGACAAGCGTTGCGCTACCCGATGTCTGGGGGCAGGCATGACGGGCAGATTCTCGGCGTTTCTTCACGCCGCAGTTCGCTTACCCCACATCTGGCAAGCTGTTCCTGAATCAACATCATGGCGTAAGGAATGGTCTATGCCGGAGGGAACTCGAAGCTGCGTTCGTAATCGATAACGCCGTCCACCCAAAAAGCTCGGTGACGATCACCTTCAGCCTCTCTATCACCCGTTTCGTAGCCGGCGTCACCCGGATACAACATGACAATATCGTCTGGATTATCAGCGAGAATTTTTGGATAAAAATACGGCGCTTGTCGTTGACTTGCTCGTTGAATTGCCTCGAGTGCGCTAGCACCACTGGACACATCCAACAGACTGACAACGGTGGGAGGCGGTAACCGTAGCCTGCCAGCACGGTGCTCATTGACAGCATCGCGGGGCGACATCCAGGCAGCCTCCACCATTTCTTCTCCGTCGACTTTAACAGCCGTTTCCTCGGGAAGCGCCGCAATGAAAAACCATGTTGCGAAACGGCGCTTTTGACCTGCGGGTGTCAGCCAATGGGAGAACGTCGTCAGCGAATCGAAGTCAAGCGAGACATTCGCCTCCTCGGATAGCTCTCGCAGCCCACCTCTGGCAGCACGCTCCAACTCATTACTGCCCGTATCCTCTTCATCAATCTTGCCACCCGGAAACATCCACACGTCAGCCATGTTCTTCGCATTGGAGTTACGTTTTAGCAGGAGGATTTCCAACCCATCATCGCCGTCTCTGACGAGCAGGATCGTTGCGGCTAAAACGGCGCCATCACGATCCTCAATGGGCAGATCAATGTTGGTTAGCATAGTTGCAATCGAAGCATTGAAGGTAAACGTGCTTAGGGTCCTTCAGCTTTGATAGAACTGTAAGCGGCTCTTTAAGGGGTGATAGCCACACCATGGCGTTTTCGACAGTCGAGGGCATTGATACCTGGAGGTTTTTACCCAGCTCCTCCAACAAAAGTTGCTGCGGTGAAATCGGCGTCCCAAAGCGCTCAGCTTCATATTCCTCAACACCTGCGAGTTCCGCCGCTGCGGCAATGGCGTCATTCAAACTACCGAGCTCATCGACAAGGCCTATCTCAAGCGCCTGTCGACCAATCCATACCTTACCGCCTGCAATCTCATCGACCTGCTCTATGGTCATATCGCGCCCACTAGCAACAAGCGCCAGAAATTCCTGATAGATACCATCAATCACTGCTTGAAAAATGCGACGGGTATTTTCGTCTAGTGGCTGCGCAGGGTCGAACCCACTCGCCATATTAGTCGTGCCAACCCCATCGACACTGGCGCCAAAGTAATCGAATACGCCTTCTATGGTGGGGAATACAGAGAAGGCGCCGATACTACCGGTAATCGTTGTGGGCAGTGCCCAGATCTGATCGGCCTCGGCCGCAATCCAATACCCACCCGACGCTGCCGCACCACCCATCGAGGCAACCACTGGCGTACCTGTCTCTGAAATCTCTCGAACCTTGCTACGAATTTCCTCGGACGCAAATACACTACCGCCACCCGAATTGATTCTCAGAACAATAGCCGCGGCCTCTGCATCCATCGCATCGGTCAACTGCTCAACAATCGTCTCGCTTCCGGCTGAACCCTGTATACTCTCGCCGGGGATTAGTGTGCCATCAACCGGTACAACAGCAATCGTTGCCGCTGCCCCATCAAAGGGTTGCCGAATATCCATGAGATAGCGACGAACGCCGACAAGTTCAACGTCACCCTCCTCGTCAACGGCATCAACAATTTCGGTGACACGTGCTTCCATGGTGTCACCGCTCAAAAGCTTGTCAACGTAGCCCTCTTCCAAAAACACCTTTGCCAGATCACCACCGTGAGCTTCCAATCTTGCAGGGAAATCATTGACGAACTCGGTTACCTCACCCGAACTCTTGCCTCGACCAGATTCGACTTTAGCGGTGTAATCATCCCAAAGACTATTGATCCAACGGGCAACCACAACTCGCTCTTGAGGTGACATATCGTCACGAAGGTAAGGCTCTACCGCTGACTTATTTTCACCGGCGCGGAAAACGTGAAAGTTGACGCGGATATTGTCCAAAAATCGCTTGAGATAGGTGCGGTAGACACCAAACCCCATCAGACTCACGCCGCCCTCTGGATGAAGGATGATTTCATCTGCCTGCGACGCGAGTAGGTAGTGCGACTGACTGTAGTAGTCACCCACCGCCACGATGGGCTTGCCCGAGGCAGAAAATCGATCAATTGCTTCGATAATTTCCATCGATTGGCTGGTGGACGGTCCTGCTAAATCCTCAAGATCAAGGACGAGCGAGGTAATGCGATCGTCGTCAGCTGCAGCATCAATCGCCTCGATGAGCGATGACAGTAATATTTCACCGCCCATTTCGCTTGCAAAGAGTGCATCAACGGGTTCAAGTGGCGTTTTGTTTTCCACCAATCGCCCTTGCGGCGCGACCAACAAGCCAGCTCGCTCTGGCAGCGGTTCAGGCACTGTCTCTGAGAGACTGATCGAAAACGCCACCACAAAAACACCAACGAATACCAGGGGCACTAGCACGGTGATCACCTTGCTGATCCCCGACAAAATCCGCCAAATCGCTCTCAATAAATCCATTGATGACTCTCTTATCTGCTTGTATTCACGTTATGAGTTTAACCAGTTCTCTCTGCTTGCTTCCAAAACGTCACCTCGAAAAGCCACGTCCAAAGCGACTTTTAAGCGACTTATTAGAATCTTATATCTCCAAGAACCTTCCGCAATGTCGTTATTGGTGGCGACTCTAATCGTTGGAGTTGCATGCCGCTTCGAGGGCACGTTTTTCACGTCCCCTGAAGCGTATGTAAGCTGTGCACGTCGAAAACAGTAGAACCACGATGACTAAACCGCTGACCACAATAAGGTTATGAGGCCGCGCGAACGTATCTTCAACCGCACTGATGAAGTAAAACAGGAGTAGCAGACAATACCAAATCAGCCAATGAAGACTGTCACGTGCCACCCCAATCAAGAAAAGCAGGAGCGGCGCCACTGAGAGCAGCCATACGGGCCATCTCGCGCCTAGCTCAAACACCTCGAGGGCGCCCTGAGCAATCAGCGCAACACTGAGCACCCAAATGATGATCCATAGTCGACCGGTTAGGTTTCCGCGCGGCATCATGACGGCAATTCCATCAAAGCAAGGCGAGCCAGTCGCTTACCCAGTGCTTGGCAAAGAGCCGCTTCGTGGTCCGATAACTCCCCATCCTGTGAGCCTCCCTCTGCCCAATGGCTCGGCCCATAAGGCGTGCCCCCCGACCGCGTGGCGTGAAGCTCAGGTGAACTGTAAGGCAAACCCACAAAGAGCATCCCATGGTGGATAAGCGGTAACGCCATGCTCAGCAATGTCGACTCTTGTCCACCGTGCAAGGATGCTGTGGAGGTGAAGACACCCGCGGGCTTATCGACGAGAGCACCACCCATCCAAAGCGGTGAGGTACCATCAATGAAGTACTTGAGAGGTGCAGCCATATTGCCGAATCGTGTGGGGCTACCGAGAGCCAAAGCGGCACAATGCCGGAGGTCATCGTCGTCACAGTAAACCGGACCGGTCTCAGGCACATCGGGGATTTGAGGTCGATCTGTTTCCGCACTCACCGGTGGCACAGTTCTCAAGCGTGCTTCGACACCTGACACCTGTGCTACACCCCTTGCGACCTGACGCGCCATGGCTTCAGTGGATCCGTGGCGCGAGTAATAAAGGACTAGAACATACGGCTGGTCCACCAGCTTACTCCTAACTGAATCGTTAAAGAGGGACGATATCACGTCGTCAGCACAAGTCAGACATCGGTATAATCGGATGAGCTAAAAAAAGATAGGGCGATATGCGGTCACTAAAACATGTAATCACAACTCTCGTATTGATTGCGCTCGCGGGCTGTTCGGCCTCTGAGCCTCCGTTTCAGGGAGACGGCTGGACGGTCGTCAACTATTGGGCCGTCTGGTGCAAGCCCTGCCGGGAAGAAATCCCCGAACTTAACGAATTAAACAAGGACGCTGACATTCAGGTCTTGGGTGTCAACTTTGATCGCAAAACCGGCGATGCGCTGGCAGTTGACTTAGAAATCTTGGGGCTGGACTTCAGGAATATCGACGACCCAAGTCAAACCTTGGGGGTACAGCGCCCATCGGTACTCCCAACAACCGTGGTAGTAAGCCCTGAGGGTGAGGTCGAGGCCGTTCTGGTTGGCCCACAAACTGCAGCCACGATTTTAGCGATTGTAAAACCGGGGCTTGGTAATTCCTGAGATAAAAAAACGCCGGCTAAAAAGCCGGCGAATTAAAGGAGCCACTCAAATCGGGAGATGATCTCTCACCTGACCTTCAGACGTTTCCCTTGCACTGCCCCCGTTGCAATGCCGCCTGCTGGATACTTATTAAGAACACCCGATTTGCAAAAAGTTCACACTTTTTTAAAAAAATTTAACTAGCCTGCCAAATAGCGGATCCCGCCTGCCCGCTTCCCGATGAGACGGTGAGTTCCACCTCGACCAGGTCAGGATCAGATTCGCTATCGATGAGCTCTCCCAGCAAGAGGTGGGATAACTCCTCTACGGTGACGTTAGTAATGGGCAGCACCCAGGTCTCGTCAGCTAAGAACTTAAGCACTCGACCATCAAAGTGTGCGTGCACCTCATCGCCAACCCGCTCTATCGTTTGATAAGGCGAGAACTCAGGTAACAGCATGTACTCGTCGTAGCGGTCACAGATCGCTTTTATCCGTCGCTTGTAAACGTTGTAATCGGCGGAAAATCCGTTAGCACCCATCCTGGCGACGATTCTCGCCGTCACAAAATAGTTATGTCCGTGCAATCGTTCTCGCTCTGTTGCAGAGAAAATCGTGTAATGCGCTGACGAAAATTTATGCGCTTGTTTATCGATGTGGAGGGTTACTAAGCGGGACACGGGCCTACCTTGTTTGTGGTTTGTGGTTTGTGGTTTGTGGTTTGTGGTTTGTGTTTAGTGGTTAGTGGTTAGTTATTCGTCGTCGGTTCTACTATCTATTCCAACCCCTAAACTGCGCGCTTTGCATTTGGGTGACCACTTACTGTCGACGGCCATTCTTCTAAGATCATGCTTTATACCGCAAGGGCATTCTCGCAAGATCCAGTAAGAACAGATATTCCTATACGTGCCCTGCAATCCTAGCCGATCACGCTCGCGTAAGATAACCTTCTACACACATAAGTATCAGCGTGAGAGCAATGAGCAAAACAGCCATTATTAGCGGTGCGAGTTCTGGAATTGGCGCAGCCACCGCGCAGAAGTTCATCGAGCTGGGCTACACGGTCGTCAATATTGCACGCCGCAAAAGCCCAGTTGATAACGTTATTGACGTCAGCGCCGACCTGAGCACCGAAGAGGGCGCAAAGTACGCTGCTGCGCAAGCCGCCGAGGCCATCACCACAGGTAGCGCTGTTGCGCTGGTGCATAATGCATCGCTTATGCTCAAAGACACGGTTCACGACTGCAGTAGCGACGACCTGATGCGCGTACTGGCGGTCAATGTTGGCGCAGTGAACACGCTGAATCGAGAGCTTTTGCCTCGCATGAACGCTGGGTCCAGCGTTATTTATGTTGGTTCCACCCTTTCCGAAAAAGCGGTTGCTGGAGCTCACAGTTACGTCATCAGCAAACACGCGCAACTGGGGCAAATGCGAGCCACTTGCCAAGATTTAATGGGTTCACAGATCCATACAGCCATGATCTGTCCTGGGTTCACTGACACAGAAATGCTCAAGCAACATTTAGGGGGTGACGCAGAGCTCATGCATGAAATCGGCTCGCAAAATGGCTTCGGTCGTCTCGTCACACCTGAAGAAATAGCGGGCGCAATTTGCTGGGCTCACCAAAGCCCCGTAATTAACGGCTCAGTGATCCACGCGAACTTAGGACAAATAGAACGGTGACAGACGCCACTTCACTCTCCCCGGTGCAATTAACCGAGCGCCGAGAGCGCGTTTTCCTCGTGCTCGCAGGGGTATTTCTGTCTGCGATGACACTACTGAATGTCATCGGCATCACAAAATTTGTTCAACTTGGACCACTGGCAGTCGCAGTTGGTGTTCTGCCCTACCCGATTACCTTTTTGTGTACTGATCTGATCTCTGAACTCTACGGAAAGTCGCGCGCTAACTTTTTGGTAACCGTGGGGTTATTCATAAACGGGTTCATTTTGTTGGTAATGACCGCAGGGCAATACGCCACCTCGGTCGACCCTGCCAACATGCCGCCTTGGCAGATCCTTCAGCTTGCCCAGCCTATACCACTGCCCTCCGGGGATTCACTTGACGGCAATGTTGAGCTGTTTGCAGTAATGTATGCGATGACCAGCGGCGCGGTGACCGCTTCGATGGCTGCCTACATAACAGCACAGTATTGTGACGTTCAGCTGTTCCACTTTTGGAAGCGCATTACCAAAGGTAAGCACCTTTGGCTTCGTAACAACTTCAGCACGCTACTTAGTCAGCTCGTCGATTCGGTCATGGTCGTTACCGTGACTTTTGGTGCAGTATTTCTGCGCGGGGAGATGGCCTTTCAGACACTGCTGGTTTTAGTGGCCAGCAACTACGGATTCAAAGCCGCAATCGCACTTCTTGATACGATTCCACTCTATATCTTAGTCGCAAGATTGAGACGCTATCTAGCGCTGGATGAGCACGAGCTGGCCGTGCCCGAGGCCAATTCCTGAGCCCGCTAAGAACACTAAGACCTAGCCAGCCTTGTTAGTAAGACTACAACCCCAGTGTTTTCAAAAAAGGGATGGTTGGCGTACGCTGCTCAATCAGACTTGAGCGCTCGATTTGCTCGATTGCGACCAAGGCCTCAGTCGGCGTTTGACGGAGCCGACGTGTCAGATAGCGAGCCACGTCGTCGGTTAAGATTAATCCCCGGTGTTTGGCAAGGTTAATCAACAAAGACTCAAACGCATCCATCTCCCAACTTGGAAGTCGAAATCCTGTTAGCAGCGCAAGCCGAGATTTCAAATCGGGTAGTAAGTCATCAAGGCCCGCAACAGCGACGCGTGAAGCAATAACGAGCGGTGTTCCCGTGTCCACGCAGCGGTTAAAACAATGAAATAGCCCTTCCTGCCAATCTCCACTAGATATGGTCAAGTGAACATCATCGATAAGCACAGCGGCACTTCCCTCAACACCGTCCAATAGAGCACTGGGTGGCACATCCAAAACCAAGGACAGGGGAATATAACTCGCCTGGCTACCGAGGCTCGCACAAACCGCCTGCAGCAAGTGACTCTTACCTAACCCTTCTTCTCCCCAAATAAACAAGCCGTGCGGGGATGACGTAACATCTGCGAGGGCGTGTTCTACCAACTCCGTCGCCCGTCGTGATACCCAGTGCGCCCAAGTCGCATCAGGATCAGTAGAGATCGGCAGGACGAGCTGCGTAGGAGTGGGATTCATGAATGCGCCCTACTCACCCAAATAGGTGCCACTAGAAAGGTAAATACTCACCAGTCGACGACAGAATACGAGTAGCACGGCCGCCACAGGCAAGGCGATCAATATGCCGGTAAACCCCGCCAGCTGCCCACCTGCCATAAGAGCGAAGATAACGGCGACAGGGTGGAGGCCTATTCGATCCCCAATCAACAAAGGCGTCAACGCAAAGCTCTCAATGAGCTGCCCAATGATAAATACGGAACCGACCAGGCCCAGAGTCCACAGGTCTAATCCAAACTGAAGATAGGCCACAATTAACGCACTACCAACACCAATTACAGCCCCCGCATAAGGGATAATACTTGCTGCGCCGGCGATGAGACCGAGAACAATCGCATAGTTCAAACCCACCAACCATAGACCCGCGCTGTAGATGAGCGCTTGCGCACCCATCACTACCAGCTGCCCCCGCACAAATGCCTCGAGCACGGAGTGCGCTTCACTGATAGCACTTGTGACACCAGCCACCATGGTTCGCGGCACCAACTTCATGATGCTTGCCATCATCAGGTCCCAATCGCGCATCAAATAGAAGGCAACCACAGGCACTAGAGCAACATTTAGTAATCCGGTTAACAGCGATAGACCCGATGCAGTGACTTGTTGAACCATACCCCCAGTGACCTTACCCACCGATGTCCAGTGCTCGCTAAGGCTTGTTCGCCAGTCAAGCTCGGGTAGATTGATGGGCGTTAGGCTGAGCAATGCCTGTAATTTTGGCACCGCTACCGTCGACAGCCAGCGATACGCCTCAGGGATAGCGGCTGCAAGCTCGGAAAGCTGTGTAATGAGTAGTGGTGCGACTACCGCAGTCACCAGGACGAGCAGTCCCAGAAAAAGCGCAAAAACAATGACGACCCCGTTGGTGCGAGAGAATCTACGATCTTCAAGCCGATCGACGAGGGGATCGCCGAGATAGGCGATCAGAGCGCCGATGGCAAAAGGCATCAGAATTTCTCGGAGGCTGATCAGCGCCGCAAGCAAAAGTAGGATAGAAACTGCAATGAGCAACCACTGCGATTGCGAAGGCTTTTTAATCTCCACTTCACTCATTAGAGAGACTCCCAGATCAACTCGAGCTCACCCCGACGGGTTACGGGTTGAGCCAACAGACCGGAGCGTGCTGGTATAAGTCTTGCCACCTGCTCGGCCGACGAAACGCCAACCACTCGATAGGTAACCCTGTCGCCATCTAACGAATCAATTCTGAGATCCACAAGCCGCCCCAGCTCATCAAATACAGAAGACACCGCGCGATAATCAGCATAGGAATGAACACCTCGCACAGACACAGCGATCGCTTCGGACATCTCGAATTGCTGCAAGGTCACCGCAAGCGAGTCTCGCATTGTGTCGACCGCAAGATCGACGCCACGCTCCCAGATATCGGACAGTTCAGACGCTCGAAACTGAATATTTTCTGTTTGCTCTGGACCCACGTAATACCAATCAACGAGTTTGCTTCCGTCGCTCAAATCAATCCAACGGCCAACCAGCGCATACTCCGTACCGTATCTTGCAGATGCACGCCGAACTTGCTCGAAATCTCTCTCCCAAATTGCATCAACCGGCAGCGCCGCAGAATCCGCCAAATCGAGGAGCGGGAAACGAACCTCTACGCCACGAGTCTCGAAGCGCTCAAGCGAAGGTGACAACAATTCAACGTCGTCTGATCGCGCAGCGAAGCGACGGGAGAACGGCTCGTCTAGCGCCAGCCAAATCACCACGGGCGGGCGTCGCTGCTCCCAATACAACACCGAATGGTCACGAAACAAGCTGCGAACAAATGCATCATCGAATTCGAAAAAGACACGGGTGCCGACATCGGCATCATCTTGATAGCTATACAAGAGCACATGTGACTGCGCGTCTTTTACCGCCGCCGCGAATGCTGCTTCCTCGAGAATTTGCTCGTTGCCAGAAATCCTGACCAAAACACGCGTCAACGCGTCACCCGCTGCACGCTTCAACTCACCCGCGCTGCGGTTTTCAACCGCCACTGCCTCAGCAAAGAAATCATCAGCAGCAAGCGAAGCCCCACTATTGAAAAGACCCACGAGTGTTAGTGAAATCGTGCAGAAGATTGCGTAAATACGTCTCATAGTTTCCAGTTTACCAGCGAAAGTTGAGTTGGTCGCTTTCCTCATGAGTAGTCAGCGAGTAATCTTCCCGCCCATACGAGAGGGACGTTATGACAGACCGGCAACAAACCCAAGGGTTAACTTACAAAGACGCGGGCGTCGACATCGATGCAGGTAATGCCTTAGTAGATCGTATAAAGCACGTATCGAAGGCAACGCGGCGACCTGAAGTACTGGGGGGTCTGGGAGGTTTCGGCGCGTTGTGTGAGATTCCAGAAGGGTATCGCAGTCCCGTGTTAGTCTCCGGCACCGATGGTGTAGGAACGAAATTGCGCCTGGCCATGCAGCTAGATAGGCACGACACCATCGGCATCGATTTGGTAGCCATGTGTAGCAACGATATTGCTGTGGTGGGTGCAGAGCCACTCCTCTTTCTCGATTACTACGCTACCGGCAAGCTCAACATCGATGTCGCGGCAAAAGTAATTGAGGGCATAGGTACAGGCTGCGAGCTGGCGGGCGCCGCTCTTGTAGGTGGTGAAACGGCAGAGATGCCTGGTATGTACGAAGGCGAGGACTATGATCTTGCTGGATTCTGTGTCGGCGTTGTTGAAAAAAATCAAATCATCGACGGGCACAAAGTTGCGCCAGGCGACGTCATAATTGGCATCGCGTCTTCGGGTCCGCACTCAAACGGCTACTCGCTGATTCGTAAAATCATCGAAGTCTCTGGCGCAGACCTCTCGACACCTTGTGGATCGACAACCCTCGCCGATGCATTGATGGCACCAACACAAATTTACAATAAGCCACTCCTAGCGCTGCAACGCGAGATCAAACCGCATGCGCTGGCACATATCACCGGCGGTGGCCTTCTGGAGAACATTCCGAGGGTATTGCCCGAGGGGTGCTCGGCAGTGCTCAACAAATCCTCGTGGGATATGCCCCCTGTCTTTGCGTGGCTAGCAGAAGCCGGCGGCGTCGCAGAAGAAGAGATGCACCGGACCTTTAACTGTGGTGTCGGTATGACCATTATTGTGGGCCCGACAAAAGCTGAGGCAGCCATCCAATTGCTGACCGAGCAGGGTCTAAACTGCTGGGAGTTGGGGCGCATCGAGGCGGGAGACGGCTCGGTAACGTTTACGTCCTGAAGAACGCGCACTGGAAAGAGACGAGCACGGGAACAGTCTTTGCAAATGGCTTCGCAACCGACCTCAACCAACCCCATAAAAAACATTGTCATCCTCATCTCTGGGCGCGGCTCCAATATGGAAGTCTTTCTTGAGGCAAGCAGCCAAGGGGTCCTGAACGGCAACATCGTAAGGGTTGTCAGCAACCGCCCCGATGCCCAGGGAATCGTTACCGCAAAGAAACGGGGTATCGAGACAGCTGTCATCGACCACAAAAACTTCGAGACGCGCGAGGCGTTTGATGCTGCGCTCGCCGAAGAAGTGGCCTCGGCACAGCCGGATGTGATTGTCCTCGCGGGCTTTATGCGGATTCTGACGCCTGTATTTATCGATAGATTTTTGGGGAAGCTGGTGAACATTCACCCATCCTTGTTGCCAAAGTACACGGGACTGAACACGCATCAGCGAGCTATTGACGCTGGCGACTCGGAGGCAGGTGCAACCGTGCATTACGTAACGAATGAACTTGATGG
Source organism: Luminiphilus sp. (assembly GCA_965657765.1). Taxonomy (GTDB): domain Bacteria; phylum Pseudomonadota; class Gammaproteobacteria; order Pseudomonadales; family Halieaceae; genus Luminiphilus. The sequence continues at coordinate 5,708 of CBFHQN010000003.1, read as the reverse complement.
CGGCCCCGCTATTTTGCAGGCACGCGTAACCATTGCGGATCTCGAGACTGCGGATACACTGGCCTCGAAAGTGCTCGAGGTCGAGCACTGTATCTTTACCGAAGCCGTGAATTGGCACCTTCAAGAGCGTGTTGTACACGCCGAGCAGGGCGCCTATTTAGACGGCAAGCTTCTGCCACCCAATGGTGCCAACTGGGACCCGAATAGTGCGCAGCCCTAAAATGCTCGCCGATGCCTGCGCCAAGCCAGCAACTGCTCTGCTGGCTGCGGCAACTTTAGTAATCGCTTCGATAATCCCCGTTACGACGAATGCTCAGTCGTCGGACGCTGTAATCAGTGCTCTTCGACCGTTCGAAGCTGTCTACAAAACAACGGCGCTGGGTATGACGCTCGATTTAACGCGCTCTCTGACGCGCGATGGGAACAACTACCGGTTAGAGAGCAGCGGCAAGAACTTTCTGATCAACATGAAGGAATCTGCGGACTTTCGAATGACCGACTCGGGCATTGAAGGGCTTCGATTTGACTCAACGGTCAAAACGCTCAAAACGAATAATCGGGCAGTCGAGTTTGATAGGGAGCTCGGCCTCATAAAAAGCATGAAGCGCGGCGAGTGGAGCGAACACACACTAGAGCCCGGTGTGCTCGATCAATTTTCGCAGCAGCAACAGTTACGGTTAACACTTATGCAATCGGATGCACCGCCGGAAACATTGCAATTTCGAGTGGTCGACGGTGCAAAGATTAGTGATAAGTCTTGGCGTCGTCTGCCGAATGAGACGCTGCGGACGCCCCTAGGAAACATCGACGCCGTTCACTATCAAGCGGTGCATAAGAATCCGAACAAACGCGCTTCCGAGATTTGGCTAGCACCAAGCCTCGACTATTTGATGGTCAGAACCAAACACGTTGAGCGCAGCGCTACGATCAAGGTAGAGATTAAGTCTCTCATTTGGCCGGATGAAGTAGGCCAGCCGGAACCGCCTCAATAAGCATTACGTCTTGGGCAGCGTAACGCCAGTTTGCCCTTGATACTTACCACCACGATCAGCGTAACTGGTTTCACAGACCTCATCAGATTCGAAGAAAAGCATCTGAGCAACACCCTCGTTAGCATAGATCTTCGCAGGCAGTGTCGTGGTGTTCGAGAATTCCAGCGTAACGTGCCCTTCCCACTCTGGCTCAAGCGGCGTCACATTGACGATGATGCCGCAACGAGCGTAAGTCGACTTACCCAAACAAACAGTCAGTACATTTCTCGGGATCCGGAAATACTCGACCGTTCGCGCCAGGGCAAAAGAGTTAGGAGGAATGACACAGACATCACTCTCCACATCAACAAATGAGTCGTTGTCGAATGCTTTCGGATCAACGGTCGCAGAGTTGATATTCGTAAACACCTTGAACTCGCGAGAGCAGCGAACGTCATATCCATAGCTAGAGGTACCGTACGAAATCAGTTTTTCACCAGCACTGTTATGCCGCACCTGCCCAGCCTCAAAGGGCTCGATCATTTTGTGTTGATCGGCCATTCGACGAATCCAAAGATCTGACTTAATACTCACGTTTACTCCTGCAATTTTTCGTCACTGATCGGGATCAATCAGCCTAATCCGTCATGCTTATCGTCGGTGTGGGGGGACGTGTTGCAGCCTCCAAAGAAGCCATAACCTCTGCTGCTGCATCTCGATATCCCATGGCACCTGCGCTTTCTGGCTCGGCAATGACAATCGGCTGCCCTGCATCGCTTGTCTCGCGAATTTGTCTCGACAAGGGAATATTCGCAAGCAAGCGCGAATCGTATTCATTTGCCAAATTCACGCCGCCCTCACTGCCAAAAACCGGATCTTCATGACCGCAGTTTGAACAGACATGCGTCGCCATGTTTTGAATAATGCCAAGGACGGGCACCGAAACCTTGTTGAACATTTCAACGGCGCGACGCGCATCAATCAGCGCGATGTCCTGAGGAGTGGTAACAACAACCACCCCAGCCAATTGCGTGCGCTGCGATAGCGTTAGTTGGATATCACCTGTTCCGGGCGGCATATCAACAAACAGGACATCTAAGTCACCCCACTGTGTGGATTCAATCATTTGCTGCAGCGCGCCACTTGCCATTGGACCACGCCAGACCATTGCCGTTTTTTCCCGCGTTAAAAATGCCATCGACATCGCAGCAATGCCGTGTGCTTGAATCGGAAGAAAAATCTTTTCCTCAATGACATCGGGCATAATACCGTCGGCTATGCCGAGTAAGCGCGCTTGGCTTGGCCCGTAGATATCCGCATCGAGTAAGCCAACCTTTAAACCCAGATGGGCTGCAGCAACCGCAAGATTGACGGATACAGTCGACTTACCCACACCGCCTTTGCCAGAGGCAATCGCAACGACATGCTTTACTGTGCTAACACCCTGCGCCATTTAACCCCTCGTTGAAGACTGCATCCGGAAAAGGTGGCGAGTATATATCAGCCACTGGTTCATGGGTGACATCGATTCAGTTATGAACAAGTGGCGATGAGTGAGGGACTTTCGGAAGAGGAAGGTAAAGACGTCGTTACCTCTCAGTAAGGCGGTTAAGTAAGGCGGGTAAGTAAGGTGGACTTTTTCCCATCGGAGGGTGTCACCACTGTTACCGGTAGCGCGGTGCGGCTACAATGGCGCCCGTTTTTACCTGAGCCCAAACACCATGTCCGCGCGCAATATTCTCGTCACATCTGCTCTTCCCTACGCTAACGCACCACTGCATTTGGGGCACATGCTCGAGCAAGTGCAAACTGACATGTGGGTTCGCTTTCAACGCTCGCGCGGTCACCACTGCCAATATGTCTGTGCTGACGACGCCCACGGTACCGCGATTATGTTGTCAGCGGAGAAACAGGGCGTCGCGCCAGAAACACATATCGCCAATATCAAAGCGTTGCACGAAGCCGATTCTTCGGGCTTTCACATTTCTTTTGATAACTACCACTCGACTCACTCGCCAGAGAACCAGAACTGGTCTGAGACGATCTTCAAACGTCTAGAAGCGAATGGACACATCGCCGTCCGAAGTGTTGTGCAGGCCTACGACGAAGTTAAAGGTCTCTTTCTCGCCGATCGATTCATCAAAGGCACATGCCCGAAGTGCAAGACGCCAGATCAATACGGTGATAACTGCGAGGCCTGTGGTGCCACATACTCCCCAACGGAAGTCATTGATCCAGTTTCCGCATTGTCTGGCTCAACACCTGTAGAAAAAGCGTCGGATCACTTGTTTTTTACGCTAAGCGCCTTTCAGGATCTTCTTGCGGAATGGGTATCAGGTGAACAGCTGCAAGCGCCAATCGCCAACAAACTCCGAGAGTGGATTGACGCGGGGCTTCAGGATTGGGATATCTCGCGAGATGCGCCCTATTTTGGCTTCGAGATTCCCGGCTACCCCGACAAATACTTCTACGTTTGGCTAGATGCACCCATCGGCTACATCGCGAGCCACCAAAACCTGTGCGAGCGCACGGGTGACGATTTCGAGAGCTATTGGCAACCCGGTAATGACACGGAGCTCTATCACTTTATCGGTAAAGACATCATCAACTTCCACGGTCTATTCTGGCCCGCGATGTTGGCGAGTGCCGGACTTCGCCAGCCCACCGCGATTTTCGCCCACGGCTTCCTCACGGTCGACGGCACAAAGATGTCGAAAAGTCGCGGTACGTTCATCATGGCCTCAACGTATCTCGAGCACCTTGAGGCTGAGTACCTGCGCTATTACTTTGCAGCAAAACTGAGCCCGAACGTTGATGACATGGATCTCAACCTCGAGGACTTTGTCCAGCGCGTTAATTCCGACTTGGTCGGTAAAGTTGTAAATATTGCGAGTCGCTGTGCTGGCTTCCTGCGCAAGCGCTTTGAAAATCAGCTCAGCGCAACGTGCAGTGAACCCGAGCTGCTGAATGAATTGATCAGTGCAGGTGATTCCATCGCGGCGCTCTATGAAGCACGGGATTTTCAGCGAGCAATGCGCGAGATCATTGCGCTCGCGGATCGAGCGAATCAGTACATCGATGAGAAAAAGCCTTGGGTACTAGCAAAAGAGGAAGGTCGCGAGCAAGAAGTTCAGGACGCTTGTTCGGTAGGCATTAATTGTTTCCGCATCCTTATGACCTATCTCAAACCAGTACTGCCCATGATGGCGGAGAAGAGCGAAGCGTTCTTGGATCTGTCTCTGAATTGGACCGATCTGACTGCGCCTTTGGAAGGACACACAATCAACAAGTTCTCTCCCCTTATCCAGCGGATCGATCCTGACGCCGTAGCAGCCATGGTGGAAGCGGGTAAGCAGTAAACCGATAACATCACGCACTATTGCTATTCCAAAATATCACTAGTGTAAGTCCAAACAATGACTGTTCGATTGGCCCACGATTCCTTACTATTGGGGGCGATTCAATGAGACGGGTCTAAAAGCCTGCTGGAGTAAGATGTTAGGGGACTATGCCGTACTGCTGGTTGCCGCAGTATTGGTCAATAATTTCGTATTGGTTCAGTTCTTGGGCCTGTGCCCATTTATGGGCGTCTCAAACAAACTCGATACGGCCATCGGTATGTCTGCCGCGACCACGTTCGTCCTTACACTCGCCTCCGTCTGTAGCTATTTGACGTATGAATACCTGCTTGCACCACTCGATCTCACGTATTTGAGAACACTGTCGTTCATCTTGGTGATTGCGGTGGTAGTTCAATTTACAGAAATGGTGGTGCGAAAAACGAGTCCGTTACTTCATCGCGTTCTTGGCGTTTACCTGCCGCTTATCACGACGAACTGCGCCGTCCTGGGTGTTGCGCTACTCAACATCAACCAGGCACATAATTTCATGCAAAGCCTGGTGTATGGTATGGGCGCCGCCCTTGGCTTTTCTTTGGTATTGGTACTGTTCGCCGCAATGCGCGAGCGTCTTGTTGTTGCTGACGTGCCAGAGGCCTTTCAGGGTGCTGCCATCGGAATGATCACTGCTGGACTTGCCTCACTCGCCTTCATGGGTTTTGCCGGATTGGTCTAATGATTGAGATGATCCTTGCCAATCCGATCTTGCTCGCCCTGGCCGCGCTCGTTGGTATGGCCATCGTCTTCGGCGGCCTACTAGGATTTGCGGCTGTCCGCTTTGAAGTTGAGGGCAACCCGCTCTCAGACCAAATCAACAGTATTCTTCCACAGACACAATGCGGCCAGTGCGGTTATCCCGGGTGTAGGCCTTATGCTGAGGCGATCGCCGAGGGCGACTCCATTAATAAATGCCCTCCCGGCGGTGAGGATACGATTCAAGCGCTGGCCAATTTGCTCGATGTCGAGCCCGAGCCCCTAGACGCGGAACACGGTGTCGAAGCTGAGCCCACGGTTGCCTACATCCGAGAAGACGAATGTATTGGTTGTACAAAATGTATTCAGGCCTGTCCTGTCGATGCGATTTTGGGCGCAGCCAAACAAATGCATACGGTGATCATCGATGAATGCACCGGCTGTGATCTATGCGTTGAGCCCTGCCCTGTCGACTGTATCGATATGATCCCTCGCAAAGGTGGTATTCAGCACTGGTACTGGCCGCTGCCAGATGACTCCTCTCGCGAAAACCTGATCGCGACTGACCGAAGCTCGGACGAGACCCCTGAGCCGGAGCAGGCTGCAGCATGAGGCAGATTTTTGATATCCATGGCGGCATCCATCC
>CBFHQN010000002.1:0-46837 GCA_965657765.1 Luminiphilus sp. | reverse complement strand
CGTTTATGTTTTAACGTCGAGCCAATGGGCGCCTGCTGGTTGAGAGCAGTAAGCCCGCTGTATCTGTGAATCGCAGTAGGAGGAAGCGCTTTTGAAACCATCTCCAACAAAGATCAACTTCAATCAAAAACTCACTTTGTTCAAGGAACAATGGAGCCCTAAAGTCATTGCTGAAATGAATGACTATCAATTCAAGCTGGTGCGACTCCAAGGGGAGTTTGTTTGGCACCAGCATCAAGATACTGATGAGACCTTTATTGTGCTCGAAGGTGAGCTAATCATTGATCTAGAGTCTGGCGCTGTCATTTTGCGTGAGGGAGAGATGTTAGTTATTCCAAAGGGTATGCGTCACCGCCCACACGCGGCCTCCGAAGCCAAAGTGCTGTTGGTGGAGCCAGCAGGTGTCGTCAACACTGGCGATGCAAAGTCTGAGCTCACCGCACCTCAAGACGTCTGGATCTAAAACATGAGGACGATACGAAGCACGGGACCTATCTAATGCCTCGATGGTTAAACCTAATTTTAGCAGTGCCAATCCTATACGCTGGTTTCGTACAGTCCTTTTGGGGAAATGACCCTTATTTGGGTTGGGCAATCACTGCAATCGCAGGCGGCATCATCGCCGATCCAATGCATCACTATGCAAATCGGTTTGGCCTTTCAAAAGGCCGCCGGCAAGGCATCGTGATTCTTCTTTTTTTCCTGATTATGTGGGTGTCGCTTGGCGTGGGTGAGTTACCGGAAAAGACGGAGATCATGCTCGATCGGTTTCCTCAGCCTTGGATTACCGGAATTTAGTTGACCGTTTTTCGCAAACGCGCGTTTTTGAATTCATCGGCCTTGAGCTGGGCAACGATGGTATTGCCGGTTGCTTCACTTTCGATCCCTACAATTTGGACGCGGTAAAAGAGTTCGCCTGAGCGCGATTCAACAGCCACTTTGGCATCGAGCCCTTGGTCGTTGAGTGTCGAAATAACCTCGTCGGCGCGCTGACCGCTGTCGTAGGTATCAACGAAAACAAACCAGTTGTTGCTCATGGGTAGAGACCGGAGCTGAATGGGCTGTTTAGCTGTGGCCTGCCGTGCAGTTGGTCTTGGGGCGATTGTTCGTGCTTGCTTGGCAATCTGTGTTTTGACGGGTGCAATGGCTTTCGCGGGCGTCTGACTGACTTTCTCGCTGTCTTTGCCTACCCAAAAAGGTCCGGCCATAAGTGTTTGAGCCATCGACTTCGACGCTGCTGTTGCATCCGCTTTCGAGGCGTAGCCAGCGGCTCTTACACGATAATAGCTTTGGCCATTCACGTTGGCACTCGCAACCGAGAGATTGATATTGCTAATCTTTGTACGCAACAAACCTAAGCGTTCATTCGCAACCGCTTGGCTCTTGTGACTCTCGAGATTGACGAACCATATACCACCCGTTTGGCTGGGAGGTGCCACTGTGGTCTCTGCCTCGATCTGTGGGCTCGGTGATGTTGCAGGCGTTGCAGAGCCACCTGCTGGTGCACCTGTTGTTGATTCTGTTTTGGTCGACGCCGATATCGCGCGCTGCGCTCTCTCCGCCTCGCGGTTCTTGAGCGCCTCATTTTCGCCGGAAAGCTGGTTGTTCCGCTGTTGTAGTGCAGCGATTTGTTGCTGAAGCGCTTCGTTGTCAGCCATTAAAGTACCGTCTTGGCTGGTTTGTTTGTTTTCTGCACGCTTCATCGATCGAATTGTGTCTTTGAGCTCAGCTATCTCTGCTTTTGCAGAGTCCTGAGCATCGAGCCACAGTCCGCCCATGCCGCCCGCAACAATGAACCCAGCGATAGCAATCGCCCAGGGCAGTTTCGAACGGCTCGCTTTCTCGGCTTGAGCTTCGCCGTGGTCGGTAAGAATCGCGTCAGCATCTGAACTTATTGGCTGCTCAGATGCGTGTGCTTCGGTTGCTGAAGGTTCTTTACCCGCTGAGGGCTCTTTACCCGCTGAAGGCTCCTCACCCGCAGAAGATTCTGTGCCACTCGAACGCTCAGATTTAGGCGGGGCCTCGAAGTCATCGTCCTCAAGCCAGTCTGTGCTATCGTCAATCTCTTCAGCCTCAGATGATGACTTTGGTTTCATCCCGTCAGCCCACTCCGAGGGTGGCGTGAGTACGCGTTTCTTGTCGTCGTCTTTGTCGTCCATGCTGTGACCTCCCAAACCCCACTGAAGAGTAGCAGAAAGGTGGGCTGATGGTGTCGAGAGTGACGTTGTAAATCCCGGTTTCTAGTACACTGTGACAATGGACGTATCAGATATTCTCGATGGCTTAAACGAAGCTCAACGATCGGCAGTTGCTGCGGAGCGTGGCAATCAACTGGTGCTTGCGGGAGCGGGCTCGGGTAAGACCCGCGTTCTGGTTCACCGGATTGCGTGGCTAATTCGCGCCGAGGGCGTTTCGCCCTATGCCGTAATGGCGGTGACGTTTACCAATAAAGCCGCGAAGGAGATGCGAGGTCGTATTGAGGAAATGCTCGGGCGACCGACTCACGGACTCTGGATTGGCACGTTCCACGGCCTCGCACATCGGTTACTTCAAACGCATTGGGCAGAAGCAGGCTTGCCGCAGAATTTCCAAATTCTCGATAGCGACGATCAGCTTCGATTAGTAAAACGCGTCTGTCGAGAGCTCGGTCTAGACGACGCGAAGTGGCCACCAAAGCAAGCGCAGTGGTTTATCAACGGGCAAAAAGATGAGGGGCTGCGAGCAAAGCACATCGACCCGCCAATGGGCGATCTCTATACGCGGACCATGGTGCGCATCTACGAAGCCTATGAGGAGGCCTGTCAGCGTGGCGGTTTGGTCGATTTCGCGGAGCTTTTATTGCGTGCCCACGAACTCTGGTTGCGGTCTCCTGAAACGCTCAAACATTATCAAGAGCGCTTCAATATTTTGTTGGTAGACGAGTTTCAGGATACCAACTCGATTCAATACGCCTGGCTCCGCGTGTTGGCCGGTGAGGCAATACCGGTTGTTGCTGTAGGTGATGATGATCAGTCGATCTACGGTTGGCGTGGTGCGAAGATCGAGAATATCCAGCGTTTTACACACGATTTCAAAGATACTCAGACCGTCCGGCTTGAACAGAACTATCGCTCTACCAAAACCATTTTGGATGCAGCTAACGGTGTCATTGGTCATAACTCAGGACGTCTGGGTAAGGACCTGTGGACTGACGGCGACGATGGCGAGCCGATCAAGCTTTACGCGGGCTTTAATGAGCAGGACGAGGCTCGCTTTATCGTTGAGCAAATTCAGTCCTGGACCGATGAGGGAAATACGCGCCGATCGAGTGCCATCTTATATCGCTCTAATGCTCAGTCACGGGTTATTGAAGAAGCGCTGATCCGTGTGGGGCTGCCCTATCGAATTTACGGCGGGCAACGCTTTTATGAGCGTCTCGAAATTCGCAACGCGCTCGCTTATCTCAGATTGATGATCGGTCGTGGTGACGACCCCGCGCTCGAGCGTGTCATAAACACGCCAACTCGCGGCATTGGTAGTAAAACCATTGATGAGCTGCGCGCTGTGGCGCGCGAACATGGTGTCTCCATGTGGCAAGCTATCGGTTTGGTGCAGGAGCGGGGGTTGCTAGCGGCCAGAGCTCGCTCGTCATTGGCAGGTTTCGCTGCGCTTATAAACGAACTAGATAGCGAAACGCTCGAACTTCCTCTTGAGGAAATGGTGGAGCACATTATTCATCGGACTGGGCTCATTGATTTCCATAAAGCGGAAAAAGGTGAGCGTGGTCAGGCTCGCGTTGAGAACCTAGAGGAATTGGTTTCCGCTGCTAAAACCTTCAGAGCCGAGGACGACACCCTCTCTCCCCTGCAGCAATTTTTGGATAGTGCCGCCCTCGACGCAGGTGATAGTCAAGCAGACCCTTACGAGGACAGTGTGCAAATGATGACTCTGCACTCCGCAAAGGGTCTGGAGTTTCCGCTTGTGATTTTGGCTGGCCTGGAGGAAAACCTTTTCCCGCACCGTATGTCAGTCGAGGAACCCGGGCGCTTAGAAGAGGAACGTCGGCTCGCTTATGTCGGGATTACGCGCGCGCAACAAAGACTTCTAATTACCTATGCTGAGAGTCGTCGTTTACACGGCAGCGAGACCTACAACACGCCCTCACGGTTTGTCCGAGAAATACCTGCTGATTTGATTGAAGAGGTCAGACTTCACGGGGGCTTGACGCGCCCTCTGGTAGACAGACTTCAACAACCCGCTGCTAGCTCTAACGATTCTGGACTACGTTTGGGGCAGCACGTCCTGCATCCAATGTTTGGTGAGGGTATGGTCCTTAACATAGAAGGTCGCGGTGCGAATGCGCGCATCGAGGTAAACTTCGCCGAAGGAAGTAAATGGTTGGTTTTGCAATACGCGAACCTGCAAGCACTGTGAGGCGCTCATGAACGAGAGAACTGTTCTACCGATAGCCGTAGTTGGTCTACTGCTTTTGTGGGTTGGCACTTTGGGCTTATGGGCGCTTGATTCGCAGAAAAAAGAGCCTGTGTTAGTCGACGGCTCGCAAGTTGTCAGCACGGAGCAAATTAAATGGAAATTGGTGACGACTTGGCCCAAAGGATTACCGGGCTTGGGTTCCGCCCCTGAGAATTTTGCCCGTCGGGTCGAGGAAATGAGTAACGGTAGACTGAGTATTCGAGTTTACGGTGCAGGCGAAGTTGTGCCGCCTTTCGAGGTCTTTGACGCTGTTTCACAGGGTGTCGCCGAAATGGGGCACGGTGCCTCGTACTACTGGAAGGGAAAGATTCCGTCCTCTGTATTCTACACCGCAGTTCCCTTTGGCATGACGGCGCAGGAAATGAACGGCTGGTTGCACTACGGCGGTGGCTTGGAACTCTGGCGTGAGCTGTATGCACCTTTTGGTGTTCGACCGTTCGCAGGCGGGTCTACGGGTGTTCAGATGGCGGGCTGGTTTAACCGGGAGCTCAAGTCGGCTGAAGACCTCAAGGGCTTAAAAATGCGTATTCCAGGTCTCGCCGGTGAGGTTTTCACAGCGTCTGGCGGTACATCTGTCCGATTGGCCGGTGGTGAAATTTACACGTCCATGCAAACCGGTGTTATCGACGCTGTCGAATGGGTAGGACCCTATAACGACCGTACCTTAGGTCTCATGGAAGTTGCTGAGTACTACTATTATCCAGGCTGGCATGAGCCCGGCGCCATGCTCGAATTTACCGTGAACCAAGAAGCGTTCGATCGCTTACCTGCGGACTTACAAGCCATCGTTGAGGGTGCCGCCCGAGCAACGAATCAGGACATGCTGGATGAATTCACTGCGCGCAATAATTCGTCGCTGACCAGCCTGCTCGACGAATATGAAACAAAACTTCGTCCACTGCCAGATGATGTGATGGATATTCTGCACAGTAATGCGGTGATCGCGCTCGATAAACTTAAGGAAGACGATCCGATGGCGGCGAAGATTTCCGCGTCCTATGAAGACTTTCTCGATGGTGTGCGGACATACCACGAAATCTCAGAGCGCGCTTATTTGAATGCAAGGGACCGGGTACTACCGCCGATCTCTTTTACTGACCAATAGTACGGGTCCGCTTTGCGTTATCGATTGCGACGTAAATAAACTCACCTTCGGTTACTTTGATGGGTTCTCCGTCGTGCTGGGAGTTGATCCACACCTCAATAAGTACGCGAACCGAGCTGCGACCAATATCTAGAATGTCGCAGTAACAGGTCACTACGGCACCAACGTGAACTGGGGTGAGGAAAGACATACCTTGCACGGCTACTGTTGCAACGCGACCCCTCGCAACCTCTGCCGCCGCCACGCCACCCGCAATGTCCATTTGAGACAGCAGCCAGCCGCCGAAGATATCGCCATTGGCGTTGGTGTCCGCCGGCATAGCAACGGTTTGCAGTGCGAGTTCACCCTGGGGCCTCGGGTTTTCATCAATGGGGTTCATCTCTGTCTCCGGAAATGGCGTTCGTGACTTAAGGTCTCATGTCACATGTACTGTTGCTTTGGCGCCTTAGATCAACGCCCCATCATGCTTGGCAGCCAGGTGACAATGTCTGGCACTAGCCAAAGTGCAGCGAGCAATGCCAGCTGAATCAGTACGAAGGGAACAACGCCACGATATATGTCACTCGTGGCCACCGATTCATCAGCAACACCTCGTAAGTAAAAAAGTGCGAAGCCAAAGGGAGGCGTTAGAAATGAGGTCTGTAGGTTAACCGCGATCATTACACCCAACCAAATGGGGTCAAAGCCCATCGAAAGCAAAATAGGCGCAACAATCGGAACCACGACAAATGTGATTTCGATGAAATCGAGAATAAAGCCAAGAAGGAACATGACTAACATCACGATGAGTAGCGCGACGTGCGGTCCACCACCCAGGCTTTCAAAGAAAGCCTCGATAATCTCATCACCCCCAAAGCCTCTAAAGACGAGAGAAAAGAGCGCCGCACCGATCAAAATTAAGAAGACCATACTTGTGGTCTCCATGGTGGAACGCGCAATCTCTTTGATGACGGTTGTACTGAGTGCAGCTTTGTAAGCGGCCAAGATCATCGCGCCTACAGCACCAACACCCGCGGCCTCGGTTGGTGTCGCCGCCCCTAAGATGATTGAACCAAGCACGATGGTTATGAGGGCAAGTGGCGGGATAATTGCGCTTATGACATTGATATTCGCAGCAGCTATTTCCTCGTTTGGTGGCGGGCAGCTTGCTGGATTTCGCCAGCCGATGAAGAGTAAATAGCCGAGATAAAGCCCGACCAGTACGATACCGGGAACGAAGGAGCCTACGAAGAGATCACCAACTGAAACAGTTTGTGTGTTGATGATGCCGCTTTGAAGTTGTGCCTGCTGATAGGCCGTCGACATAATGTCACCGAGCAGGACAAGCGCGATTGATGGCGGGATGATCTGGCCGAGGGTTCCGGTCGCACAAATGAGCCCGGTTGCGAGCTTGGGGTCGTATCCGGCGCGCAACATAGAGGGCAGTGCAAGCACACCCATTGTCACGACTGTCGCCCCCACAATTCCAGTGCTAGCCGCCAAGAGTGCGCCCACTATGATGACCGCTATGCCTAATCCGCCGGTCCGATTGCCCAAGGCATTTGCCATTGCCGTGAGTAGCTCTTCAGCAATTTTTGCGCGTTCGAGTGTTACACCCATCAAAATAAATAAGGGGACGGCTACCAGCGTTTCATTGGTTATGGTGCCGAAGATTCGGCCGGACAAAGCGGCGATGAAACTTGCATCGAAATGACCGGCAATGACACCGAACGAGGCGAAAAGCAATGCTGTACCACCCAAGGTAAGCGCGACAGGAAAACCAAAAAGCAGCAGAATGCAGACACTTGCAAAGAGAGCGAGTGCTAACTCACCTTCAATCATTGGTAGGCACCTCGCTCAACTCAACCAGGCCACAGATGACTGCGCTTATCGCCTGCAACAAAAGCAGTGCGCCCATCGCAGGTATCAGCGTTTTTAAAAGGAAGACTGCGGGAATGCCGCCGGGTTCGGGTGAGGACTCCATGATCGACCAACTTTCAGCGACATAGCCCCAAGAGCCAAAGATGACCAGTAGGCAGATAGGTGTTGTGAATAACGTGTGCCCAAGCGTGTTCACCCAAGTTTGTTGGCGTGCACTGAAATTCCTGTAAAAGACGTCAACGCGGACGTGCTTGTCGGCGAGTAAGGTGGGCGCAGCGCCTAGCATGAAAAGGGTGCCATGCAGATAAAGTACCGATTCCTGAGCAGCGATGGCACCTTGCTCAAAACCATAACGGAGAATAACAACACCGGTGGTGACAAGTGCCATCGCAATACTCGCATACGCAACACCACTGCCAATTGCGCGATTAGTGTGGTTGATGGTCTGCGCAAAAGTTGCCCAGTAGTTCACTGTGTTAACCCGTTCCTCAAGCCGACGTTGAAGGTTATCATCGAGTGAACAGCAATTGCAGAGAGAATCATCGTGCTTACTGTACTGTCACCCGCAAAAACACTTGATTACGACACGGCGCCAATTACTCAGTTGTCCACCGTGCCGAGGTTCATGGATCAGTCGGCGCTTCTCGTTGAGGACGCGAGGGGTCTCAACCCTGACGATATTCGTAGCTTGATGGGCGTAAGCGAACAGATTGCCCACTTAAATCACGAGCGGTTCATGAACTGGCAATCTGAGTCTACCTCAGACAATGCTAAACAGGCCGTTCTAGCGTTTAAAGGCGACGTTTACACGGGTTTGCAGGCTGAGACACTGTCGGAAGAGGATCTCGCTTTCGCACAGAATCGGCTGCGTATTCTCTCGGGGCTATACGGTCTTCTGCGACCGCTTGATCTGATGCAGCCCTACCGTCTCGAGATGGGACTTAAGTTTGCAAACCAGCGTGGTAAAAATCTTTATGAATTTTGGGGCGCGCAATTAACGGACACATTGAATGAAGATCTAGTTAGCGCGAATACAGAAGTCTTGATCAACCTTGCTTCTAACGAGTACTTCAAAGCGGTGAAGCCTAAACTGCTTAACGCAGATGTCATTACGCCGCAGTTTAAAGACCTCAAGAACGGCCAGTACAAGATGATCTCGTTCTTTGCCAAGAAGGCGCGTGGCATTATGGCGAGGTACATCATCGACAACCGCATTACCGAACCTGAGGCATTAAAATCTTTCGCCGAAGCAGGTTATTACTACAGTGAAGCCGAGTCGAAGGGTGATCAATGGGTCTTTTTGCGTGATGAAGCGCCTGCTTAGGAGTTCTGCTGTTTAAAAGGGAGCAGCGTCGCTGCCTCATCGCGATATCTGCGGACGTGGTCGCAGTCTCTCCTACAAAAATCAGCGACAGCATCTTTGAGCCTTGGCTCACCGATCCAATGATTTGAATAAGTCAGCGTCGGTTCAAAGCCACGCTGAATTTTGTGTTCGCCTTGGGCGCCAGGGTCGAAACGTGACAGCCCCTTCTCTATGCAGTATTCGATACCGCGGTAGTAGCAAGCCTCAAAATGCAGGAAATCGAATTCTTTTAAACAGCCCCAATAACGCCCGTAAAGGGTATGGTTATCAACAAAATAGAGGGCTGCGGCAACGGGGTTTTCGCCTTCATGCGCGATGACCATGACGGTGTCTTCACCTAATGACGGACAGACCTCAGTAAAGAAATCTCCAGTTAAGTAGCCTTCGTGACCGCTGCGCTTCAAATAGGTGGTTTGGTAGCAGTAGTAGAAAAATGCCCAGTCATTCTCTGAGATCTCAGACCCTGTTTTGGTAAATAACCGGAGGTTCTGAGTGGCCATGGCCGCCCGCTCCTTTTTTAACGCTTTGCGCTTTCGGCTATTAAACTCGCTCAAAAAGTCATCGAAGCAGGAATAGCCACGGTTAAACCAATGAAACTGTGTGGTCATTCGTTGGACTAAGCCGAGATCAGCTAATTCGTGTGATGCCTCTTCTTCCGGAAATAGAATATGCCAGCTCGATATCTTCTCTGACTCACACCAGTGGGTGACCGCACCAATAAAGCCCGCTAACGCGTGCTCGGCGTTGTCGTCGGTCCAAATGCGTGGACCGCTTGCCGGCGTGAAGGGAATGGCGGTCACCAGCTTGGGGTAATACTCAAGGCCACTTCGATGCCAAGCGTCTGCCCACGACCAGTCAAACACGTATTCACCGTAGCTATGGCTCTTAAGAAATCCAGGTGCCATTGCCACAGGTGCATCACCCTCGCTTAACATGAGGTGGCAGTTTTGCCAGCCTGAGTTACCGCTCGTGCTGCCCGACGATTCCAATCCTGCCAAAAAATGTTGCTTTAGAAAGGGATAGCCCGATGAAAATGCCTGTGCCCATTTATTAGACGGGAGGTCTTTTACATTCGGAAAAATTTGAAGTTCCACGCGGCTACCGGTTTGTTTGCATCGTTACTTATACGGGGTGGACCGCAAAGTGTCCCAGCAAACCTGTAGCGACAATGAGGCCAATCCATTTACTTTCGTTGAACGCTTGGAAACATTTTGCGCGCGACCGATCACCAATGAGTTGTTGGTGGCGCAGAAATAAACCAGCAACTATTGCTACGGAGATGTAATAAATGGGGCCAAGATCAAAGCTGATGCCCGTCCCTACGAAGCACATCAAACAAAATAGCTGCAATAAGAAGATTATCCGCGTGTCTGCCTCGCCGAATAGGATGGCAGTGGATTTGATGCCAACTTCAAGGTCATCCTCACGATCCACCATTGCATACTGTGTGTCATAGACAACCACCCACAATAGATTTGCCGCAAATAACCACCAAAGCCCAGTGGGTAACTGGTTTTGTGCTGCAGCGAACGCCATCGGGATACTCCAGGAGAAGGCTGCTCCTAGCACTACTTGTGGCAGGTGGGTTACCCGCTTCATAAAGGGGTAAATGATTGTCAGGATGGCGCCGATCATCGAGAGTTGAACTGTTAGCCAATTAATTTGGATGACTAACCAAAGCGCAACGGCGAGGAGTAAAACCAGCAAACTCATCGCTTCAAAGACGGATATTTCGCCCGTTACTAACGGCCTGTCGTGTGTTCTTTCGACGAATCCGTCTAAGTTTCTGTCGGTTAGGTCGTTGGTGGTACAGCCTGCAGAGCGCATAACAAAAGTGCCCACAACAAACGTGATGAAGAGGAAGAGCGTTGGTAGGCCCGATGAGGCGATAATCAGCCCCCAAAGCGCGGGAGCTAAGAGCAAGTACGTGCCGATCGGCTTATCAAAACGCATGACGCGTAACAAAGCAGCAAACTTTCCGGATGTGGGCGCGGTCATTATTTAAAGCCTATACCAATAGCTGTGAATGGTAGCTGTAAAACGTGGCGGCAAGAAGCTGTTGGCAGTGATTAAGAACTACGGTCGTTATTAAACATGTGCAAAAGCCTCGAGCGTGCGCGTCCAGCGCTGCTCAATTTTCTCTGCGCGGGCCGAGTCGGTATTTACCAGATTCGATGCCATGGCTTGCGCCTCCTCCAATAAATAGTCGTGCTCGGGTAACTGAGCAACGCGAAACGACGAAACGCCAGTCTGTCGTGTACCCAAAACTTCGCCGGGTCCTCTGATCTCAAGGTCTTTTTCGGCCAATACAAAGCCGTCTTGAGACTCGCGCATCACCGTCAGCCTATCGCGAGCGGTTTGACTGAGCGGTGATCGATACATCAGCAAGCAGTGACTCTCAACGGCTCCACGCCCCACTCGGCCTCGCAGTTGGTGAAGCTGGGCGAGCCCAAATCGCTCTGCATTTTCAATGATCATCAGACTGGCGTTGGGAACGTCGACGCCCACCTCGATGACGGTAGTGGCCACTAAAATATCTAAGTCGCCATTAGCAAAAGCGGCCATTATGCCCGCCTTCTCTTGACTAGAAACACGGCCATGTAGCAGTCCGATTCGGAGGTTGGGGAGCGCTTCGGTTAGTTGTGCTGCCGTGACTTCGGCAGCGTTGGCGTCCAGTACTTCGCTTTCTTCAATCAGTGCGCAAACCCAGTACGCTTGTCGGCCTTGCTGGCAGGCGTTTCCAACACGCTCGATAACGCTTTGCCGACGTTCGTTATCGATCAGCACGGTTGTTATGGGCTTGCGACCCGGAGGCAGCTCGTCGATCGTCGAACAGTCCAAATCAGCATAGGCCACCATTGAGAGGGTTCTGGGAATAGGTGTGGCGGTCATCGTGAGCTGGTGCGGGGTGACTTCGTTTAAACCTCGTTGTGTGAGTGAGAGCCGTTGATTGACGCCAAAACGGTGTTGCTCGTCGACAAGCACAAGCCCTAAGGACTTGAAGGCAACCGTTTCTTGAAATAAGGCATGTGTGCCGATAACGATATCCACCGCACCCGTCTTGATACCCTCAAGCGCTGTTTTTCGCGCTTTGCCCTTTATCTGTCCCGTGAGCCAGAGAACCTTTATTCCCAAAGGCTCGAACCACTTCTGAAAGCCAGAAAAATGTTGCTCGGAAAGCAGCTCCGTCGGTGCCATCAAGGCCACCTGATGTCCTGCCTCAACCATATGCGACGCTGTTAAAGCAGCGACAAGTGTTTTCCCGGAGCCGACATCACCTTGTAATAGACGTAGCATTGGCGTCGATTTGCAGAGGTCAGCCAAGATCTCTGAGCAGACCCTCGTCTGAGCCGCCGTTAGCGCAAAGGGGAGTTCAGCTGTAATCGCCGAAGCAAGGTTCCCTTTTGACTTTACAGATATGGCTATTTTTTTATGCGTTCGCGCACGTCGGGACAGCAGTGATATCTGATGCGCAACAAGCTCCTCCAGCGCTAAACGCAGTTGTGCGGGGTGCTCGCCAGCAATAATGGCTGAGATATTAGCCTTGGGCGGTGGCCGGTGTAGGAATTTGATCGACTCTGCAATCGATGGGCTGTCACTAGGGAGGTCTGTAAGAAGGTCTTCGGGTGGGTGCTGAGTCAGATAGGTGAGGGCTTGCTGCGTCAAGTTGCGCATGGTGGACTGACCCATACCTTCGGTAACCGGATAGACCGGTGTGAGTGCTTCCTCTAATTGTGGTTCCCGTTCGCCAACGGCATATTCAGGATGCGCAAATTCGGGGGCACCCCCCACGAGCCGCGGTTGCCCGAAGAGAGTAATGGTATCGCCGACTTTCAGCTGTAGTGCTTGCGCTCGACGGAAGTGGAAAAAACGTAAAGTGACCAGTCCGGTGCCATCGTCTACTTTTACGATCAGGGTAGGTCTGCGGCCTTTGGCAATACCTGAGGCCCGTATCGTGCCTCTCACTACCGCATCGATTCCCTCCCTAAGCTCGCCTATGCAAGTAAGCCGAGTTTTGTCTTGGTACCTGAGTGGAAAGTGAAACAGTAAGTCTTCAACTGACTTAAGCCCCATGGACTCAAGTTTGCTGAAAACTTTTGGGCCAACGCCTTTAAATTGTCGGAGTGGCAGTTGAAGAATATTGTTCGACACAGTGAGCTTCGGTTACCTTGCACTCTGATAATAGCGGGACGAAGGTACACAGGTGAAGACTCCAACGGTAATGTTCATAGGTTTTGGCGACCTCGCGACACGTGCCCTGTCATCTCTTTCAGAAATCGCTGACGTGATCGGTGTTTCTCGCCGGCCTGATCGCTTACCCGATGCGTTGAGCCATTGTATTCATGGCGACTATGGATCGCACGCGGGCCTCGCAAAAGCCACCGAAATTAAGCCCGATTACCTGATTTTCACACCCGTGCCTGCGAGCCGTGATGTCGAGGGTTATCAAAAAGGCTATGCAAAAGCTGCGGAGAATATTGCTGGAGCGGGCTTGCTGAGCAATGCTCGAAGAGCCATCTTTGTATCGTCGACTCGTGTTTATGCAGAGCGATCTGGCGGCTGGATAGATGAGGACTCACCGTTGGCGGTGGGAGATCCGTTTGTCGATGCGTTACTTGCGGGAGAGGCGTGCTTTCGACGCCACGCGACCACAACAGTAGTCCGACCAAGTGGTCTCTACGACGGCGCGAATCCGATTATGTTGCGGCCAATACTCGAGGGCTTGTCCTCGCGCATCGGCGGCGGCTTTACTAACCGGATTCACAGAGACGATGCAGCGAGTGTCATCGCTGAACTGATAAAACGAGATTTGCAGGGACAGGGTCTGCCTGCGACGCTTAACCTAAACGATAATACCCCGGTGACGACAGAGGAGCTGGAGGCTTGGTGTTTCCAAGCGCTTGGTCGTGAGCCAATGGGGCAACGTGATAACCAGCCCCGCGCTAATCGGCGAGTTAGTAACGCCAAGCTGCGAGCGTTAGGTTTTTCACTTCGGTACCCGAGCTTCCGTGAGGGCTACATAGACGCCTTGCGACAAGCACCCGCATAACAGGGGTCTCAGTTCTGCACGTCAGCGGCGCTTCTTATTAAAGAATGTGTCATCGAAAAGCGAGCTATCGAAAAACGATTGATCAAATAGCGAGAATGGCTTCGATCTCAACCTGCACACCTTTCGGTAGGGCTGCAACTTGCACACAGGCCCGCGCTGGGTACGGCTCACTGAAGACCTCGGCCATAACGCCGTTGACGACTTGGAAGTTATCTAAGTCGGTAAGTGAAATATTGATTTTCACTGAGTTATCCAGGCTCCCACCAGCGGCTTCCGCAATCGCCTGTAAGTTTGCAAAAACTTGACGGGTTTCTGCCTCGATCCCGCCAGCAACAATTTCCATCGTGTCGGGGTCCAGAGGGATTTGACCCGAGATCCAGACGGTATTGCCGACTTTTACTGCTTGAGAGTAAGGGCCAATGGCCGATGGAGCGGCTGCTGTGCTGATAACTGCGCGATTGTTCATGGTTTTACCTGTGGTGATCAAGCTGTGATGTGATTAGCGTCGACTGCAGCGAACAACTTTGCGGACACCTTCCATGACGCGAATGCGCTTCATGACGCGAGCCAAGTGAACCCGACTATTGAGCTGTAGTTCGATTATGATATTTGAGAAATGCACCGACTCATCTTGAGTGGAGATCCGCTCAATATTAAGGCCAATGGCGCTGAGCTTTGTTGCCAACGTGGCGATCATGCCACGCTGATTCGCCATTTCAATTCTCAAAGCAACGGGATAGGTGCCCTCGATCTGATCGTCCCATCGCAACGGCATTAGGCGTTCTGGCTGCTCACGTAAATCATCGAGGTTTCGACAGTCCTCGCGGTGAACAACCAAACCACGGTCAGGGCTAAGGAAGCCCTCAATCGGATCGCCCGGAAGTGGACAGCAACACTTAGCATAGACCAGAACATAGCCCTCGGTGCCCTTGATCTCCATCGCGCTCTGATCATTTTCTAACGAGGCACCCGATTGGCCTAGTAACACTGCGGCCACAACTTGCGGTAGCTGATTCCCTAGCGCCAAGTCGGTGAGAATAGTTTCGTAGTCCGAGCCTGGGTAATGCCTTTCAACGCGATCTTTAATGGCGCTATTGTCGATAACGTCATCGGGCGAGAGTGCTGCCACAGCTTTGGTCAATAGTTTTTGCCCCAGCGCAACCGAGTCCTCATGCTGCTGTTGTTTCAGGAAATGTCGAATCTGAGACCGCGCACGTGCAGTCACGACGAAGTTCAGCCATGAGGGAGTTGGCCTGCCCGCAGGTGAGGTAACGATCTCTACGCTTACGCCGCTTTCAAGCGGCTCTGACAACGGAGCTAATTGGTTATTGATCCGGCAAGCAACGCACCGATTGCCGACATCAGTGTGTACCGCATAAGCGAAATCAACGGCACAGGCCCCTTTGGGAAGCTCCATAATTTCGCCACGAGGTGTAAAGACATACACCTCGTCTGGGAATAGGTCGACTTTGACACTCTCGATAAATTCGAGTGAATTACCCGCCGTTTGTTGCATCTCAAGCAGACCTTTCACCCACTCGCGAGCGCGCATTTGTGGAATATTGGCGGTGTCCTGATTGCTTTTATACAGCCAGTGAGCGGCAATACCGTTGTTGGCCATATCTTCCATGTCGCAAGTGCGAATCTGGATTTCAATTGGCACACCGTGCATACCTCGAAGGACAGTATGAAGTGATTGATAGCCATTTGCCTTTGGGATGGCGATGTAATCTTTAAACTCGCCTGGCACGGGCTTGTAAAGTGAATGAACGACACCTAATGCCCGGTAGCAAGCGTCTACATCGTCAACAATGACGCGAAAGGCGAAGATATCCATGATGTCGGAAAAGGATTTTCGCTTTTCTCGCATTTTCGAATAAATGCTGAAAAGGTGCTTCTCGCGTCCAATGACCTTCCCTTCAATGTGGTCGCGCGTGAGCGCTTGCTCGAGTTGCTCCGTAATGTCCTCAATGAGCTGCTTACGACGACCGCGCGCGGCTTCGCGTGCTGCCTCGATTCGTCGGGCTCGCATCGGATACAGCGTCCGCAGGCCAAGGTCCTCAAATTCCATGCGCACCTCGTTCATACCGAGGCGAGTTGCTATCGGCGCATAAATATCGAGTGTTTCGTTGGCAATGCGTTTTTTGGCCGCGGGCTTGAGCGCGCCCAACGTCCTCATGTTATGCAGTCGATCCGCGAGCTTCACGAGAATAACGCGGATGTCCCGCGCCATGGCCAGCGCCATTTTTTGGAAGTTCTCGGCCTGCTTTATTTCTGCACTGTCAAATTCAACGTGGGTGAGTTTACTCACACCGTCAACCAGATCGGCCACTTCTTCACCGAACTGCGTCCGTATATCTTCCTTAGAAACCCCAGTATCTTCAATGACATCGTGTAGCAGCGCCGCCATGATACTTTCGTGGTCCATGTGCATCCGCGCTAAAACGGTAGCCACCGCTAAGGGGTGTGTTACGTAGGGCTCACCTGTGCGTCGTGCCTGACCATAGTGAGCCTGCTCAGCGTAGTAGTAAGCGCGCTTTATGGTGTTCACCTGCTCTGGAGGCAAATAGGTATTCAGCACATCCTCAAAGCCAGTTAAGGACTGCCGCTGATTGTGTGTTGGAAGGAGTTGGGGTCGTGAAGTTGTCTGGAGCCTCAACCGGCGAGATACGTCGGTGAGTGAGGCTCCTAGTGCTTGCAGCGGCGTTGACACGAGTCCTAGCTTTTCAGCCTTGGCCGGGCTGCTTAGAGTACGGGTGTCTCGAAGCTCGCAGCGAACTCTTCTTCTGCTTCGAGCTCGTGCTCGCGCGCCATCACTTCGGGTGTGATCAAACCCTCAGCAATTTCGCGAAGCGCTAAAACGGTTGCTTTGTCTGACTCGACTTCCACGAGCGCATCTTTACCGCCTGTGCTCAGCTGTCGAGCGCGCTTGGCGGCCAACAGTACGAGTTCGAATCGGTTATCGACGTTGTCTAGGCAATCTTCAACGGTTACGCGTGCCATGTGGACTTCCTGAAATTAAACGGGCGCGCAGTATATCGGCTGCACGCGGTAGTTGTCGATACTTGGTAGGGCGCCATTATCCCAGTAAATCACTAATGACTGAGGTTAAACGCGATGATTGGTGGCGCTGGGTCAATCGCTGACTTTTGATAATAGCTTGTAGCTCGTTGAGCGCTGTTTCAAACCGGTCGTTTAAAACAACATAGTCTGCTTCACCATAGTGTGAGATCTCGTCTCGCGCTGACTGCATTCGTCGCTCGATAACACTCTCGTCATCCTGGCCACGCCCGGTTAGGCGCTCGCGTAATGCGGCTGTGGATGGCGGCAGAATAAATATAGCGACAGCGTCCGGTATTTGTTGTTTCACCTGAGCGGCGCCTTGCCAGTCGATTTCCAAGATAACATCTACGCCTTGATTCAGCTGATCGATCACACCCTGCTTACTGGTGCCGTAAAAGTTATCGAATACCTGTGCCCACTCGAAAAAGCCGCCATGATCTTTGAGATCATTGAATTCGGCTACCGACATAAAGTGATAGTTAATACCGTCGACTTCTCCTGGGCGCTTTGCCCGTGTGGTGTGAGAAACCGAGACAGCCAGGTCGTCGTTACCGTCAACGAGTGCCTTGACGAGCGATGTCTTTCCCGCGCCACTCGGCGCTGAGACTACATAGAGTTGCCCGCTGAATTTTTCAATCTCATTCAAGGTTTTGTACCTGCTCTCGCATCTGTTCTATCAGCACTTTTAGCTCTACGGCGGTGTTGGTCGTGGTCAGTGACGTTGTTTTAGACCCCAGCGTATTTGCCTCCCGATTCAGCTCCTGCATTAGAAAATCGAGGCGCCTACCACACGGTTCGTTGCTTTGAAGAGACTCATAAATTGCCTCAAGGTGTGCCTCAAGCCGATCGAGCTCCTCAGCTACATCGGACTTATTGGCAAGATAGGCCAGCTCTTCTTCGAGTCGCTTCTCGTCGTGGTCAACATTAAGGGCAGCAATTCGCTCGCGGAGTTTTGTCTGATGGGCGGTATTAAGCTGCGGGAGTGCCTCGCGATACGTGGCAACTATTTTTGAGATTGCGACACATCGCTCTTTAAGCACCGCTTCCAAGCGCGCGCCTTCAGAATTGCGGTGGTCAACTAATGCGCGCAGCAAATCCGGTACGCAGTCCAGACAGCTGGCAACAAGACTTTCAGCATCTGTTTTCTCGGTTACCCAAACGCCGGGCATCTGCAACACATCAAGTGCTGATGGTGCCTCGACGTTAGGCAATGTGTTTCGGATAGCCTTTAATGCCTTTGCAAGCTCTAAAAGCTTCTCCGCGTTGACTCGCACTTCAGGTGTGCTGTCGTCACGTTCTAGGCGGATAGCCAGCTCGACTTTGCCTCTGGACAAAGCGTTGTTAATCGCCTGCCTAATTTGCGGCTCAGTTGTCTTCAGCGCTTCGGGAAGTTTCAGTGTTACGTCGAGGAAGCGACTGTTGACAGATTTGCACTCAAATGACAGCTTCCACTCGCCCAGGGTCGTGGTGTGGTTAGCGAAGCCTGTCATGCTTTGTGCCATGTAATACTCCAACATTTAACAAAGTGATTAGTCTATCAAGTAGACTGATCGGGAACATCTATTGCGATAGACCCCTCAAGAAAAAGGCGAGAAATGACATCAACTTCATGTGAGAGACCCAGTGGCCGACGACCTGATCAAATGCGAGAAGTCACGTTTGAGCTCGGATTTACTAAGCAGGCAGCGGGGAGTGTTCTCGCGTCCTTTGGTGATACGCGCGTGTTGTGCACGGCCTCAATAAGCGAGGGGGTGCCAGGATTTTTGCGGGGCAAAGGACAGGGCTGGTTGACGGCCGAGTACGGCATGCTGCCCGGTTCCACAAACTCCCGAGTCGATAGGGAAGCTGTCCGGGGAAAGCAAAGCGGGCGCACTGTTGAGATTCAGAGGCTAATTGGACGATCGCTGCGCGCAAGCATTGATCTGAAAAAACTTGGTGAGCGAACGATAACCCTTGATTGTGATGTGCTTCAGGCCGACGGTGGCACTCGGACAACTGCTATCACGGGAGCGAGTGTTGCAGTGGTTTCTGCTCTGAATGCTTTGCAGCGTAAGGGTGAGTTAAAAACTGACCCACTCAAGAGCATGGTGTCTGCGGTGTCGGTGGGAATGTGGCGAGGCACACCGGTGTTAGATCTCGATTACCCTGAGGACTCGACCGCTGACAGCGACATGAATATTGTCATGTTGGCTGACGGTGGTCTGATAGAGGTGCAGGGTACAGCGGAAGAGCAGGTGTTCAGCCGCAGTGAATTGAACGCATTGTTAGATCTTGCAGAGACTGCAGGCACTGAGCTTCATGCAGCTCAAGTAGCTGCACTAGCTTCATCATAGGTTGATGTCGTAATCGATAATCACGGGAGCGTGACTGGAGAAGGCCTCCTCGCTCTCGACACAAGCGGCCGTAACGCTCTCGGCTAGACCGTTGGAGATAATGTGAGTATCTGTTCGGAGGCCCGGCTTGTCATCTCCCTCAGGCCACCACGTGAAATCATCTTCGTCGTGATCGACTTGCCGGAAGGCATCGGTATACCCAGCTCTATAGAGCGAAGCTAGCCAGTCTCGCTCTTCGCTGCTGAAGCCAGGGATATCGAGTCGGTTGCCCGACTCCTCTGCGTCTCTGGGTTGCCACGCGAGTTCCCAACCACCGCAGAGAATAAATTCGCGCTTTTTATTACGTACTTTCTGCAGGTGGCCGCTCAGCTGATTGAGGAAATGCATCTTTTGCACGGCGTTTTCTGACCTTGATGAAGGCACCAAAATACTGCCAATACTGCATTCAGCGTAATCTGCTTGGATATACAAACCCAACGGGTCGTAGTCCATAAAACCCAGACCAAACATGATTGCCTTTGGCATTTCGCGACAGTAAATAGCTACGCCGTTGATTCGGTGATTATCGTAGTTATCAGCAAAATACGCGTGATAATCGCTAGGGAAAAAGTCATTCGAGGTTAGCGAGTATTCAGAGCAGCGGGTATCTTGTAAGCAGATAATGTCGGCGCCTTGTTCAAATACCCATGGCACGAGCCCATCTTCACGAGCGCGCTCGAGGCCATCTACCACCAGTGACAACACCTTCATTTTTGTTTCCCAATTACCGACAGAGGTATACTACGCCAGTTGGTTTATGACTTAAAACGTCAGGACACCGCTAGGTTAAATCTTTACCATTTTATATTTGCGTTTCAGTGGAGCGTTTTGATGCAGGAATCGGAAAGCAAACACCAGTTTATCGAACTGGCAATTCGCTTTGGAGCGCTAAAGTTTGGCGAATTCACGTTGAAATCTGGCCGTGTAAGTCCTTACTTTTTTAATGCGGGCGTCTTTTCAACGGGCGAAGCGATGGCGACTTTGGGTGCTTGTTATGCCCAAGCAGCAAAGCCAATGTTGGACGGCCTAGATGGTCTTTTTGGGCCCGCCTACAAAGGCATTCCATTGGCGACTGCGGCCGGTATTGCACTGCAAAGAGACTACGGTAAAGACCTAGCGATCACCTTTGATAGAAAAGAGCCCAAAACACACGGTGAGGGAGGGATCTTGCTGGGTGCTCCCTTGGATGGCGATATTCTGATTGTTGATGATGTGATTACAGCAGGGACAGCGATTCGTCATTCCGTCGATCTCATCAGAGAACATGGGGCAAATCCCGTAGGTGTTGTCATTGGCCTTGATCGTTGTGAGCGTGGTGTGGGGGAGCAATCGGCTGTTGAAGAGGTTCAAGCAACGCTTGGCTTGACGGTGACGTCTGTTATTAACATGCACGACATTATCGATTGGCTTGGATCCCAACCAGGACTTGAGACGAGTTTGGAGCAAATGAATGCCTACCGGGAGCAATATGGTGTTTAAGCGACTGGCCCTGGTAGCGGCGCTAGTCAGTTGCTCGATCGCCACGGCTGACAACTTATACCGTTACAAGAACAACGAGGGCGGTACCGTTGTGGATTGGCACGTACCTGCCAAGTTCGCTGGTCGGGGTTATGAGGTGTTAAATCCGCAAGGCGAAGTTATTGAAGTCGTTCCGCGTCAGCTAAGCGGCTCTGAGTTAAACGACAAAGATCTTGTCGAGCGATTGAAAAGAGGCGCTGAAGCCGAACGCGAGAGGCTAGCAGAGTGGGATCGTTTTTTGCTCCTACGCTACAGCACGGTTGAAGATATCGATGCCGCCCGCGATCGGGCATTGCGTGAACTTAAAATCCGGCTTTCGATTTTGGCAAGCAATCAACGGGTGGCCAGAGGCCGATTAGAGACTGCGCTGAGCCGACTTGCTGACGTTGAGCGTCGTGGTGAGACAGCATCAGAGGGGGATTTAACGACGGTTGATGCCTTGAGGTCTGAGATCGCGTCTTTAGGGCGCTCTATCGAAGAGCGCGAGGGCCAGGTTGCTGCGGTAACTGAGGACTACGCTCGCGACCGAGACCGATTCGCTCAGTTGCAAGACGTGGTTGTATTACGCAGGTCACTTAGCCGGGATCGGGCACTTCGCGGGAATTAGTCGCCTTAACGGAACGCGTTATGGGCCAAAGTTACTGACCGTTGGGCACCTCGGTGCCAATTGCGGCCGTTACAATTGACCACTGATCTTCCCAGCCATCCGTGGGTGATTGTGAAAAGTTTGACCGTACGAATTGAGCAACCCTTCCTTCAGCAGTCGCTAGAAGCATATTTGCCGCAGTGTTAACCGGTATCGCTGTTCTCCAACCTTCTTCTATTTCAGCCATGCGCAAACACTGGCGCAACTGGGTCTCAATACGATCGTATACCTGACTGACTCGATCGCGAAGACGCTCGTGTTCGCCCATGAGTGCATCTCCACTTAGGATTCGAGTGATACCTGGGTTGCGCTCACAAAAAATCAGGTAAAGGGTAAGGATGTTTTTACAACGCGATAACTGTTTTGTTTCCTCGCTGAGAATCTGAGTAATACGCGTAAAAAGCGTGTCTTCGACGAAATCGATCAAGGATTCGTACATCCGCGTTTTCGATGGAAAGTGGCGATATAGGGCAGCCTCGGATACACCAAGATTGCTCGCTAATTTTGCGGTGGTGATCTTACTTCCCGGGCTCGACTCCAACATTTCTGCCAGTGTTTGAAGGATTTGCTCTTTTCGACCGCTTTGTTTCTTGGGCATTGTGTCCGCCAGTGCGTATGTGGAGTTGCAACTATGAGCGGTCAACCGTACCCATCGTCTTGTTCGTGATCAAGGTGCCAATGCCCTCATCGCTGAAGATTTCTAGCAAAGTGGCATGGGGTACTCGCCCATCGATGATGTGAGCGCTGGTGACACCCGCTTTTACGGCTTCCATGGCACATCGCACCTTCGGAAGCATGCCGCCCGTAATCACCTTATCGGCAATGAGCTCGTCCACGCGTTGCGTAGTGAGTCCGGTCAGTGTTGTTCCGTCACCATCCAAAAGGCCGGTGACATTAGTCAGCAACATCAGTTTCTCTGCCTGCAGTACCTCTGCTAGCTTACCTGCGACAAGATCGGCATTGATGTTGTAGGTAAGACCATCAGCGCCTCCGGCCACCGGCGCAATGACTGGGATGTAGTCACTGTTCGCAAGCATGGTCAGGATATCCGTATCCACGCTTTCTACTTCCCCGACTAGACCAATATCCTCGGCACCCTCCTCGCTCAAGTGCCCGGTGAGCGCCCTAGCCCTTATTAGCTCGCCGTCTTTGCCGGTGATGCCCACCGCCCGGCCGCCATTTCGATGAATACTGTCGACAATTTCCTTATTGACTGAGGCACCCAGCACCATCTCAACAACGTCTACCGTTTCCTCGTCTGTCACCCGCATACCGCCGATAAATCTGGATTCAATCCCAAGTCGATTCAGCAGTTGTCCAATCTGTGGACCGCCTCCGTGGACAACGATGGGATTCATACCTACCAACTTCATGAGGACGACGTCGCGGGCAAAGCTCTCGTGAAGCTCAGGATCGGTCATTGCATTACCGCCGAACTTGATCACCATTGTTTTACCGGTAAAACGCTGGATATAAGGCAGCGATTCCGTAAGGACTCGAGCAAATTGTTCAGCGTCCGTTCTGTTTAATGACATAACTTAGGAGCTCCTAAAGGTCGTCATGGTAGATGTTGGAAATGAAATTTTAAGCTTAGGGTACTTGCGCGATAGAAGATCAGTAATGAGACCTGCAAGCCGGGCAAGGCAGACATCGTCGTCACCTTCAAGTCTCAATGTTGGCTTACTGCTTGATGCAAAAGCATCGATGTGTACCCAACTGTCAGCAAAATCCACGCGGATTCCATCCTCCCGTGAAATGCGAGCACCTGCAAAATTGGCCTCGTCCGTGAGAAGCGCCAACAGCGCCGCATGTAAAGCACTGTTATCGTCCAGCGGCAATAGCTTCAGCGACGTCTCGGGCAGGTTGGCGATTAAGTCTGTTAGTGCGCCTTCGTTGCTGACGATTTCTGTGAGCCTAGCGGCTGCGTATATTGCATCATCTGAACCAAACCAACGGTCGCGCAGATAAACCGTGCCATCGCAATCCCCACCGATGATCGCTCCAGTGTCCGACATCTCACGCTGAAGAGTATGAGGAGTGGCGTTAACCATTGTTGAAGCGCCCCCACAAGAGGTAATGAACGAGGGCAGTGAACGCGAACTCTTATTACCAAAAATGACGTCACTACCTGGATGTCGTGCGAGTGCGTCTTGGCTTAGAAGCATAAATACATGGTCGTCGCGCATGCGATTCGCGTGTTCGTCGAGGACAACGAGACGCGAAGCTTGGCTGTTTAATATGAAGCTGA
This sequence comes from Luminiphilus sp., assembly GCA_965657765.1. GTDB lineage: Bacteria > Pseudomonadota > Gammaproteobacteria > Pseudomonadales > Halieaceae > Luminiphilus. Next base: position 23,139 of record CBFHQN010000002.1, on the reverse strand, counting down.
GGCTCGCTTCATGATCAGCAACGAGTAATTGTGCTTCATGGTTAGTAAAGCCCGGATCAAGCCGCATAGCGTGAACTTCACAGGATGTCTTTTGCAGGCTCCTCTCGGCGATGGCCAATGTCACGGGGTTATCGCATAAGACGTTCACTCGGAGCTCTTTAGCCATTGCCATATCAGCGGAGAGGCGATCGCAATAATCGTCTATCAGTTCAAGCTTGATACTTCTTCCGTTAGATGGGGTGGTAATAGGCTCGTTCGACAACGCCGTTACTTTTCGCCAAAAATTTTCTCCAGCCCACTGGCGGTTGTAAACAGCGCCAACGGTTAGCGTTCCATCCTCGTCTCGGTGGATCATCAGGGCTGCGCCCGATGAAGTTCCATTGTGTGTTGCCATGTGTGCCACCGGCGGCGGCACTGACCCTACGTCGATGACGTCAACGCCTTCCGATAACAGCGCTTTAATGAAAGACGTTTTTGCACGCGCCTCTGCTTCCCCGCCAAGCGAGGACACCACAAAGGATCGTACTGAAGAGCGTGCTGTGAGGCCTGCGATACCCAATGCCACTTTCTTGAGTGCAGCTAGCTCCCCTGACTCACCGTCACAGTCTGTTATCCCAACCCATGACCCATTTCCAATCGACCATTCTCTCGCAACGGATCCAGTTGCAGGCATCTCTGCAAGTTCTGTTTCGGCTTCTGGTTCAATTGGGCTTTGGCTAATCCTAGGCGCTACCGCGGCTGCGTCCGAGTTTCGCATCCGGCTTCTATTATTAGAGGCAAGCTGTCTTAACGTGAAAGCAAGCGGCGACAGCTCGGCATGCTTCAGGATGACAGTCTCGCGAGAATCCGCGGTTTCGAGAATGCTTTTGACATCACCCTTTAAGTCGGCGCGCCTCTTCACAACCAAAACCCAGTAGCTAGCGGCGAGGCCTGCGAGCATTAGGGGCCAAAATAGAAGTGGGAGTGTGGGTGCCTTGGGCACTAGTGATGCATCAACACTAAGCCCCAAGACATAGGGTGTTCCTTTGACGGACTGGCTGGATATGCCGCTCGAATTGGGAATACTGTCGCTATCTAACGGGAGTATTGGGATACTCGGTGAGTCCGCAAATGTCTGCCACAAGGTGAACTCGCCAATAGGGGCTTTACTGATCCATCGGGCCAAAATTGACCCATCCAGGGTGGCGATTGCAACGCCTTGCTCTGAAGGAGTGGTAAACCGGCCGACAGCCACGAGCCTATGTGTTTCTTCATGCGTAATTACCTCAAGCCCGGTGATGCCGGTTTCAAAGGTTTTGCGCACGCTGTCGAGTAAAACAAGAGAGGTTAGCCCGTAGTCTCTGGGGTCAAGGCTCGCAACGCCCATATCGCTAAGTGGAATGATCTGTAATTCAGTGCCGCCGGGGATGAGATGAATGATTGATTCCGGGTTTTTCGTGGACAACCCCTCGGATAGTACCCTCTCCAGGCCATTTGTGATGGCCGACACCTCAGTTTCGATGAGCGTTGTGCGCTGCTCAAGCGCATTATTCGCTTGGGCTTTGAAAAGAGAGTCGTCCTCTGAAGCTGACAGACCAGTACCTATATAAATCACCGCAAGGAGTGGAGACAAAAAAGCGAGCGCGATGCCTGCAAGAGAAGCAAAACTCGAGCCTCTATCTCCCGTGGAAATATGACCTTCTGGTGGGACTGAAGAGGCGCTCATTCTTCTGCCAGATGTTTTACTAGCTCAGTGATGATCGTCTCGGCAAGAACGCGTTTGGACGACATTGCCATTGCAATCTCGCTGCTTGCACTGATCAGTGTCCCTGCATTGCTATCACTATTGAAACCGATGGCTTCATTACTTACGTCATTAGCAAAAATGAAGTCGAGGTTCTTTCGTTGAAGCTTGTCGCGTGCATGGGCTGACACATCATTTGTTTCTGCAGCAAAGCCGACGACAAGCTTAGGTCTCGTGCCTGAAGTCGCGATGGTGGCGATGATGTCCGGATTAGAAACTAACTTCAGTTCCATGCCTTCCGATCCAGCGCGCTTTATCTTTTGCGTTGCTATTGTTTCGGGCTTGAAGTCGACAACGGCGGCTGCACCAATAAAGATATCTGCACCGTCTGCCACGGCCACACTTGCCTCGAGCATTTCCTGAGTAGTTTCCACTTGGATGACCTCAACACCCTGAGCGGCCTCGCAGTGGACAGGTCCAGAAATTAGCGTCGTACGAGCACCTGCATTTAAACAAGCTTCAGCTAATGCATACCCCATTTTGCCGGAGCTTCGGTTGCTTAGGTATCGGACAGGGCATATTGGCTCTCGTGTGGGGCCCGCTGTAATAACGACGTGCCGCCCTGCGAGCCTGCCGGTCGAGAAGCTGGCGATGAGCGACTCAACAATCTCGCTTGGTTCAAGTAAGCGACCGGCGCCTATATCACCACAGGCTTGACTGCCTGAATCTGGGCCTAGAATCCCGACGCCACGCTCCCGAAGAACGCCAATATTCTCCTGCGTTGCGGCTTTAGCCCACATCTCTTGATTCATCGCGGGGGCGACAAATATAGGTGCTGGGGTTGCCAGAACGCATGCGCCCAAAAGGTCATCCGCTCTGCCTTGGACAAGCCGAGCGATGGAATCCGCGCTGGCCGGTGCAACGACAATCGAGTCTGCCCATCGTGCGAGTTCGATATGGCCCATTGCCGCCTCTGCTTCAGTATCGAGTAGCCCCGTATGAACAGGATTACCCGAAAGCGCCTGCATAGTCAGAGGCGTAATAAACTCGCAAGCACCCTCCGTCATGACCACCCGTACATTGGCCCCCTCGCGAATTAATTCGCGAGTGATTTCAGCGGCTTTGTACGCGGCAATACTTCCGGTGATGCCAATGATGAAGTTCCGATTTAAAAGTCGTTCCATTTGCTCAATGCAAGGGAGAAAGTTGGTGTCAAAGGTAGCATCCACTTGCGATGAATCCTACCGGTCTTGACTGGTAGTACTTCCCACAAGCCAACGTTTTAGGGGGTTTGATGCAATTTGAACTGAAAAATGTTTCCAACTACGGACTGCGCCATCGCGTCCTTGTCATGGGTCAACGAATCGATAGATGGCACATGGGTGAATTTTGAGAAATGACCATCTTCGCATTTTACTCACAGCTGATCTTCTCAACATTCCTCTGTCTGCTGCGGAAACGTTAATGTGTAGCTGCCCATCCTCCGTATCACTGCGCGGATTTTTTCGGAGGCTTTCAGAGGGTGAGCTCGGCCATCCGGTACTTGATAAAACAGGGCGCCTACGACTTAAAGCCATGCTGCGTTTACAAACCCTGATGGCAGAGCAGTGCTTGGAGTTCGGTCAGAAGGGAATACAGTGGGGCGAGCTTAAGCGTTACGTTGTTGAAGCGCTGGACGGGCGGGCTCGAGAAACATTTGCCGCAGTTTTTTTGGGTTTTAAGCATGAGTTTATTGCCAGCGAGATTCTGTTTGTCGGCTCGGTTGATCGCGCATTGGTAGATCACAGGGTCGTTTTAACGCGCGCTTTGTCGCATCAGGCAGCCTCGGTCGTGGTGGCGCACAATCACCCATCCGGCTCACTTATTCCCAGTGCTTCTGATATCGAGACGACACGAAAGTTGGCAAGATGTTTGAAGCTAGTCGATATTTCACTGGCAGATCACCTAATCGTCGCCTCGGGCCGGTGTGAAAGCTTGAAAAACTTAGGATTTGTGTAACTCTGCGTGTTGCTTAAGCTCTAGGCCTTTGGTATCTTGCCGCTCCTTTTTTTGGTGGACAGACAGATGTCGCGAGTATGTCAAGTTACAGGGAAGCGCCCAATGACGGGCAATAATGTCTCGCATGCGAAGAATCGCACTCGCAGACGCTTCCTGCCTAACCTTCACAATCACCGTTTTTGGGTCGAGTCAGAGAAGCGTTTCGTGTCTCTGCGCGTGTCACCCAAAGGTATGAGAATCATCGATAAGCGTGGAATCGAAACAGTTCTTTCTGAGCTTCGTACCCGCGGCGAAAAGGTTTGAGGAGTAGTTAGCGATGCGTGAAAAAGTTCGAATGAATTCTACAGCAGGCACTGGCCACTTCTACACGACTGACAAGAACAAGCGTACAACGCCTGACAAGTTGGAAATGAAGAAGTATGACCCAGTTGCGCGTAAGCATGTGATCTACAAAGAAGGTAAGATCAAGTAAGTGCAAAGCAGTTCGAAGACCCCGGCATTGCCGGGGTTTTTTTTGTCCGTGCCGAAAGGTTTCTTGAAGCGCTGTCTGGTTTTCTGACGGACTTTTTAGGACAACCATTTTCCAAGGCAGGTTTTGCGACTAGGGATGCGCACAGGGCTTGGAAAGACGGTGGAGAGAGCGGAGAGAGTGGAGAAAAGCAGGTGCCAGAGCTACCAGAAGTAGAAACAACACGACGAGGCATTGAGCCTCACGTTGTTGGACGCAAGGTGACGTTGGTTACAATTCGTGACCGAAGGTTGCGATGGCCGATTTCCAGTGATTTGGAACAGCGACTACAGGGCGCAAGAGTGCTTGCGACCCGGCGCCGCGCTAAATACCTGCTTATTGATTTTCAGGATGGAAGTCTTCTTGTTCATTTAGGCATGTCTGGTTCATTGCGGCTTGTTATGAAAAACGAAGAACCGCGCAAGCACGACCATGTAGATATAGGGCTCGATAGTGATTTTTTGCTCCGGTACCACGATCCGAGACGGTTCGGCAGCATGCACTGGCTGGATGATGCTTCGCATATGCTCCTTGATCACCTCGGCCCCGAACCGCTCTCGACCGATTTCTCTGCTGATTATTTGTATCGAACATCGCGGAAGCGTTCGGCGCCGATAAAGCATTTCATCATGGATGCAAAAGTGGTTGTGGGCGTTGGCAACATTTACGCTAACGAGGCACTTTTCATGGCGGGCATAAGGCCGGATCGTGCTGCCAATAAAATCAGTAAAGCGCGCTACGCGTTATTGGTAGATGCCATCAAACAAGTTTTGGCGACGGCTATCGAGGTGGGTGGCACAACGTTGCGGGATTTTGTGGGCGGTGATGGAAAAGCCGGATACTTCGCACAGAGCTTGCAGGTTTATGGCCGTGCGGGCGAGTCCTGTAAGCGCTGCAAAGATAAACCGCTTAGAGAGATACGACAGTCCAATCGCTCAACGGTCTTTTGTCCTAGCTGCCAGCGTTAGCCGAAAATTTTGCTTTTAGCGCCTCGAGTACAGTGGGTGTTACAAAGTCTTCAACGTCGCCGTTCATCGAAGCAATCTCACGAACCAACGTTGATGAAATATACGACAGATCGTTGGTGGGTGTGAGGAAGATACTCTCAAAGTTGGGGTTCATGGCGCGATTCATATTCGCAAGTTGATATTCGAATTCGAAATCTGCCGTTGTACGAATCCCTCTTAGAACACAGTTCGACCCTTGATCTTCAACGAAACGAATCGACAAGCCAGAAAAACCCTTTACTTCGATATTATCGAGGTGAGCAAAAGATTGCTCTGCGAGATCAATACGCTCCTCGGTTGAGAAAAGCGGCTGTTTTTTTGCGCTATCTGCTACGCCAATAACGACTCGATCGAACAAGCTAGCTGCCCGCTCGACAAGGTCTACGTGGCCTTTGTGGATAGGGTCAAATGTTCCAGGGTAAACAATCGTATCGTTACGCATAACAGCTGCTCGTCATCTCTTCGGGCCGAGACTACACAACCCAAATCTTGAGGACAAATCGAACTAACGCAGTTGCGCTAGCTTGAAAGAGACGTCGCCTGCCTGTTTGTCTTTGATAATGTCGAGGGCTTCGTTCCGCCAGGAGGCATTCTTTGAGGTCTCAACGTAAATCAAGGAGTCAGACTTTAGTAAGGGACTTTTCAGGAGCCAGTCGAGACACGCCTCCAGTGCAGGTCCTTTGAAGGGTGGATCTAGGAATACGATATCGAAGGTGTCCGCAACATCTATCGGCTTGCTCGCATCGGCGAGCAGAAGTTCACTGTTACCCGTGGCGCCGAGTAATCCGCAGTTGACTTGAATTTGCTTCAGCACAGCCGCGTTTTGATCGACAAAGCAGCAATGGCTAGCGCCCCTTGATAGCGCTTCAAAGCCCAGAGCGCCCGAACCGGCGAACACATCCAGACATCTCGAGCCGGCAATATTTGCTGCTAGCCAGTTAAAGAGGGTTTCTCGGACCCGATCTGCGGTGGGGCGGAGTCCGTCAGCATCTGGAAAATTCAACTTCCTTCCGCGCCACTGCCCGCCAATAATCCTTATTTGGTTCGCGGACTGCCGCGCTCGACTTTTGCTCATGATGCAAGCACCTGATGGTAAACTCCCATAGCATAGCGCCGATCGCATACGCGGCGACGATAGGAAGCTCAAATAATATGAAGTGGTTTGGACGGAAGCAGAAGGAAGACACGCAGGAGTCGTCTGATCTGACTGACAAAAACGAGGCAGTGCAAGGCCAGGAGGCGGAGCAGACGTCATGGTTTGGTCGCTTGACGGCGGGCCTTGGTCGAACGAGCCAATCGCTTATGTCGGGTCTTGAGTCAGCGCTTGGTGTGCGGGCTACGATAGACGATGAGGTCATAGAAGCGCTCGAGACCGAGTTGTTGATGGCCGACGTTGGTGTTGCCACAACGCAAGTCATTATGGACCGATTGATAGCAGCGCATCCTCGAAACTCAGCTGTTGATACTGAGGGGGTCATGACAACGCTCAAGCGTCTCCTTGTCGAGACGTTGACGGCTGATGCCGCTGATCTTCAAGAACCCGACAAGGGCCCACTGGTTATCTTAGTCGTTGGGGTAAATGGGGCGGGTAAAACCACAACGATTGGTAAGCTTGCGCATCGGTATCAGTTGCAGGGAAAGTCAGTGATGCTCGCGGCTGGAGATACCTTTAGAGCTGCGGCTGTGGAACAGTTGCAAACCTGGGGTGAGAGAAACAACGTACCAGTGGTTGCACAGCATACGGGTGCCGACAGTGCCTCAGTATTATTCGATGCCTTGAGCGCGGCTAAAGCTCGCAATGTTGATGTGCTTCTTGCAGATACAGCGGGGCGACTGAATAACAAAGCGCACCTGATGACCGAGCTGGAAAAAATTGTTCGTGTTATTAAAAAGGCAGATGCGTCTGCGCCTCACGAGACGCTACTGGTGCTGGACGCCGGCACGGGACAAAACGCGGTGGCACAGGCAAAAGAATTCGACGCCTGCGTGGGTGTGACGGGCATTGCGTTGACTAAGCTTGATGGCACAGCAAAGGGTGGTGTGGTTTTCGCCATTGGTGAACAGATTAAGCGGCCGATTCGCTTTATCGGTATTGGAGAGGGCGTGGAGGATCTGCGGCCATTCGATGCTGATGAGTTCGTCGATGCTTTGTTTAACCCGGTTGGATAACTGAGCATGGATCTTATTTTTGACCGGGTGGGGAAGCGCTTTGGTCAGCGCGATGCGCTCGTCGATCTAAGCTTCAGTATGACCAGTGGGGAGATGGCTTTTCTCACCGGGCACTCAGGCGCTGGCAAGAGCACGCTACTGAGGCTTTTGCTCCTACTTGATCGCACCTCCTCGGGGGAGGTTTCTGTCAACGGCCGACCACTTTCAAAAATCCGCGAGTCGGGTGTCGCGGCATACCGACGAGATTTTGGTGTCGTTTTCCAAGATCATAAGCTGCTATTCGATCGTTCCGTTTTTCAAAATGTGGCGCTGCCACTCGAAATAGCAGGCTTTACTAAGCGCGATATTGATCGCCGTGTGCGTGCTGCGCTCGATAAAGTCGGTCTCTTGGACCGAGAACGGGCTTCGCCAGAAATGTTATCCGGTGGCGAGCAGCAGCGTGTTGGCATTGCGCGCGCGGTTGTTGCGCGACCTAAAGTCCTTATTGCGGATGAGCCGACGGGCAATTTAGATCCGCAACTTTCGGCTGAGATTATGGGCTTGTTTGCCGCATTTAATAGCGTCGGTGTGACGGTTATCGTCGCGAGTCATGATTTATCGCTGATATCGCGTATGTCACAGAGGATTCTCACACTTAAGGAAGGGCGCCTTATAACGCTAAACAATGATGTGCGAGGTAACAGTTGATGGCGGGGCCGTCACCAGCAGGGGTTGGGTCAGGCCCGAGGCCAAGAATATTAGCCTGGGCCCATCATCATCGAGAAGCGGCGGCCATGAGTGTGGAAAAGCTCCTCCGCGAACCCATTTCTAATATGCTCACTGTTTGTGTGATTGCCATTGCGCTGGCGCTCCCGACGTTTGGCCTCGCATTAGCAAACGCCGTTAATCAAGAGGTCAATCGGTTAGACGCGCCACCCCAACTCTCTGTCCTGACCGAGGCTAGTTTAACGCTTGAAGAGGCAAAACGATTAGCCGAAAAAATTGAGCGACAGCCTGGAGTGGCTTCGGTAAGGGTTATTGACCGCGATACAGCGCTGACCGAATTTATCGAGGCCACTGGTTTGTCTGCGTTATCGAGCCGTATGGAGAGCAACCCGCTTCCCCATACGTTGTGGCTTTACCCTGCGGCGAATATCCGTTCTGCGGGGCTTACGCAACTGAGTCAGGATTTGAAGGCTCTACCGGGCATTGCGGAAGTCATCTTAGACAGTCGGTGGCTCGAGCGGCTCGAGGCGTTCATCGCTTTAGCGCACTCTATTGCCGTGGCCCTTGGGGTAGCAATGGCGTTGGGTGTTGTGTTGACGCTCGGTAACACGCTTCGTTTGGGGATCGAGTCGCGCAGGGAAGAAATTGTTGTCATCAAATTAATAGGTGGTGGCAATGCATTTGCCAGGCGTCCGTTCTTATACACGGGTGCATTAATGGGCGCACTCGGAGGGCTGGTATCAGGCCTGCTGATCTTCATCACATTCGAGGTGCTCAACGCGCCTATCTCTCAATTATTTGAACTCTATGATCGCTCAGCTGCTGTTGCCGTCTTCGGCTTTGACGATCTCGTCTTGCTTGTCGCTGTGGGCTCGGTACTTGGTTGGATAAGTGCCTGCTACTCCGTTCAGCTTCACTTGGCGCGCATTCAGCCGCGTTAGGCTGCAGGCGGAACTTTCGGTCGAGTTAGCACTCTCAGGGTAAGAGTGCTAATATCTTTGACGAATTTAGGAGTTTTGCGTATGTCAGATACCAATACAGCAGTCGCATTGTCACCAAGTGCCGTTCTTAGCATGGCGCCCGGGGCCAATCTCGGCGCGTATGTACAGACAGTCAGCGCGATCTCAATTCTCTCGATTGAGCGTGAGAGAGAGCTTGCTGAGAGACTTTTTTATGAGAATTGCGTTGACTCTGCACGTGAGTTAGTACTTGCTCACCTGCGATTTGTAGTGCATGTGGCGCGCTCTTATTCAGGCTACGGCTTGCAGGAAGCTGATCTTATTCAAGAAGGTAACGTTGGTTTGATGAAGGCGGTAAAGCGCTTTGATCCAACCAAAGGTGTTCGCCTTGTTTCCTTTGCTGTGCATTGGATAAAAGCCGAGATGCACGAGTACATTTTGAAAAATTGGCGCATCGTCAAAGTGGCTACGACTAAAGCGCAGCGCAAGTTGTTCTTTAATTTGCGCAGCCAGAAAAAGGGTACGCATTGGCTCACAGAAGCCGAGACCCTAGCGATTGCAGAGGATCTTGGCGTCGATCCTGCAGAAGTGACCCGTATGGAAAGTCGGTTGTCTGGTCGTGATATTGGGTTTGATATGCCGGTTGATGCGGATGAGGAATCAGCATGGCAGGCGCCTCAACAATACCTTGAGGATCAGTCGATGGACCCCGCGATGGTTGTCGAGTCTGCCGATTACGTTGCGCATGAGGAAAATCAGCTGTCCGAGGCCTTGTCTTCCCTCGACGCGCGGAGCCGCGACATTGTTGCTCGCCGCTGGTTATCAGAGCCGAAGGCAACGCTGCACGAATTGGCCGATGAGTATGGTGTATCGGCTGAGCGTATTCGCCAGCTTGAGAGCAACGCCATGAAAAAGCTCCGAACGGGAATGCTCGCTTAAACATACGCCTATGAAGTCGTCTTATGTGACTGTCGCCTGCGTACTCGGCTTCGCAGGCGTTGCCCTTGGTGCCTTTGGCGCACACGCGCTCGCCTCAATCACTACGGCCAACCGCTTGGAAACGTGGGCAACCGCGGTTGATTATCACCTGTTTCACACTTTGTCGATTTTGGCGCTCTCAGCGCTGTTTAGAGGTAAAAGCTCTGTTTGGCTGCAGCGAGCCCTGCTTGCCTTTACCGCTGGGATTTTTGTTTTTTCTGGCAGCTTATACGCACTTGTGATTACGGACATGGGCATTTTGGGCGCTATCACTCCCATTGGTGGCGTTTTACTTTTGTTGGGCTGGACGTGTGCCTTTGCTGCGTCGCGTGAGCTAGTTGGCAATGACTAACCACCTAGGAAAGCGCATCAAGAGCTTTGTCATTCGTGCGGGCAGGATGACTGAAAGCCAGCAAAAAGGCTGGACGAGGGGTTTTCCACTGCACGGCTTTCAATTGAGCGATAAGAACTTTGACTGGGATCGGTCGTTTGATGTTGCTGGCCGTCGCGTTCTAGAAATTGGTTTCGGCATGGGTGACAGCTTGGTGGCCATGGCCGATCAAAACCCTGGAGACCGATATCTGGGCATCGAAGTTCATACGCCGGGCGTCGGCAAACTCCTATCGGAAGTCGATAAACGCGGTATCACCAACCTAAAAGTGTTCGCCGAGGATGCGGTCCAGGTGCTGGAGGATGCGATTCCAACTCATTCGATCGATTTGCTGCAGATCTTCTTCCCAGACCCTTGGCATAAAAAGCGTCATCATAAGCGGCGACTCATACAGCCTGATTTTGTAGAGTTGATCGTCAGCCGCCTCTCCGACCACGGACGATTGCATTTGGCGACTGATTGGCAGCCCTATGCAGAGCACATGATGGAAGTATTGTCGGCCAACGCCGAACTCAACAACACGGCTGGGCCGGGCAATTATATTCCGCGTCCTGATTCGCGCCCCGAGACGAAGTTCGAGCGGAGAGGTCACCGGCTAGGCCATGGGGTATGGGATTTGATGTTCGAGAAACCGGCGTCAGATCTGACTTGAGCTCGAAAGCCCTTCAAAAGAAAGATTCAACGACCGAGTCTAGATAGCGGTATCCAAGAACTGTTGTCGCCAATCTTTTTTTATCATTCACCATAAGCCCGCGCGCCTCGAGTGACTCAAGTGTGTTGCTAATCGATTCGTGTGCTTTACCCGTTCGCTCACTTAGCAGCGTTAGTGGTACACCATTACGTAATCTCAGCGCATTCATCATAAATTCACCGACAATATCCTCGTCTGGAATGGCAGTGAGGGAATTGATGCGCGAGGTGGTAGTTGCGTGTCCAAATTCCTCTAAGTAATGAGCCGGATGTCGCGTCCGCTGGAATCGGTAAACACGATTGCCTGCACTGACCTTGCCGTGAGCGCCTGCGCCAATGGCTAGGTAATCGCCAAACCGCCAGTAATTTAAATTGTGGCGCGACTCCTCGCCTTCCCTACTCCATGCCGATACCTCGTATTGATGAATATCTGATTTAGCAAGTAATTCGCGAACCCTTTCCTGCCAGGGTTCAACTTCATCTGCATCGGGAAGTATCGGTGGCTTTGACCAAAACGCTGTGTTTCGCTCGATCGTGAGTTGATACCAAGACAGATGTGACACGCCAAAGCTTAAGGCCGTTTCCACGTCCAAAATCGCCTCGCCACGTGTTTGATTCTCTAGGCCATACATCAGGTCAATATTGAGACGCTCAAAACCAGACCAAAACGCCATATCGATCGCGGCCTTGGCCTCGTCGCTACTGTGGATTCGGCCAAGGTGCCTCAATTTGTCGTCGTCGAAGCTTTGAATACCGATGCTCAGTCGGTTAACCCCTGCTTCCTTGTAGGCCTTATATTTTGCCACCTCGGCACTACCGGGATTGCTTTCTAGGGTGATCTCGCAGTCGTCGACAACTAAAACTCGGGACCTGACGCCCTTAAGGATTTGGTCGATTGCTGTTGCCGAGAATAAGCTGGGTGTGCCGCCACCAAAGAAGATCGTAGATATCGGTCGGCCATCTACTAAATCAAGCTGTTGATCAAGATCATTGAGCAAGGCCGACACGTAGAGCGGCTCAACGTCCGAGCTGTAATTTTCGTGCGAATTAAAGTCGCAGTATGGGCACTTTCTCTCGCACCACGGAATATGGATATACAGGGAAAGTGGAATAGACGGCTTCACAAAAAGTCGTTTAGTTGCGGAGCGAGCGCGTTAAGCGCAAGCGCACGATGGCTCAAAGACTGCTTTTCATCGCGGGCCATTTGCGCAGCTGTAATATCGAAGCCGTCCGGGATAAATAATGGGTCATACCCAAAGCCTCCATCTCCGGCAGGTGTCTCCGCGATGCTCCCGTACCAGCGCCCCTCAGCGATGATGGGCATAGGGTCATTGACGTGTTTGACCAGAGCGATAGCGGCGACATAGAACGCGTTTCGACCTACGCCTTCGACGCCATCAAGTGCCCGCAATAGTTTCTCATTGTTAGCTGCATCACCCTTACCTGAATACCGCGCAGAATAGATCCCAGGAGCGCCGTCGAGGGCTGGAACGACGATACCTGAATCATCAGCCATTGCCGGTTTATTCGTTTTTTTCGACGCGTGACGTGCTTTGATCAGAGCGTTCTCGATGAACGATAAGCCGGTCTCGTCCGCGTCCTCTACGCCAAACTGGGCCTGCGGTAATACCTCCAAACCCAGCTTTGAGAAGAGTTGCTCAAACTCTCTAAGCTTACCTGCGTTGTTGCTCGCCAAGACAAACGCCACAGGGTGTTATTCCTGACGCCACAGCTGCGTTTGAAACTTGTATTTATAGGCCTTGTCTGCGCCTTCAGGTGTAAAGGTAAATTCGAAGAAACGATATTCTCTGTCGAGGAACTCGAAAGGCACCAGATAATAGGTTGCGCGGCCTTCTTTGACCTCTTTTACCTTCATATCACCGCCCGTAATTAAGTCCCAGGTTCTACCCTCGATCTCCATTGGCCGCCCTTCGATATCACCCGCTTCAGCATCTCGGACTGACAAGGTCAGCATGGCTTTATCTTTGCCGCGAGGGATACCAAACTCAGCCGCAATCTCGGCGGTGAGAAACGTTGTGTAGACAATACTGTAGTGCAACTCGAATTGATCGAAGCGCTCAGACTGCTGCGCCTGTGCCTGTGATACCCACAGGGAAATAAGAAGGGTAAGTAGATACTTCACGTGCGTTTAATCCTGTAGCTCGCGGATTTGGCGAACAAATTTGGCCAAAGCTTAGCCAATATATATCCGCTGCCGGATGTCTTACGTTCGATAATCTCGATCTGTAGTTGGTCACAAAGTTGCTCAAAATCGGCCACAGTGCAGAAGTGGATATTTGGGGTATCAAACCAACTGTAAGGAAGCGCTTTGGTTTTTGGCATGCGGCCTGAGAGTAATAGCGAGAGACGGGAGCGCCAATGGCCGAAATTAGGGAAGCTCACAATCGCTTCATTACCAATGTCGACAACACGTTCAAGCACACTGTGCGGTCGCGTAAGTACCTGTAGCGAAAAGGCAATAATGACGATGTCGAAGCTCTTGGGGCTGAAGTTTGATAATCCGTCTTCCATGTTTTGCTGGACGACGCACAAGCCTTTATCCACTGCTGCAATCAGATTCTGGGCGTCAATATCGAGTCCGAGTCCTGAAACGGCTTTTTGTTCGGTCAGCGCTGCCAGTAACTCGCCATCGCCACAGCCTAGGTCGAGCACCCGACTGTCTTGCTCCACCCAGTCGAGAATCATGTCGATGTCACCGCGCAGCATCACGGTGCAACCCTCTTCATCCAGGCGCTGATAAGGGCCATGTAGTCGTCATCCTCAAGTAAAAAGCCATCGTGTCCTGCGTCAGACTCGATGTCCGCATAGGTGACCTTCTTGCCAGAAGCCAGCAATGCGTTGGCAATTTCCTGTGAGCGACTCGGGGAAAAACGCCAATCGGAGCTAAACGAGACCACTAGGAACTCTGCAGTTGCTCTCGCCAGTACCTCGGTCAGATTTCCCTGTGCGTGGGATGCGAGATCGAAACGATCCAACGCCCGGGTCATGATGACGTAGGTATTCGCATCGAAACGACCAGCGAATTGTGATCCCTGGTATCTAAGGTAGCTTTCGACCTGGAAGGTGGGCTCATCGTCATCGGGCTCAAAACTGCCTTGACGAAGTTCACGCCCAAATCTGTCGGACATCTTGTCGGCAGACATATAGGTCAAATGCCCTACCATTCGCGCCAAGGCCATCCCTTTTTCGGGGACTGTCTCGGCTAAGGCATAGTCGCCTTGCATCCATTGCGGGTCTGAAAAAATAGCTTGTCGCGCAATCTCGTTGAAAGCGATATTTTGCGCGGTTAGGCCAGGCGCAGCGGCGAGTACAACGCAGTGGCTCAGCCAGCTCGGGTAGCGCACCGACCACTCCAGAGCTTGCATCCCGCCTAGGCTGCCACCAATCACGGCTGCCCAGTGCGATATACCTAAATATTCAGCGAGACGCTTTTGTGTTTCTACCCAGTCTTCAACCGTCACTTGAGGAAAGAGCGAGCCCCAGGGCTTGCCCGTACTCTGGCTGATACTCGATGGTCCCGTGGAGCCGTCGCAGCCGCCAATATTATTTGACGACACAACGAACAGGCGGTTGGTATCAATGGGCTTGCCCGGACCGATCATGGTGTCCCACCAGCCCGGCTTTGCGTCGGCCTCGCTGTGATAGCCGGCCGCATGATGGTTACCTGATAGGGCGTGGCAAATCAGGACAGCGTTGCTGCCCGCTGCGTTTAGCTCGCCATAGGTTTCGTAGACGAGTGTGTACTCCTCGAGCACCTCGCCGGATCTAAGAAACAAAGGCTCACTGAAGAATACAGACTTGGGTTCGACAATACCTACGCTCGCTTGTAAGTGTGCGTCAGTCACCTGATTAGATTCCAATCACAAAGGTTGGCATGCCAACTGCGACCGCCATGTTTGCTAGGGACACCCGAATAACGTTGATACCGATGAACAGCAGGATTGGTGAAAAATCGAGTCCCCCCATGGGTGGAATGATACTCCGAAGGGGCGCCATAACGGGCTCTGTGAGTTGCCACAGAAATTCCACTGCGGGGTGATTACTCTGTGGAGCGAGGAAGCTCACTACGATGATCGCGAGCACGCTGTAAAAAATAATGTTGATGAGTAAGCCTGCGACACCTAATGCACTCCAGATAAGCGCTGGAATGATATTAAAGGCGTCAAAACGGCTCAAAATCCATAACATGACAGCGATGTAAGCGGCCTGGCAGAGGATAAGTGCAACGATGGCACCGATATTCAACCGTTTACCTGCTGGAATGAGACGGTTTATCGGTGCAACGATGGGGTCCGTTGCTTTTCGAATCCCTACAGAAATCGGGTTGTAGGGACTCACGCTGCAAAGCTGAGCAAGAAAGCGCATTGCAATGAGAAAAAGCGCCAGGCTGAATAAGGGAGAGGCGATTGTGACTGCAATGTCAGAAAAGGCATTATTCATGCGCCAAATTCCTCACTCAACTCAATAGACCGTTTTCGCGCCGCTTGAACCGCATTATCAACGACACTGCGAAGCCCAGATTGCTCAAGAGATAGGACCGCTTGCTCTGTGGTTCCGCCCGGACTTGTCACATTGTTACGGAGTTGCGACAGCTTTTCATCGCTTGCTCCGGCTAACTTTGCAGAGCCTAAAGCCGTTTGCACGGCCAGTAGTCGCGCTTCTTCATCAGGCATGCCGAGTCGGATAGCAGCCTCGGTTAGGCTCTCTATGAACAGGAAGAAATAGGCCGGCCCACTGCCAGAAATTGCTGTTACCGTATCAAGGTCAGACTCTTCTGCAACCCATAGTGTTTTCCCAACTGCCGCCATAACCTGCTCAGCGAGCATCTGACCATGTTCTGAGCACTGCCTGTTGGCAAGCAGGGCTGTCATACCCTCATTTACCAGGGCAGGGGTGTTGGGCATGCAACGAATAATCGTCGATGTGTCAATAAGTCCTAGCATCGTTGCAAGCGATTGGGAGTCAATCCCCGCGATGATGGACAACACCGTGGTCGATGCGGATAGCTTGCCTTGTAGCGACGCTAACACCGTCGAGGCAATTTGAGGTTTTACTGCGAGCACCAGCAAATCGTCTTCGATCGATTCGGGTGCGCTGCTGTAAACACGTGAGAGACCAATGGATCTAGCCTGCTGCTGTGCCCCGTCGGAGGGGTCAACGACGCTGAGCTGATCGGACGCAAACCCGTTGTCTAATAAGCCGCCATAAATAGCGCTGGCCATGTTACCACCGCCAATAAATGTGATCGTTGATTGGCTCACCTGTTAATTCCTCTGAATGATTGCTTGCTGCTGGTTAATTATACCGCGCACCAAAAATATCTGTGCCTATTCTGACCATAGTTGCACCTTCGGCAACCGCAGCCTCCATATCACCGGACATACCCATCGAGAGCTCGCTCATTTGCTGAGGTAAATCGGGAATCGATAGAAGCTGCGCAATGCTGTTGAACTGCGCGCGTTGCTGCTCAAGGCTGCTTGCAGGTGCAGGGATCGCCATGATCCCTCGTAATGCAAGGCGATCCAATTCGCTGACCGCTTGTGCCAAGTCGAGTAACTCGGCCTCTGAAGCAACCCCAGACTTTGTTGGTTCTGCCGGTATATTTACTTGCAGGCAAACGTTAAGGGGCGGCAGCCCATCGGGCCGCTGTTCATTTAATCGGTTGGCAATCTTTATGCGGTCGACGCTGTGAATCCAGTCGAAATTAGCGGCCACTAGCCGCGTTTTATTCGATTGCAGTGGACCCAAAAAATGCCAGCAGATATCTAGCGACTCCAGAGCCGACATTTTCTCGACGGCCTCGGCGACATAGTTTTCACCAAAATCGCGTTGGCCGGTGTCGTAAACGGCTTTTATGGCGTCTGCTGGTTTGGTTTTACTTACTGCGATCAGTTTCACACTCTCCGGTTCCCTATGAGCGGCATCTATCGCGTTTGAGAGTCGGTTTCTGGTCCGAGATATGTTTTGATGTAGGTCAGGAAGGTTCATGCCGGTATGGTACGCGCGATAGCATCCGTCCGGTACTTATGCAAAGGGTGAGTTTCATGGACATTACCGAATTGTTGGCATTTACCGCGCAACAGAACGCGTCAGACCTCCATCTCTCTGCCGGACTGCCACCGATGATCCGGGTCGATGGCGATATTCGCAGAATCAATGTTCCGCCTATGGATCATGCCCAGGTCCAGAGTTTGATTTATGACATTATGAACGACCAGCAGCGTCGGGATTACGAAGACCAGCTCGAAACTGATTTCTCTTTTGAGGTGCCTGGGATCGCGCGCTTCAGAGTCAATGCCTTTAATCAAAACCGCGGTGCAGGTGCGGTCTTCCGAACTATTCCTTCCACGATTCTATCGCTTGAGGAGCTCGGTATGCCCGATGTTCTCAAGGAATTTGCGATGATGCCGCGAGGCCTCGTTTTGGTAACCGGGCCCACCGGCTCGGGCAAGTCCACAACGCTTGCCGGCATGATCGACTTTATTAACGAGAAGCGGTTCGATCATATTCTGACCATTGAAGATCCGATCGAATTTCTACATGAAAGTAAAAAATGCTTGGTGAATCAGCGTGAGGTCAATCGTGACACCAACAGTTTTACTTCGGCACTGCGCTCCGCCTTGCGAGAGGATCCGGACATCATCATGGTCGGAGAGATGCGCGATCTGGAGACTATCCGGCTTGCTTTGACCGCGGCGGAGACCGGTCATTTAGTGTTCGGGACGCTGCATACAACCTCTGCGGCAAAAACCATCGACCGGATCATCGATGTATTCCCGGCTGAGGAGAAGGGGATGGTGCGCTCAATGCTGTCTGAATCCCTAATGGCTGTCGTGTCGCAAACTTTGCTGAAGCGAAATGGGGGCGGTCGGGTTGCTGCACTGGAAATCCTTAGGGGCACCCCTGCTGTTCGCAATTTGATTAGAGAGGACAAAGTGGCGCAGATGTACTCAGCGATTCAAACCGGCCAATCCGTGGGTATGCAAACGATGGATCAGAGTTTGCAGCAGTTAGTTGATAAGCGGCTTGTCGATGTGGCGATAGCGCGCAGTAAAGCGCGTCAGCCAGATAATATTGTGTGAGATTGCTCGGATGGATCTGATAGAATTTTTGAAAATTGTTGTGGAGAAGGACGCCTCTGATGGTTTTGCCTCCGTCGGATCCGCACCCATGTTTAAGATCAATGGTGAACTCCAGGCTCACGGTGATCTGACCTTAACTGCCGATGATATTAGTGCCTTAATTCAAGCGAGTATGCCCGCTCATCAGTTTGAAGATTATGTCAGTACCAACGATGCAAACTACGCTATCGAACACTCCAGTCTTGGGCGCTTCCGAGCAAGTGCTTACGTTCAACGAGAGCAACCTGCGTTGGTCGTCCGCCGGATTCACCATGACATTCCGACCTTTGAGCAATTGGGGCTTCCTTCGCAGCTCAAGGAGCTAAGTCTCCTCAAGCAGGGCCTGGTTATTATCGTGGGTGCAACCGGTGCGGGTAAGTCATCAACGCTTGCGTCCATGGTTGATTATCGAAACGAAAATCGCCGAGATCACATCATCACAGTTGAAGACCCTATCGAGTTTGTTCATAGCCACAAGCAGTCGATTATTAGTCAGCGCGAGGTGGGTGTTGATACAGAATCGTTTGAGGTTGCGCTCAAAACGGCACTTCGGCAGGCCCCTAATGTAGTCATGATTGGTGAGGTCCGCGATGCGGAGACAATGCGGATGGCGTTGTCCTACGCTGAGACCGGACATTTGTGTTTGTGCACCCTCCACGCTGGTGGAGCAAAGCAAGCGCTCGAACGCATTCAAAGTTTTTTCCCAGAGGAGCATATCCGGCGCTTGTGGATGGACCTGTCGATCAACCTTCGCGCAATTGTTGCTCAGCAGCTACTACCTAAACGCCACGGTAATGGCCGCGTTGTTGCTGTTGAACTCATGTTAACCACCCTTCTAATGCAAGAGCATATTCGTGCTGGAAACGTCGAAAAGATCACCGAGCTCGTCAAGCGCTCCGCTGAATATGGGATGCAAACCTTCGATCAAGCAATTATCGCCTTGTTTAAACAGGGCGTGATCAGTGCCGAGCAAGCTCTGAGGGCGGCGGAGTCTGAAAACGACGTAAGGCTCGCGATCAAACTTGATTCACCGGTTGGTCGAACAAGTGGTCGCCAAGCGTTCGATGTCGAGGCACCCACTGGTACACACGTTGATAAATGGTGGCAGGATCAATAGCTTTCGCGGTTTAGCCAGCTCTCTAGAATGATAGCTGCGGCCAGATCATCGATCGGATGCTTCACAAAATCACCTTTATGGCCTGATTCCTTCGCTCGCGATTTAGCTTCTTTAGAGCTAAACCGCTCATCATGAAGCGTCACCCCAAGACCCAGCCTACCTTCCAGTTGACGGGCAAATTTCGCCGCTTTAGCAGAGAGCTCGGTGGGTCCACCGTCTTCGTCGATTGGGTTACCTATGACAAATGCTTTTGGTTGCCATTCCTTGACTAACGCTTCTATCTCGTACCAACGAGGCTTTCCATGGACCGCTGGAAGGATGGCTATAGGTCTCGCTTCTTTCGTAAGGGTGTTGCCTAGCGCAACACCAATATTCTTTAGCCCGTAATCAAAGCAAAGATAAGAGCACACATCTGACATTTAGCTGTGACCTGCGTGCTGCGTGAGGAGCCGGATATCAATACCCAAGAGATTACCTGCGGCTTCGAATTTTTGTTTGATCGCGGTCTCAAACAGCACTGTTTCGTCTGCTGTTACGGTTAACCAGCTATTCTCAGCGATTTCCTGCTCGAGTTGTCCGGCAGACCATCCTGCAAATCCGAGCGCAACTAAATGCTTTTCGGGTCCCGACCCTGCGGCGATGTCGGCAAGTACATCTTTTGATGTGGTCAGCCATACATCAGCGTTGACCTTTAAGGTGGCATCAAATGTCCTATCAGGTGAATGCAGCACAAACCCGCGATCGACTTTCACGGGTCCTCCCGCCATAACGGGTACTTCATCGTGACTGAGTAGCGGTTGAATGTTGAGGTGCTCGAAAATATCGGCAAGCTGAAGGTCAAGCGGTTTGTTGATAACGATCCCCATTGCGCCAGTCTCGCCATGCTCGCAAATATAAGTCACCGTTTGCTTAAAAAAACCTGACTCAATTGCGGGTGTCGCAATGAGGAAATGGCCTCTTAAGCTGTCGGTTGTGCGTTGTACTTTCATGGCATTAATTGCATTGGAAAATGTTTACTTGGCCTCTGGTGTCTGCATCGTTGTGATGACATACCTGCCTCACTCCGACTTCATACCTTCTCTTTTTAAGCACCTAGGACACTAACCGAGTTACCACTAACAGGCTCCGGTTTTACGGTCTGAATTGCCAGGTCCTCACAATCTCTAGTTTATCGACTTGTCCACTCAATGCGGGAGGAAATGCCGGGTATGGCGCCGCATCTTGCACAGTTTTTATGGCTGCACGATCTAAGTGAGGAAACCCGGAAGAGTCGAGCACGGTGACCTCTAAGAGAATTCCCAGTTTGTCGACCACGACTAGCAAGCGAACGTCCCCTCTCGCACTGCCGACATTGCCAAGTGCTGCATTCCCAAATGTCTCGACTCGACTAACCCAGCGCTGAAGATAATCGGCATCAAGCGCCCTTCGCGCAGCGACACTGCCAAGACGGGTGTTCTGGGCTTTTTTTTCCTGCATTTGGGTCAGCTCGCTCTTTAGCTTCTGCACTTCTGATGCTAAATCGCTGGGGTCGGTGGTCTTGGCTGCGAGCGCTTGCATGATCGCCAGTTGCGTTGTCGCAGATTGCTCGTTAAGGGGTGTCTGCCTCTCTCCCAAACTTGCGACTTGATGTTGACTCGCCAAGTGTGAGGCTTCAGTCGGTGCCTGTTTACTGGGTGTCAGCACAACGGTGATCGCATTGGAGCGGTACTTATCCATTGATGAGGCAATAGTGCTTGAAATCAGTAGCGCAAACACAATATGGATGGCAATGGACACGCCTGTTGCTGCAGGCATGCTACCCGATACATTGTACTCAGCCTGCACGGTGCTCCACCAACGCAACTTCGATAGCGGCGATGACTTTCTCGGCAATTTGGGTGTTTTCAGCACGATCAATTTCGCGCATACAGGTTGGGCTCGTCACATTGATTTCCGTGAGATAGTCGCCAATGACGTCAAGACCGACAAACAAAAGGCCCTTTTCGCGTAATGTTGGGCCTACCTGCGCGGCGATCCATTGATCTCGCTCTGACAGCGGCTGTACAACACCCGACCCACCCGCCGCTAGATTTCCGCGATTCTCCCCTGCCATCGGTAGTCGCGCCAGGCAAAAGGGAACTGGCTCGCCATTCACCATCAGAATGCGCTTATCACCTGCCTTGATCTCTGGGAGATAGCGTTGAGCCATAATTGTCTCGCCGCCGTTTTGCGTCAATGTTTCAAGTATAACGTTCAGGTTGGGGTCACTCTCTCTCACTCTGAATATGGACTGGCCACCCATACCATCGAGTGGTTTGTAGATGACGTCACCATGTTCGCTATGAAATTGCTTGAGTGCATCTTGGTCGCGCGATACTAAAAGCGGTGGGCAGCACTGAGGAAATTGAGTGGCAAATAACTTCTCATTGCAGTTTCTCAAGCTCTCGCAGCGATTAACAATAAGAGTGCCTCTGCGCTCGGCATCTTCGAGCAGCTGAGTGGTATAGAAGAACTCCATATCAAAGGGCGGGTCTTTCCGCATCAGAACCACGTCTAGCGATGATAGCGATGCTATGTAGCTCTCGCTCAGTGCATACCAGTCATCGTCGCTCTCGAAAACCTCGAGTGTTCGGAGGTTCGCGAACGTCTCGCCTGCTTTGATGAAAAGGTCTTGCTGCTCAAGGTAAACGAGCTCATGCCCCGCCTTCGTGGCTGCGCGCAGCATACCCAAGGACGTATCTTTTTTTGTATTGATGCCAGAGATGGGGTCCATTAGTACCCCAATACGCAGTCCCATAATTCCGTGCTCACCGCCTATTTAACATGACTAAGTTTGAGTGCCCCTAAAGGTGGGTTCAAGCGTTTATATCGCTCTTAAGTCACCCCATTGCGTGCCAACGACAGACAAGGCGACGAGTGGAGCAGTTTCTGTTCTTAATATGCGAGGTCCTAAGTTCAGACCAAGAAACCCACAGTCTGAAGCCAGAGTAACCTCGTCATCGCTCAACCCCCCTTCGGGTCCAACCAGAAGCGCGACGCTACTAGGTGGTGTTGCTGGGAGCACATTGCTCAAATCAGGATGCAGGCAAAACTTCTGGTCTGCTTCGGCTGCTTCAACCCAGTTTCCAAGTGGTTGGGGCGGATGCACTTCGGGAACGACAGCGCGGCCACTCTGCTCGCAGGCACTGATTACGATTTGCTGCCAGTGATCCTGCTTCTTTTTCCAGCGCTCGGGCGACAGTCGCACGTCCACGCGTTGGCTCAGTATGGGTGATATCGAGGAGACACCTAGCTCGGTTGCTTTTTTGATCGCCCACTCAAAGCGATCGCCTTTTGAGACGGCTAAACCTAGATGCGTAACGAGGGGCGATTCATTGCACGGATCTTCTTTGGATAAGAGGTCTACTGTGACATGAGTCTTGGTAACAGAAGCTACCTTAGCTGTGTAGTTATAGCCGTCGCCGTTAAAAACGGTAACGGCATCGTTTATTTTGACTCTGAGTACACGGGCTAGGTGATGGCTCGACCGCTCGTCAAGAACGGCCGACTGCCCCACTTTGAGATCGGACTGTGAATGAACTCGATAACTGCGCATAGCGCGCAGTGTATCAGTTGATTCCTATCTAGTACTTGTAGCTGTCGTTTTTGAAGGGCCCGTCGACGCCGACGCCAATGTAATCACCTTGCTGTTGGGTGAGCTTGGTCATGACACCGCCAAAACCTTCCACCATAAGCGCTGCGACTTGCTCGTCGAGGTGCTTTGGCAAGACTTC
>CBFHQN010000001.1:0-52261 GCA_965657765.1 Luminiphilus sp. | reverse complement strand
AGAAGGTTTGTTCAGTGTTTCCACGCTGCAGAGATCTGCGAGTGTGGCGGGCTGTAATACGACGTCTCTACCTACTTCATCGCTGTCAAAAAGCCCGAGAAGTTCATCTTGAGTCATCGGAGTTGGTCGATGGGGTATTGACTCCGCTGCATTTGCTGCCAAGCCCGCAAAAAGAGGGCCCCAGTCACCATCGGGGTGTCCGATAATTTCGTAACTCGCACTCTTTCGACGGATATCCTCGTTAGCAGGGATCGATGCAAGCTCAGGAATCCCAACGGCTTTACAGAAAGCTTGAGCTTGTCCTGTGCCGTCATCCTTGTTGGTTACCATACCGGCAACGCCAACATTGCCACCGAGCTTTCGGAAGTACTCGACAGCCGAACAAACATTGTTTGCAACATAGAGTGATTGGAGGTCGTTTGACGCAACAACAATCACTTTTTGGCACATATCGCGTGCAATTGGCAGACCAAAGCCACCACAAACGACGTCGCCCAGGAAGTCGAGGAGAACATAGTCAAAGTCCCAGTCATGGAAACCAAGCTTTTCGAGGGTTTCGAAGCCGTGAATGATGCCGCGACCACCACAGCCTCGGCCCACTTCAGGGCCTCCCAGCTCCATGGCGTAAACACCATCTCGCTTGAAACAGACGTCCTCAACGCGGCACTCTTCGCCAGCGGCTTTTTTCGCTGATGCAGTTTCGATAATGGTGGGGCAGGCCTTGCCGCCGAATAGCAGCGATGTGGTATCGCTCTTTGGATCACAGCCAATCAGCAGTACTTTCTTGCCCTGCTGCGCCATCATGTAGCTCAGATTCGCAAGTGTGAAGCTCTTTCCAATGCCGCCTTTGCCGTAAATAGCAATGATTTGCGTGCCTTCGGCGTTGTCGGCTGAGGTTGCAAGTAGGTCTGCCCTTTCTCCACTTGCCTCTAAGCCAGGATCATATTCTGTTGCGGTTGCAATCGTAGTGCTCATATCGATCTCCAGTCGATGACCATTTTTAGACAGCTGTTATCGTTGAAGGCTCGGTTATAGGCTGACTCGGCCTGTGTGGCCGGCAAGACATCGGTAATGAGATGGGTTAGATCCAACTTACCGTTCGACGCGAGTTCTGCTGCTTCTCTTAGGTCTTGGGGTTGCCATTCCGCACTTATTAAGAGATTGATTTCCCTCATAAATGCGGGTGGAAAGTCGAATGTCACGGCTGAGGAGTAAAATCCCGCCATGACAACTGTCGCACCAGGGCGACAGCGTGAAATCATTTGATTGAGCGCGTTGGCACTTCCGCTGACATCACACACAACGCCATAGTCGCGTCGGTCATCATCACCGATATCGCAGACGCGATAATTACCCTTGCTGATTCGTCGTTGAGGATTGGTCTCCCAAACAACGGGGGACTGACCGTAAAGGGACTCGGTAAGTCGAGCGACTAATTGCCCGAGCACACCGTGCCCGACGATCAACTCCGGCGGCCCAACAGCTTCGCACCGTCTGAGCGCGTGTCGTGCTGTCGCTGTTAGTGCAAGGAGAACACCGTCTTGAGCAAGGTCATCGTTGATGGGTACGACTCGATCTTCGGGGCAAATGACGTGTCGTGCGCTGCCACCAAAGAGATTTTTTGCGTCGGTAAAGCCGACACCACCTGGTACAAAGACGCGTGCACCTTCGGAGATCATTGATCCTTTGGGGGCTTGTATCACTCGACCTGTTGTTTCATAGCCAGGAACGAGTGGATAGCCCAACCCGGGGAAGGGCGGCATGTGTCCTGTCAGCATCAGACGTTCAGTGCCTGTCGATATTCCTGACCAGTCAGACTCAATAAGGCATTCATTTGCTGCGGGTGCGCGCAGAGAGGCCTCTCGAAGCTCTAGCGCCCCGGGCTTTTCAAAAATAACCGCTGTTGTCTTTTTATAAGTCACGGTTTCAATGGCCTCATTTCCAGTCGAGTGCGTACTGTGTCTGTCAAAAAACAGTTACATCATTAATGTCAGTTTAATAGTACACATAAAAGTGTCAATAAAAAATGACATTTGATTTTTTTGCGGTAATTACTCGAACAAGCGCCGGGATATGCGTCTTCCTTTCGCGTATTCCGCTGAATCCAGCGCGCTTTAGCATGTGTGTTAACTCAGATTTTGTTCTTGGACGGCCGCTTCCCATTGCCCACAGGTAGAACCCGAAATAGGTGTGTCCAATCGATTCGGCACTTTTTGTTCCTGCCATAGGTTCGGCAATGATTAGCTGCCCACCGCTGGGCAGTGCATCGAAGCATCGTGACAGCAGCTGTTCGACGGGTGCGTCATCGTGGTCATGCAGAATTCTCACGAGACTGATAGCGTCGAAATCCGTTGGTAATCCATCGCGAAACATATCGCCCGCATAGCTTTTTAAGGAATGGCTGTATTTTGGTGGTATCGATGCGACAACTTGGGGTAGATCGAAAACTGCGGTCTCTGTATCGGCAAACCGCTCAGCGGCTAACCTGGCGAATGTTCCTGTGCCGCCGCCGACATCAAGTAGGCGTTTTGCACCTGATAAGTTGATGGCGTCAAGAATGTGATTCGCGATTAAGTGTTGCGAATCAGCCATGAGTTCACTGTATCTTGCTGCCGCAGCTGGATCGCTGTGATCGCCGTCGACGTAAGGCCAGTAACCTCTTAAAGATGCATGCTCTCTTTGGCGCAGTAGTTGCGCAGGATCCGACATGTCCTGATAAAGCAAGTCGTGATGGCGCAGCATACTCTGCACACCCGGATTCCCATGTATTGAGGCGCCAAGTTCGCCGAGCGTCCAATGGGTATCACTGGCTTGTTGTAACAGGTCGATAGCCGTTGCGGCATTGACTAGGGTGAGCGCAGCGTCCTTTTCCAGGTCGCAGTGATCGGCGATTTCAGCCAAGGTGGCAATCCGATCTTTAAGGCACTCGAGAAGTCCCAATTTGTAAGATGCACTTAATGTTTGGGAATACACGAAGCCAGCGAGGATATGGTGTAGATCGGTAGCGCGTTGCCGTGCAATCGACTGACTAATCGGCAATCTGGCCGCCCATTTTTGGAAGGTTGCGCTTCTCAATAATCGATTACGCCACAGCAGAAACCGCGCGTATCGACCCTTTGGCTTCTCGCTACTGACTTCAAAATTTTGACTTGTCGCCGATCGCGAGGGCATTAGGCCGCCACTTGGCCAAGCTTTGCAGGAATAAACCGACTCGACTGGGCTCGCACCAATTTGTAGAGCATATTTTGCCCAGCACATGAGGGCATGCTGTCGAGGCCTGATTCTAGGCATTCCTTCAGCCGGCTAACGGCGCCTTCAAGACCGAGCTCGCGTACAGCACTAGGGCGATCGAGTTTGACATCGATGCCTACGGGTTTGCCGAGTGTTTCAGGGTCAGAAACGGCGTCTTTTATATCGTCTGCAATCTGGTAGGCCTCGCCGATACTGGCGCCCAGATTGACCCAAGGACCGGGATCAACACCAGCGGAAGCCGCACCGGCGCACGTTGCTGCAACAAACAAAGCGCCTGTTTTTGCGCGATGATAGCGGGAGAGGTCGACCCGCTGTTCGCACTCCCAGGCTTGCCCCGCGCAGATTCCGTGCGGAGCGCCGACACCCCTAGCTACAATCGTTGTGACAAGCGGTACGCGCTCTATCCGTACGGCGTGCACGGCATGCGCGGCCAGTGTTTGGAACGCTGCGACAATGAGTGCATCTCCCGTTAGTACCGCAATGCGCTCGCCAAACTTTGCATGTACTGAGGGTTTACCCCGTCGCTGGGTGGCGTCGTCAAAACAAGGGAGATCATCGTGTACAAGCGATGCGCAATGTAAAAGCTCCACGGCTGTCGCCGCCGCATTTGCTAGACCTACATCGCTTGAGTTGTTGGCCAGAGCGACGGCCTTACACAGTTGTGGTCTCACTCGAGCGCCGCCTGGAAACACTGAATAGTTCAGTGCTTGAGCCAGTAAAGGCGGGCATTGAGCGGTGGCGTGTTCTGCCATTGCCTCTTCTATGTGCTGTTCGCAATCAAGTAATGCGTTGTCCATGGCCAATACCCCGCGGGTGAGTGTTATTTTAATTGTACATTTATACTGTCTATATTAATTTACACATTACGCCGATCTTGCAGGCCCTGCAAGCGACGAGCGAGAGATAAATAATGGAGCAGAGACCACTAGCAAATACGGAAGGTTTAGGTTTTGATTTTCCGGTCGTTAAAAACGGCTACCGATGGTGGTATGTCGATGGGTTCAGTGATTGTGGGCAGCACGGCGTTACGCTGATTTTCTTCATCGGCACGGTGTTTTCACCTTTTTACGCGTCTGCGCGAAAGCGCGGTGATGCAGATCCTCTTGAGTTCGTTTGCGTGAATGCGGTGTTCTACGAGCCTAAGCGCAAATATTGGGCAATGACGGAACGGCGCATGCGCGACCTACAAACATCATCCAACGCCATCATGATTGGGCCGTCATCGATGAGCTTTGATGGGCGTTATCTAAATGTCACGATTGATGAGCGCTCAGCGCCGATGCGGCGTCCAATTCGCGGCAAAGTCCGTGTCGATTTACAGGAGAGGACAGATAAGTGTTTTCGCCTTCACTCAGCAGGTGAGCATCGGTGGTGGCCGATCGCTCCAGCGACGAGAGTCGATGTGGAGTTGGAGGCGCCAAATGTGCGCTGGTCTGGTGGGGCCTATATGGATACCAATGGTGGCACGGTGCCATTAGAGGAAACGTTTAGTAATTGGCATTGGTCTCGTGCAGATCTTGGCGCCAATTGCCGCATTGTCTACGAGGCACACGCCCGAGATGGTGAGAGTTGCCTGATGACCCTATTCGGTAATGGTAAGGATGGCATGGCTTCCGAGCACTCTGCGCCGCGCCGAGATCTCAGTACTGGACCTATTTGGCGCGTAAAACGTCCAGCGAGAAGTCATCAAGGGTTTACGGTACTAAAAACGCTTGAAGACACACCGTTCTATACCCGGAGTCATCTTAATGATGCGTCGGGAAATAGCGTGATGCACGAAAGTTTGGATCTAGATCGGTTTGCTTCTTTTTGGGTCCAGCGCTTACTGCCCTTCCGTATGCGTAAGATTTTTTACGGCTTATCGAAGACGGGCGATTCGCGCGTTACGATCCCGTTCTCTAAGGGTCTCAAATAGATCTAGCATCCAGAGCGTCCGCACTTTGAAGGGATCTGACTTCACAGACGGCGCTGTGACCCCTGTCTCAACGACAGCATCAATCAGAAATTGATTTTGCGGCAGGGCGGGAGTATCCATGCCTTCGCTTCGTGGCTGAGCAAATGCAATCGCACTTGATAGCAGCCCAAACTTCCTGCCCGTCGCAACAATTGCGCGCTGATCGACCGAGTTGTAGCCGATCTCGCCCACTTTATCGCCAATAGCTGCGTAAAGCTTTCGTGCCGCTCTAATGCCGGGTTGGTACTTACGCGGTAGTTGCGCAATGCCATTGTCTGCCCGTTGATAAAGCCATTTGGCTCGCTCGAGAAGGCGCTGAGTCACGACGCCAATTCCTTCACTGAATTGGTGCGTTGCTAGTAGTGCTTCAGGGTTCACACCTTCCGCTCTAAGCTCGTCGAGTGGCAAATAAATTCGCCCGAGGCGCGCATCTTCGCCTACATCTCTTGCGATATTTGTGAGTTGCATTGCTGTGCCCAGGTCCGCGGCGCGCGCCAAAGTCTTTGGGTCGCGCACGCCCATAAGCACTGACATCATGACACCTACAGCCCCCGCGACGCGGGCACTGTAGTCATAAACATCATCTATTGTGTAATAGATCTTGCCCTCTGCATCCCAAGCAAAGCCCTCAAGAAGGGCGTTTAATAGCCCTCGAGGCATGTGATAGGTGTGCACGATTTGGGTAAGTACACGGTCAGTGTGTCGGTACTCGGGTTTCGCCTCGTAGATCTTATCGAGTCTTTGGTGAAGTAATTCGAGCGCAGCTTTTGGATCGTCACCTTCGTCGACGAGATCGTCCGCTTCCCGGCAAAAAGCATAGAGTCCGCATGCTGCGTGCTGCATCACCGAGGGAAGCAAATGAGACGCGAAATAAAACGAACGCGAGCCGTTTGATAGCTGTTGCTTACAAAGACCCATATCCGTACTGGGCGTCGGTAGAAAACGATTAACTGACATAAGTTACCGAGGGGATCAGGCTGTCGATAACCTTTGCCGATGACAAAACGGCGGGCATGCCAGCTCCGGGATGGGTGCCTGCGCCCACTAAATAAAGGCCATCGACCTCTTCGCTCTTGTTATGAGGCCTGAAGTAGGCGCTCTGGGTGATGCGAGGTTCCAAAGAGAAGCCTGCGCCCTTCACCGAGTTGAGCCGGTTCTGGAAGTCGAGAGGGGTGAGCATTAACGAGGTCGCTAGATTTTCTCCTAGACCAGGGAGGCCAGTCTCCTCAAGTCGTTCCTCGACAGCCTTCCTGAAGACTTCTGCATGGGTCGTCCAGTCAGTGCCAGAATCGAGATGGGGTACAGGAACGAGCGCATAGAATGTGTCGCAGCCCTCTGGCGCCATTGACGGGTCGGTAGCCGTAGGTCGGTGCAGATACAAGCTGAAATCTTTGGTTGGCTTTTTGTGCTTGAAGATATCCGTCAAGAGCCCCTTGTACCGTGGCCCAAGAATAATTGAGTGATGGGGAATGTCCGGATACTGCTTTTTGGTGCCGAAATACCAGACGAACAGGCCATTTGAGTAGTGTGCCTTGTCGATACGGCGCTCAGTCCACTTGCGCTTCACCGTTTCCGAGAGCAGGTATTTGTAGGTCCAGGCTGAGTCCGCATTCGATACCACTAAGTTCGCTGCTATGTGCTCTCCTGATTTAAGTCGGACCCCTGTTACCTTGCCGCTCGAGGTCGTTATTTGATCGACCTCGGCGTTGAGGCGGATATCACTCCCTTGCCCTCGTATTAGCGCGCCGAGCGCCTCAACGATTCTTCCCGTACCGCCCATTGCCGACCAAACCCCGCCGGTCACCTCAAGGTGTGAGATAAGCGAGTATAGGCTGCTGGCTGTATAGGGGTTGCCACCAATCAACAGGGGATGGAAACTAACCGCCTGACGGAGTTGCTCATTTTTAATATATTTCGAAACCAGGGTGTAAACGCTTTGGTCACCGCGGAGTCGCACGAGATCGGGTGCAAAGCGCATCAGCTGGGCAAAGGTGCTAAACGGCTTGTCGAGTAGGGCAAAGCCTACCTTGTGGCGGGCTTCGCTTGCCTTGAGATAGCGCTCATAGCCCTGTGCATCGGCAGGGTTGTAGTCGTTTATTTGACGAAGATTTTCGGACTTTTCGCTGGAATAGTCGAAAATACGACCATCGTCAAAACGTATACGATAAAACGGATCCATCAATCGCAGATCAACGTCGTCGCTCATGGTTTTGCCGCAAAGTGCCCAAAGCTCTTCAAAAAGCTCTGGGACAGTGACAATGGTTGGTCCGCCGTCGAACGTAAACCCGTCTTGCCGATAGGTGTATCCACGGCCGCCAAGTGCGTCGAGTTTTTCGAGTACCGTGACGTGGTATCCCTTGGCAGCGAGGCGTATGGCTGAGGCTAATCCGCCGAAGCCGCTGCCAATGACAATGGCGCGCTCATCTGGGTTGGCATGATGAAGCTGATCAAAATCCGGATGCGCTGTGTTCATTTATAATTACGCCAATTTTGTCAATTAATTTAGACAGTCTAACACCGGTTTTCGTGTTGCACACCCGTTAATTGTATTTAGCTGCCAGCCGCATAAAGACCTCAAAAACCCGCTCAGCGGCTGCTTCATGGACCAAATGTCCCGCATCTTCGAGGGTTTCGGCCGTAGCACCGGGGATCATTCGTTTAACTCGATGTGCCCGCACCGCGGGAACAATATGGTCTTTATCGCAACCAATGAGATGAATGGGTGTTGTTAGCCTGGGTAGATCTTTTGCGAGTTGCCCGAGTTCCCATCCGCCCATCATACGGAGCGCGCCCTCGATGTGGGTCTTGTGGGATATCAAAAAGGAATATCGCTCAATCATGGGCTCTGATATCTGGGCCCCCGTATCTCTGAGGGCCTTCCGGACATCCGCAGTTCCCGTACCGCGACGAGCGAGAAAATTAGTGACCGAATTAGACCGGCTAAGGAGTCGCGCTGTCTTGAGCATGATCGGTTCGATAAATGCACCAAAAGGTAGCAGTGCGCCGTTGATGGAGAGTACCGCCTTTGGTGACGCATCTGTATCTAGACACATCCGAATAGCGACAGCGCCCCCTGCAGAATGGCCAATGATGTAACTGGGTGCGATATTGAGTTTATGACAGAGGTCGTTCACAGCCCCCGCCATGGCAGGTAACAGGTGCTCTCGCTCTTCAAGCGGGGAGGTGAAGGCATGGCCCGGAAGATCGACTAACAAGCATGTGAAATTTTTGCTCAAGGCGACTGCAAGATCTGCTACAGAGTGTGTTGAGGCACCTGTGCCATGGAGAAGTAGGACCGTAGGTCCTGCGCCAAGCATTTGGTAGTGCCATTGCACGTTCTCCAGCTCTACGAATTGGCTAGCCTCTCGCAAAGGCCAATCTGTTGGCATGTCAGCGGGCTTCAACTTGGGCCCCCTATCAGCCCAGTGCGCGCACAGAGTCGTTAATCGACTCAGCCGATGCGTTGGGGAGGGGTAGGTAGACGGCATCCAGTGCCGTAGCAAGCTCTCGTGCCCGAGGGCTTGGGCGGGTTGCTGTATCGACGAGGATGCCCCGGTAGTCGGCGCTCGCAATGGCTTTTGCCGCATTCATGGCATCTTCAGTTCCCGCGCTGCGACTTTTGGTTCCATCTCTTGCGACGTTCGCGGCGCCGTCGGTGAGCAAGATAAAACTCGGTGTGGCGCCCGAGGCTGCAACTGATAAGGCAAGGTCATGCATGGCTTGTAAAGCCGCGCCCATGGGTGTTCCCCCACCGCCTGGCAATTGCGCCAGGGTTCGTTTGGCTCTGACCAGTGAGCGAGTGGGCGGCAGGAGTAAGTCAGCGCTCTCGCCTTTGAATGCAATCAAAGCGACCTCTGTGCGATGCGAGTAGCAGTCTGCAAGTATCAGTTCAATCGCGCCTTTCGCCTCTGCCATTCGCTGATAAGCACTGCTCCCCGATGCGTCGACAACGAAGATCATAACGCTCGATTTCCGCTGTTCAAAGCGCTTAACGCGAATGTCTGCAGGTTCTATGTAAAGACCACGCTTGGTCTTGCGTGAATTATCCCAGCGGGCGCGCGCACCTTGGAAAGGTGCTGCCGTTCTTAACGTCGCGGGAATATCGACGCGATGTCCACGCTTGATGTCGCCGCGGCGCACGCCAACGGGCCGACCGCGCTGTTTGTCTTGTGATAGGTGGCCCGCATTACCCGCTTTGTTTTGTCGTTGGCGACTTCGTTCTGCGCGACTTAGCAGCAGGGTAAGAATGTCGGGGGGGAGCGTTGCGACAGCAGCTTGAACCATCTCCTCGGTATCCCTAGGGGGCTCGGGCGTTTGGTTTTGCGACGCGTTTTCCTCCGTCGTCTCGGGTTCCTGTTCTTCCATGGGTGGTTCCGGCGCTTCTTGCTGTGGTAACTGGGTTGCGCGCGGAAGAAGGATTAGTCTAATCACCGACCCAATAACCTCTTCATGGGTTTCAGGTAGGTCGAGAAGGAGCGCAATTGTCCTACAAGCGGTTACTGAAAACAGGAGCGAGCGTGTCGAGTGAACACCCATCGATGCCGCCAGCCCTGCAAGCAACTTTATGATCGGCTCATCAGCGGGGCGCAGGCGAAGCTGATCTTTGACTCGATTGATATCTGAGGAGTTAAACGCTGTGTCGTCAACGCCGTGAATTGATATCGGATCGAGCTGAATGTTGAAAGCAAGGCGCTCGAGTAATGCCGCCGGTGGTGCTTCCTCATCAATCCCTTCATCTAAGGCAATCAACGTGATGGCAGCATTTGTCGTATGCGTGAGACCGTCTCTTGCAACATGAACTTTGCCGGAGTCCAGCGCGGCGCACCAATGGCCTGAATACTCTTTGGGGAGTCGTTCCGCCATGGGCATTACAACGGTTCGCTGATGACATTCAGAAAGAACGCCTGTCGCTAACACAGGTTTTCCAAGACGCATGCTCTCGGTGATATCCATACCGCCGAGCAAGCGATCGGTAGGGGTGTTAGCGGGTATCTTTCGAGAGGGTGCCTGTTGGAGCTCTTCTAGCATCGAGAGCCAAAAATCGCGCACCGGCCCTGGTTGTGCGGATACGCGCACGCCACCGCACTGATGCCCAGTTACAGCTATAACGGCTGCTGCAAGTTGCGCGTCACGCCATAAACTCGAGATTTCGAGTTCAGGGGAGGACGGCTGCGATAGTTCGCTCGACGCGAGCATCTGCACTAGACTCATCCATAGGGTCGCGTCTCAAACGATGGCGCAACACAAATAAGGCGACGTGTTTGAGGTGGTTTATGTCGGCTGCGCTGTGTCCCTCGAGCGCGGCAAGCGCCCTGGCGCTTCTTATGAGGGTCAATTCACCCCGGAGCCCGTCGGTACCGAGCGCTAAGCAAAGCTCTGCAGCCTTCTCCAGCACCTCGGCCGGCACATCAACGCTGTCAACCACCTCTCTCGCAGCATCAATTTTTCGTCGAAGCGCTCCTTCCTTGCGAGAGAATCGCTTGTTAAATCCCTCAGGGTCGAGATCAAAAGCATCACGGAGCTTGATGATTTCGACGCGGGTAGGGATGTCACGCGGGGTCCTGACATCGAGGGAAAGACCGAAGCGATCCAAAAGCTGCGGGCGCAGTTCACCCTCTTCAGGGTTTCCGCTCCCTACGAGAACGAATCTCGCGGGGTGGCGAATACTCAGACCCTCTCTCTCAACAACATTGACACCCGAGGCCGCTACGTCGAGAAGGGCATCGACAATGTGGTCTTCTAATAAGTTCACTTCATCGATATATAAAAAGCCTCGATTGGCCGCTGCGAGTAGGCCAGGTTGAAAGGCCTTCTCGCCACTGTGAATGGCCTTCTCGATATCTAACGCGCCTAGTACCCGATCCTCTGTGGCACCCAGTGGGAGATCTACCACGGGAATAGATATTTTGTGCGCTTTTGGATTGGCCTCATTTTGACAGCTGGGGCAGAGGTTTTTCTGTGATGCCTCGGGATCGCACTGATAGGGGCAGTTTTTTACCGCAGAAATTTTGGGTAACAACTGTGCCAGTGCACGAATCGTCGTCGACTTGCCGGTGCCGCGCTCACCAAATACGAGTACACCGCCAATACTAGGATCTACCGCTGCAATGGCAAGCGCCAACTTCATATCATCCTGCCCGACGATCGCCGTGAAGGGATACGCTACGGTCATGATAATTCCCCCAACGTGGGCCTGCTTTCAAACAGGCGTATCGGCATGATTTAAATCAGCCTTATTAGTGTCACTTTATTTAAACACAGAAATTGTCAAAATTTATTTATTTTTTCATGCTCAACAGTCCGACTGTTCCTGGAAACGTATAGATAAGCGATAGCAGAGAGTGGGTAGGGATGGATCAATTAGACGGCGCCATTGATTGCGGAGGTGAATACTTCAGCGGCTGTATGCAACACCCGCTCTATTGGTATCGCTCTGAGGATGAGGCGGGTCGGCCCTTGCTGTTCATTCACAGCATAAATGCTGCACCTAGCGCTATAGAACTAAAGCCGCTTTTCAAGCATTTTCAGCTGTCGCGACCAGTGTTCGCGCCCGACTTACCAGGTTTCGGCCGCTCGGAACGCGACGTGGGAGAGTTTGCGCCAGAGGATTTTGCGCGTGAGATAGCGGCGATGATCGAGTCGCTACCGGGAGATGAAGCCCCAGATGTCGTTGCCCTCTCATTAAGCTGTGAGTTTGTGGCGCGAGCGGTCACAGAGTTCGGTGCGAAGGTGCGCAGCGTGACATTTATCTCACCAACCGGTTTTTCGGCGCGCGGAACACCATCAAAAAAGGCTCAGCAGCGGCTCAAAAAGATCCTCGGATTTGCAGGCTTCGGCCGCAACGCGTTCAAGCTCCTGCGTACTGAGCGGAGTATTCGACATTTCTACGGTATGAACTTCTCAGGTTTTATCCCTAATGAGCTCGTGAGTTACGCCTTAAAAACGACCAAGTTACCCAATGCCCATCTGATGCCCTTGCAGTTTTTGTCGATGGGGCTGTTTACAGAGAATGCGATAGAGAGCCTATATCAGCGCTTGGACTTACCGGTGTTGGTGATTTTTGATCGTGATCCGAACGTGTCCTTTGAGCGGTTTGCCGATTTCGAGCACGCTGCTAATTGGCGGTTTGAACGTGTGGCCCCTAGCTTGGGTATGCCGCATTGGGAGCATCCTGAAGAGACGGCGTCAGCAATCGAAAATTTTTACGCCGAGTGTTAGGCGACTGGCCCTAAAATTTCACGTGCTGCCAGCGTGCCTGACAAGGTCGCCATGGGAACCCCGGGGCCTGGATGGACGCTTCCACCTGCGAGGTACAAGCCCCGAACCTTAGTCTTTGAAGAGGCGCGGCTAAAACTCGAAAACATACCGTGCGATGCCGCACCGTAAAGGGAGCCGCCACTCGCTGGAAAGCGTTCGTGCCAATCATCGGGGCAGGTTGTAACGCAGTTTTCCTCTTCAAATTCGATGTTTACTCGACCTCGGGTTATTACGTCTAACGCGCGATCTCTTTGCTCCAGGAGTTTCTCTGGGGTCCACCTCTTGCGATCCCCATCGGCGGGTGCATTGATCAGTAGTAACAAGCGCTCGCCGTTAGGAGACTTGCACTCGCCATTCACTCGGTCTTGTGCACAAACGTAAACGGTGGGTTCGGCGCAGATGCCACGTTGCTCAAAGATGTTGGAGAACTCCTTTTCATAATCTGTGGCAAAGAAAACATTGTGGTGATCGAGGTCTAAACCCGATGTATTCGCCCGTAGACACCATGTAATCGCTGAGAGGCCCCGGTCTTTGCGGGCCCTAGGCGGAACTGCCTTACGAGCCCCTTCACCGAGGAGTCCATCACTCAATGCCGCAGAGTCGCCATTAAAAATCACAACATCAGCTTTATGCGTCTCGCCTGAGGCGAGGGTTATTCCCCGAACGCTTCGTTCATCGCCGATAATCTCGCGAACCGGACTGTTGTAGTGGAATGTGGCCCCATTTTCGGCCGCAACGTCGGCCATGGCGTGGGCGAGCGCGCGCATACCCCCGTCGACACACCAAACGCCCTGGCGCTCGACGTGGGCAATTAGCATAAGTGTTGAAGGCGTTAGTAGCGGCGATGACCCCACGTAGGTCGAATATCGCCCATACAGCTGGCGTAACCTGGGGTCACGGAAGTATTGGCCGAGTGCTTGCCAAAGGGATTTATGCGGAGCTACGGCAAGCGCGTTAAGACCACCGTCCCTAAGTAGTCGATAGGCTAGCTTGGCTGGGGAGGGCTGGGTGCAGGCCATGAAGTTATCTTTGAGCAGGCCATGGATGATTTCTCCGTCCTTACAGAAGCGTCTGTAACCTGCCACGTTCTCTTCATCGGAAAACTTAGCAATCGCCTCGCTGGATTGGTCGATATCGTGAAACAAGTCGAGATGACTGCCATCTGTCCACGCATGGCGCGCTAAGCGACGACTTTCAGTGAGAGCCACACAGTCATCAAAGTGTTTACCCCCGCGCTTGAAGAGCTGTTCGAATACCCAGTGCATGGTGAAGACAGTCGGTCCGCCATCCACACCCGCGCCACCCACTTCGCGCTGATGCATTTTGCCGCCCGGCTCGCTCTGTGCCTCGAAGATATCGACTTGCCAGCCAGCCGCAGCGAGTTCGATGGCTGAGGCGAGTCCCCCAGCACCGGCACCAACAATGATCGCGCGTCTGGCCATCAGGTTGCCTGTATACGACGAGGCGGAGCCATCACAGCTCGCTGGTGGTAAATGATTAATGCCAGTCCCGTTACGAGTGGGATGGCCCAAAGTCCTGGGGTTAGCGCGATTTCTGGTAATAAGCGAACCGCGCCGAAGGCAAAGAAAGCGGTGTAGACGGAAATGCCGGCACCCACCAGTGACTTAATGTGTTCCTTGATTCGGGCTTTGGGCGACGATGGTGTTCGGTAGATGAACCAAAGATTGGTTGCCACGGTTGCAAACCCAACAAAGGCAATTCCCATCATCATTGGTTGATTAAGCTCGAGGCCACGGATAAAGCAATTAGCCGATGTTGCCGTGAGAACAGCTTGCAACACCAGGTTGTGCCACGCTGCATTTCTATGATGTTCCCGCTTGTTGCGCATACAGAGCCAGCCATGCCACGCCAAGTTAATGGTCAGCGTTGCGAGATAAAGCATCATCCAGCCGAATATGCCCGCGATCAGTTGCGGATCTTGAAACAGTTCGTGCTGTGCGAGATGAGGATGTGTACCCGTTGGATCAGACAGTGTCGTGATCGCAATACCCGTTGCAACAAGTCCCGTGGTCAACATGCTGGTGATGAATATGTTGCCGGCTTGTCTGTGAAGCTGACCGCCTTTCTGCCCTGCAATAGGAATCCAGACAGAGATGAGTCCTACGGTCCCCGTAATGATGTGCATGATCACCAGCGATTCGAAAATGCTATGGGTCGACAGGCTCATTTTGGCGCTCCATACTGTGCATAGTGTCAATACTATTGGATAGTTTCCGTGGATGAAACACTTTACATACCGCCAAAGCCAAACTCACTGCCTGCGGTCATCGCCCTGATTCGATCGCTATGGAAGGGGGATGGCAATCTCCTTGAGCTACTTCCTGCAGAGGCTTACCACTTTGATATTGGTCACCTTGGACGATCTAGACGTGGCACTGTGCTCTTTAATCGCCCATCGGCAGTGAAAGAAATCATGCGTGACGAGCAGGGGGTTTTCCCTAAAAGCGACCTAATGGTTGGTGCGCTCGATCCGCTCATTGGGGAGAGTATGTTTGTCACTGACGGTCCCAAGTGGCGACGTCAGCGAGCGATGATCGACCCGGCCTTCAGTTTGATGCGCTTAAATGTGGCCTATGGCGCGATGTGTGCCGCTACTTACGATCATGTTGCTGCGATCAGTACGTCGGCGGATTCAGGAGAGGCATTTTCTTTGGATTTAGCGATGAGCCATCTCACCGCGGATGTGATTTGCCGGACCGTATTTTCGACACCTTTGGCATCCAATGTGGCTAAAGAGGTTTTTGAGGACTTCACGCTCTTTGAAAAGTCCGTGGCTCAGGTCGACATTCTCGGCATGATCTTGAAGCCCGCTTGGTCAGAGATCAAACAAACCCCCGAGGTGCTCGGAGCGTGCGAGCGCATCAGACATCACATTGGTGCTTTGATTGATACTCACCTCGATGCAGGAGAGGGGGAGTACAACGATATTGCTTCAGCGGTGATCGAGGCTAAGGACAAAGATACGGGATTACCATTCACTCGCGATGAGTTGATCGATCAGCTGGGTGTTTTCTTTCTCGCGGGCCATGAGACGACAGCAAGTGCACTCACGTGGGTCTTTTACATGCTGGCTGAGCGGCCCGAGTGGCTCGCACGCCTGCGTAAGGAAATCGATCCCTACATGAGCGAGGGTGATCTCTCGTTTGAAGCCACTAAGAAATTACCTCTGACCCGCGCCTTCTTTAAGGAAGCATTGCGACTTTACCCGCCAATCACCTTTGTACCGCGCGTGGCATTGGAGAAGGTTGAGATCGAGGGTAAACGTTTACCGCGGGGAGCATTGGTGATGATTGCCCCCTGGACGCTTCAACGTCACAGCAAATACTGGGAAGACCCTCATGCTTTCAAGCCCGAGCGATTTCTCCCAGAAAATGAGAAAAATCTGACTCAGGGCGCCTACATCCCCTTCGGGCAGGGCCCTCACCTCTGTGTTGGTGCTGGGTTTGCGCAAGTAGAGAGCCTACTCATCATGTCGCAGTTGGTCAGTAAGTTTGATTTTGAATTATTGCCTGATCAGAAAGTGGTGCCGGCTGCGAGACTCACCACTCGTCCTGCAGAGCAGGTCATGATGCGGGTGCGTCATCGAGGCTAGCAGCATGTTTTGCCAAGGCATTCGATAACTTCGCGTCAAACAGTGTGATGTCTCCGTTGCAGTCACTGAGTTCCGAGCTGTTCAGCAGCGTACGACAGCCGCCTACAGAATCGTGCGCTACAACACAGGGGAGGTTGCAAGTGAGAGCAGTGCGTATTTCCTCATCGAGGTCATTACGATGAACCCATTCGATCTCAGGACGTATTTCGCAGTAGCTCCGCCAGTTTTTCTTACCGAGCGGATTTGCGCCGTGCGAGATATCACAAAGCGAACAGCTTCGAGTGCCGGTGACCTTGCCGATGGCGTAAGCAATCTCACCGAGTACGGTAAAATCAGCGTCGTAGATAGCAAGGATTCGATCAGTCACACAGCCGTTACGCGTTTCTCAGTGTGTCAGATCGCATGTCAGGACCGTCGTGGCTCCAGCCGGGCGCTTTGAAGATATAACTCAACTTATCGCGCCATGTTTCTGCGCGACAGATATCACGCCACATCGAGCCGTATTCTCCAAAAGCCACCTGCATAACTTTGTGAGTACTAATATTTTTGGTTAAACCGTACTGAACGGGTTCCTCGGGAATCTCCTCGGAAAAAGTGCCAAAAAGTCTGTCCCAAATGATCAACGTCGCACCGTGGTTGCGATCAAGGTAGCGAATGTTGGACCCATGATGCACTCGGTGGTGTGAGGGCGTGTTGAAAATAAACTCGATAGGCCGTGGGAACTTATAAAATGCCTCGGTATGTAACCAGTATTGGTAAATCAAACTCACGCTGAGCATCGTCACGATCATGGCGGGGTGATATCCGATAAGTGCTAGCGGTACCCAGAAAGGGTACTTCAAAATACGCTCGCCCACGCCCTGACGGAGCGCAGTACCGAGGTTGTAGTACTGCGAGCTGTGGTGCGAGACATGACCCGCCCACAGCAACCGGACCTCATGGTTACCCCGATGGAAGCTGTAGTAGGTTAAATCATCGAGGAAAAATAGGAGCACCCACCAGTACCAGCTCGTGTCGATGACGCCTCGCAGTGGCGACAACGAATACGCGATGAACATAAGCCAAATGCCCAGAAACTTCGGAATTAAATCGATAAAGACGGTGAGCAACATCACGCGCATACTCGTCCAAAAGTCCACCGACTCGTAGTGCTTGGTCGTGGCTTTATAAGCCCACAGTACCTCAATGGCGAGCGCCCCAAAGAAAAAGGGTAGGGCCATCATCACCCAGTCGTCCTGCATTACCGCAATAACTTGGTCCATATCATATGCCCCCAAAGCATCCGATCGGCTATCCGTCGCAGATAAGCCATTGCGTTGAGTGTAGTCGAAAACTTAGAGTGTCTGCATACCGGGATGTACGACTGCAGCGTTGTCGCGAGGTGCTGTAAATCGCTGCAGGAGCTGATTCTGCAAGCGCGCCTAGTTGAGAAGTAAGACAAGAACAAGGAAAAAACCATGGCGGATTTACTCAAAATGTCTGCGGATCTCATCGACGGAAGCGTTGATATGCGTGAAGCTGGTCCGATCAATCGCATCAATCACCAACTATCCGAACTGTCCTCTGACGTCGCTGTGGTTGAGGCCTTCTCACACTCGATTGTCTTTAAGACAGATGATGGGCTTGTGACCTTTGATACGTCGAATGAACACGGCGGGACAAAGTGCGTTCACGCCATTCAGTCATGGACCCAGGACCCTTTCAATACCGTGGTTTTTACCCACGGACATATTGATCATGTCGGTGGTTGTGGCGCCTTTTGTGCGGCTTATGAGGGCCGTAAGCCGACAATTGTCGGACACGAGAACGTCGCCGCGCGTTTTGATCGATATCGGATGACCAACGGCTATAACCACGTGATCAATGAGCGCCAGTTTGGTCAGTTCAAACGAAGGGGCTACGACCTTGCAGGTCAGTCACACTTTTTACCGCTCGCCACTCCCGCGCCCGACATTACCTACACAAACGATCTCGCCATGAACGTGGGTGGGCTCGAGATTCAGCTGAATCACGCGAAGGGAGAAACTGACGACCACACATGGGCCTGGATTCCCAAGCACAAAGCGATTTGTGCGGGTGATTTTTTTATTTGGGCTTTTCCAAACGCGGGTAATCCGCAAAAGGCCCAGCGGTATCCAAAGGAGTGGGCGGCAGCACTTCGCGATATGGCGTCCCGCGACGCCGAGCTATTTCTTCCGGCCCATGGTCTACCCATTGCCGGAAAGGAGCGCATCAAACAAGTGCTGAATGAGGTGGCGACTGTACTAGAGACCATGGTCAGCCAAACGCTTGACCTGATGAACGATGGCGCGTCGCTCAACGACATCATCCATGCTGTGAAGGTCTCGCCCGAATTACTTGCCAAGCCCTACCTAGGACCCACTTACGATGAGCCCGAGTTCGTAGTGAGAAATATCTGGCGGTTGTACGGTGGGTGGTACGAGGGTAACCCAGCCCAGCTTAAGCCAGCCCGTGACGCCGCTGTGGCGGCCGAACTCGCCAAGCTGTCGGGGGGTGCGCTGAAGCTTGCCGAGCGTGCGCGCGAATTGGCGGAAACCGATGCGAGGCTTGCATGTCACCTAGCTGAATTCGCGGCACAGGCGGAGCCCAAAAACAAGGCCGTCCATCACCTCCGCGCCGAGGTGTACCAGAAGCGTCGCGAGGGTGAGACCTCGCTTATGGCGAAAGGAATTTTTGGAACGGCGGCTAATCAGTCAAAACAGCAATGTGAGTAATATCAGCCGTGACTGGGCGCCGCAGGAATCTGTCGGCGCCATGCCCCTCCCCTCATAGAAGCGGTGACGATGGCTGTATAGGCGAACATGCCGCCAACGGCACCGATAAATACACCGGTCATGCCAAGGTCCATGGGGCCGAGCAAGAAAAAGGCTAAACCAATTGCAACCACGGGACGCGCAATCAGTGCCGCCAATGGTCCTCGCATCGCGCCGGCGCCCTGTGAGGCAAAATAGAGCGCCCAGCCAACACCGTGGATAGCGAGGCAGGGACCCACAACTTGGATAAAGCCCTTAGCTGTCTCATAGACCATTGGATCGTCGGTGAAGATCGGTATCCAAAGGTGCGGAAATACCGCCAGAAGAGTCCCTATGCCGCCGCCCAACACGAACGACATACCTGCACCGGTCCACCCGATTTTCTCAGCGCGATCCGAATCTCTAGCGCCGATGCTCATGCCCACAAGCGAAGTCATGGTGGCGCCGATACCAAAGATGAGCGATGACATCAGGAACTCGATGCGCGAGCCAATACCGTAGCCGGCTAACGCCTCTTCACCGAACTGCCCGACCAAACCTGTCAGTACTAAAATGGTGGTGACTGTGGTGATAGGGGATAGAGAGGCCGGGAGTGCCACTCGTCCGATATCTTGAAAGTGATACTTGCGAAACTTCAAACTTGAAAGCCGCAAGTTTGCCGGCAAGTCGGCGGTAGCAAGGCGTGAAAGGATGACCACGGCCATCACTGCGCTCGTTGCAATAACCGATACGGCGGCCCCAAATAAGCCGAGTTTGGGTGCCCCGAAGTAGCCTAATACAAGCGCTCCAGATAGCGGCACTTGTAGCAGGGATCCAACAATCATCATCCGCGCAGGATATTTCATATCGCCGAGGCCGCGGAATATAGAGCTCGCGACACCCATAAGCCAAATGGTGACGCTTCCTCCGAACAGCATGGCACTGTAGGCAAACGCTAAGTCGAGAATTTCGCCAGTTCCGCCCAGTAGTGATAAAAAGAATTTTCCCGAAATTAAGAACGCAATTAGCAGCACGATCGGTCCAAGAACGGCCAGTAGGAGGCCGTGCCACATGAGTTGCTGTGCACGCTCTTTGTCGCCGGCCCCAAGCGCTCTCGCTATGGCCGATGACGCGGCGTTTCCCAAGGCACCCACTGATAACATCTGCATGAGCATTAGCATGGGGAATACCAAGGCCATTGCGGCAAGTGGTGTACTTCCCAGTTGTCCAACATACCAAACCTCCGTCAAACTCACGGTTGATTGCACAATAAAAGCAACGCTACCGGGTATTGATAGCTTCGTAAGTAGCGGCAATGCGGGTGCTGTAAGTAGGTATTGTGTACGCTGATCCATCCAACACATTAGCCATCAAGTTAGGGGTAGGTACAAGTCTTTTCGGTTTTTAGCCTGACCGCCTTCGCGACAAAGCGAGTCATCGGTACTCAAAAATTGCGCTATCGAAATCGTTTGATAACCAGACAGTAAGCGTTGTGATGGTTACTTTTTCACTCGCTAGCATGCTCAAAATTTAAAAAACATACTCAAAGTTCAAATATATAGCCGTAAATCATCGATTTTGGTGGAGAGTTTTGGCAATGTAGCTCCCCGAAAAATTCAACAACGCTATTCTCAGCGGGAGACATGCCATGCCACACGCAGCTTATATCTTTGATGCGCTTCGAACGCCCCGGAGTAAGGGAAAGAAAGACGGCACCCTTCACGAGGTAAAACCCGTTGATTTGGGAGCCGGTCTACTTAGAGCACTTCAGTCACGTCATGACCTGGATACAAGCTATGTCGATGATGTCGTCATGGGCTGTGTGACGCCTGTGGGTGAACAAGGTTCTGATATCACCAAGATGATTGTGCAGAATGCTGACTGGGATGAGTCTGTCCCTGGTGTTCAGTTAGACCGTTTTTGTGCCTCTGGATTGGAAGCAGTCAACACGGCAGCCCAAAAAGTCGCATCAGGTTGGGATGATCTTGTTGTTGCCGGTGGTATCGAATGTATGTCGCGTGTACCCATGGGTTCTAACGGTGGCGCAATGGCGAGCGATCCGGCCTTTGCACTCAAAACGGGTTTCGTACCTCAGGGCATCGGTGCCGACATGATCGCGACCATCGACGGTTACAGCCGCGAAGATGTCGACGCTTATGCGATGGAATCGCAGCGCCGTGCCGCGCATGCCCGCGACAGTGGTTGGTTTGATAAGTCAGTCGTGCCGGTGAAAGATGCCTCGGGTATCACTATTCTGGAGCGCGACGACTTCATTAAGGCGGACACCACAATGGAAGGTCTTGCGCGGCTTAAGCCTTCCTTCGAAGTGCCCGGTCAAATGGGTTTCGATGACGTGATCCTCGCGAAGTACAACGAGTACAGCAAAGTCGAT
Source organism: Luminiphilus sp. (assembly GCA_965657765.1). Classification (GTDB taxonomy): domain Bacteria; phylum Pseudomonadota; class Gammaproteobacteria; order Pseudomonadales; family Halieaceae; genus Luminiphilus. Next base: position 31,040 of record CBFHQN010000001.1, on the reverse strand, counting down.
CACGTACACACGCCGGGTAATTCATCTGGCATCGTCGACGGCTCGAGCGCGGTTCTGATTGGCAGCGAAAAGGCAGGGAATGACTTGGGGCTTACTCCTCGTGCACGCGTTGTTGCAACGACGGTCCTCTCAACGGATCCCATCATCATGCTGACAGGCCCCGGACCTGCTGCAAAAAAATGCCTCAAGAAAGCGGGATTAACGCCTGACGATATCGACCTCTGGGAGATCAATGAGGCGTTTGCTTCTGTTGCGCTTCGCTACATGAAGGACCTCGATATTAGTCACGAGATCACCAACGTGGTTGGGGGTGCTATTGCTATGGGGCACCCACTCGGTGCGACCGGCGGATGCCTTGTCAGCGCCATGGTCGACGAGCTTGAGCGCAGAAACCTGAAGCGCGCCATGCTCTCGCTATGTGTCGGTGGTGGCATGGGTATATCAACCATTATTGAGCGCGTCTGAGCGGTATTAGGAGTTAGAGAAAATGAGTTTTCATTACGATAAAGACGACAGCAATGTAGTAACGGTCACCATGGATATGGACGGGCCCGTTAACTCCATGAGCGATGCTTTTCTTCCGCTTTTTGAGGCGACCCTCGATAAGCTAGAGGCGGAGACTGATCTGGCAGGGGTTGTTCTGACGTCAGGGAAGTCGACTTTCTTTGCCGGTGGAGATCTGAATATGCTGTGCCAGGTTACCGAAGAAACGGTTGAAGATTTCTTTAATGGGATGTGTGCTACCAAGGCAGCCATGCGACGCTTGGAGAAGCTTCAAGCACCCGTTTGCGCTGCTATTAACGGCGCAGCGTTGGGCGGTGGTCTCGAGCTTGCACTCTCATGCCACCACCGTATCGCTTGGAACCACCGTAGTGTTCAGCTTGGCTTCCCTGAGGTGACACTGGGCCTACTTCCCGGAGGTGGCGGTAATGTCAAGGCGGTGTATCTCATGGGGCTGATGGCCGCCAATGAGTACATTGTCGAGGGCAAGCGCGTTGCTCCTGAGAAGGCCTTGGCATCCGGGTTGATCAACGCAGTGGTTGAAGACAAAGACCAACTCGTCGCTGCTGCTAAGCAGTGGGTCATGGATAACAAGGACGATGAGGCGGCACGCACTCAGCCTTGGGATACCAAGGGTTATAAAATCCCCGGTGGCAACATCCGCAATCCACAGGTAGCGCAGATGGTGACCATGGGTGCGCCCATGATTCGAAAGAATACGCGCGGTTTGCTGCCTGCACCTGAGAAGATCTTTGACGTGGCTGTTCAGGCTCTTACGGTCGATTTCGAGACCGCAATGCGTATCGAAAGTCGCGGGCTGGCTGAACTTGCGCTCACGCCTCAAGCCAAGAACATGATTAATACGTTCTTCTTCCAGATGAACAAGATCAATGGTGGTGCCTCGCGTCCGAAAGATATTCCGCCACAGAAGACCGAGAAGGTTGGCGTGCTGGGTGCGGGCATGATGGGGCAGGGTATTGCGTATTCTTCAGCAATGGCGGGCATCAAGGTTGTCCTTAAAGACATCAGTCTTGAAGCAGCTGAAAAAGGTAAGTCCTACACAGAAGCATTGCTGCAAAAGCGGGTTGATAAAGGTCGTATGACGTCAGAGAAAATGGCAGAGGTCCTGTCTTTGATTCATCCGACAGCATCAGACGCGGACCTCGACGGTTGCGATCTCATCATCGAAGCGGTGTTCGAGAATATGAATCTCAAGCATCAAATGACGCGTGATCTCGAGCCTCGGATGGCGGAGGGAGGCATCTGGGGATCAAATACATCCACGCTGCCGATTACTCAGTTGGCAGAGGCAAGCCAAAATGCTGAGAATTTTATTGGTGTTCACTTCTTCTCTCCCGTCGACAAGATGCCGCTCGTTGAGATCATCATGGGTGAGAAAACCGGTGATGTCGCACTGGCTAAAGCCTTCGATTACACCAAGCAAATCAAGAAGACGCCTATCGTTGTGAACGATTCGCTCGGTTTCTTTACGTCGCGTACCTTCGGAACGTATCTCGACGAAGGCGTGCGCATGCTGGTAGAGGGTGTGAAGCCAGTTCGAATCGATAATCTCGGTAAAGCCGTGGGTATGCCGGTTGGGCCTTTAACAGTCTATGACGAGGTTAGCCTTGAGTTGTCTCGTAAAGCTCAGGAGACCTGGAAGGAGATGGGCCTGGCCATCGAGGGAGATGATCGCTCAATAACTGCGGGCGTTGTCGACACCATGATCGGTGATCATGGACGCGGCGGTCGCTACCACGGGGGCGGTTTCTACGAATACGGTGCGGATGGCTCCAAAGAGGTTTGGTCGGGACTTGCCGATCTTTACGGTACAGATGGCGCAGAAATCTCTGATCAAGACGTCAAAGAGCGTTTGCTGTTTCGTCAGGTCATCGAGGCTCTCAAGTGCCTGGAGACCGGTGTGCTCCGCAGCGTAGCTGATGGCAATATCGGTTCCATCATGGGCATTGGTGCACCCGCATGGACCGGTGGGCTCTTGCAGTTCGTTAACACTTACGGCCTGCAAAACTTCATCGATCGATGTGGTGAGCTCAGTGCAGCCTACGGTGAGCGTTTTGAGCCGCCCGCCATTGTGGCCGAGAAATTGGCTGCCGCCGAAACTTTCGTGTAAAGCGAGGCGTGAGTTTTGAAGGGCGCTTACGGCGCCCTTTTCTGTGCCTACACGAGCGGTCTGATCTCGCAGTCATCACTATTGCTAGTGCTTGAAAGGAACGCGCGAAGAGGCTGGCAAAAAGGGGTGCGCGAGTAGGAAGACAAAAAGGTGCGCGCGAGGGGTATATCAGTGTTAAATAGAAGCCCAATCAACGGAGAACAATAACAATGCGCTTTGCTGTCACTCTCGGCCGATTTTTGCTCGGTCTCTATTTTTTCCTTCCCGGCATTTCCAAAGTGACCGGCTACGCCGACACCCTGAGCTATATGGCGCTCCACAACATTCCCGCTCCAGAGCTGCTTTTACCCATCACAATTGTTCTTCAGATCGGCGGCGGTTTGATGTTGATGATAGGTATGCGCGTCAGCCAAGTCGCCTTAATGCTAGCAGGCATGACCTTGATTATTAATCTGGGAATGCATGATTTTTGGAACGTCTATGAAGGTGTGAGCCAAGCTCACGAAACACAGAACTTCGTGAAAAACCTGGCGATTTTTGCGGGATTTATGGTGTTGAGCGGCGCCGAGGATTTGCCTCAGTACCGCCTAATGGGCCGGAATTAATCAGCCATTTTTCTGTGCTGAGGGATTTTCGGCATACACACCTTATGCACCCAAGTTAAAGGTAAGCCCTGAATTCGCGACAAGACGCTCAATGAGTTTTTCACCCATGGCCGGTGCGGGGGTATAGACACCCCCTGGCAAATCTTCGCAGTCCTGCAGGATGCAAAGCGCACTTTCAGCGATCATCTTAGAAGTTGAGCCATAACCGGGGTCCATATCGCCTGTAACGGTGGCCTCCATACGATCGCCGTTTGCGTTTGTGCCGACAAACAGCACATCGTAGTGACCGGCTTCGCGGCTCTCTTTTGAAGGACCCTCTCCGGGTTTTGGCACGTCATCGCCCTCGAGCGGGTTGCTGCTCGCTACCATACTGGCAACCGCTGCACCTTGCTCACCAGGCCCAGTCACCATCATCTCGTCGTACTCGAAATCTTCGCCATAGAGATGATTTAGCAAGGCATTCGAACGGTGCACGTTTTTGGTATTGATTGGTGCCATGATGAAGGGAGCAACCCAAGAGCCGATAGCTTCATCTTCGTAAGGCTTGGCATCTGAAGGTTGCTCTGGACCTTGAAAGCCATTGGCAAGGGAGAAGGGGTTAGCCAGTACCTTCAGAAGACCTGGATTAGTTTTCAGCGCCGCCATAGTAGCGCTCAAAGACGCTGCCGTTCCGCCCGAGAACTCGCCGTTCATTGCGCGGACACGGCCCCGAACGCGACTCATGGGTGCGCCTGTTTGATCGATAGCCGCTTTCTGTAAAAAGTAGACGCCAAGGTCGAAAGGGATCGAGTCAAAGCCACAGCTATGCACAATGCGGGCGCCAGAGGCGCGTGCAGTGTCATTGTGTGCAGCAATCATCTCGTGCATCCAGCCGGGCTCCCCCGAAAGGTCCACATAGTGTGTTCCCTCCTCGGCGCACAATCTAACGAGTTCAGAGCCGTATAACTGGTAGGGGCCCACAGTCGTGCAGATGCATGAAGCCCGCTTGACCATTTCCCGCAGCGAATCCTGATTGGCCGCATCAGCGGTTATCAGCGGTATATCGGCTGATACACCGATCAGTTCTCTAACCTCGGCAAGTTTCGCTTCGCTTCTACCGGCCATTGCCCAGTTAACACTGGTGCGATAGGTGTTTCCCATATACTCAGCAACCAATCGGCCGGTAAAGCCGCTTGCACCGTAAACGATGACGTCAAATTCTCTGCGCATTTAAATTCCTTATTTAACTTGATTAATTTGTGCTTCTCTTCGGGAACCACACATTTATAAAAATACGTCAACAAAAGCGTCAGCTAACACTCCAAGCCGCGTCGAAAGCTCATTAAGTTTGATTGGAAACCCGCCCCGTAATTCAGGAGCTACCTTACCGCATTCACCAACCAAAAATTAGCGTCAAACGAAACACCCTTGTCCGGTGAGTAAAACTCGAAAAGTCGCTCATAGACAGCGGCGCGGGCGGGCTCTTTTAGCGCCGGATCACTCTCAGCGATCAGAGCAGCTGCGGGGCCTATTTGAATGAGCTCCTCGAATATCTCATCAAAGGACTGTGATGCACCGACCGATAGTTGCAGTGTCAATGGCTCAATCTTAAGAGCTGTGAAGCCTGCGTCAGCCAGCACGCGCTGGATAACCCCCTTGTCCGCCAACCCAAACGGTCCTGGTGCGCCCGGTTTGGCCGGTGGGGGAGCAGGAAGCACCGACAGCGCCGCTTGCATCGGCGCTGTGAAGAATGGGTTGAGCGCTGGACTCTGCCAACACACAAAGCCCAATTGGCCCTCGGGTTTGAGCGTTGCGCGAAGCGCGGTGAAGGCAGCGGTAGGGTCGGCGAAGAACATGACCCCAAAGCGTGAGTAGATAGCGTCAAAGGTCTCATTCGGGAATAGGGAGTCACTCGCGTCTCCCTCGACAAATTCCACCATAGCGTTGAGCGTATTTTGATTGGCTACTTTGAGTTCCTCGGCCAAGGCAAGCATGGGCTCTGAAATATCCACACCGGTAATCTTGGAATGCGAATCTAACCGCGATGCCCATTCCAAGGTTTGATTGCCGCAGCCACAACCTACATCCAGTAGCCGCGCCTCTGCTGGCAGGGATAGCGAGTCCATACAACGACGTCCCGGCTCTGCCAGTAACTGTTCGAGCAGTGTGTTGTGCCGCACCCAACTCGCGCCAGCTCGACCATTCCACATCTCTTTTTGTTGTTGATTATTCATAGGAAAGGCCTTTAGTTGCCAAAAATATCGGATCCGACGTCCGCTAAATTTTCAAGATCCTCGGGCGTGTCGATATCCCAGCCCGCAGATGTCATAGGGACCACGCGTACCTGATTTTTGGGATTGGTCAGGATTCGTTTTGCACCATTCTCAGCGTCTAGTGACAGCAGTTCGGGGTAAAACGCGCTTCCGAATAAAGCGGGCGGACCGACTGTTCCGTTAAACCCTGCACACGCGATCCTGGTGCTGTCTGTTCCATCAATGAGTGCATGAAGCTCGTCGGCTGATACTAAAATCTGATCTGACAGCAGCACGAGGATTTGATCGCACTCATTTGCAAGGAGCTGGCACCCTAGGCGTATCGAGCTACTCATACCCTCAGGCCAATCCGAGTTGTAAACCTGCTCAGCATCGCTTAACCGTCCGCCCTTAAACGCCGTTTTTATTTCTTGGTCATACTTACCCGTAACGACCATGAGTCGCTTGTGGGGCAGGGCGAGAGCGGCGTCTATGACATGCTGAAGTAACGGCTTGCGATGAAATTCCACGAGTTGCTTGCAGGCACCGAATCGCCGGGCCTCGCCGGCTGCGAGAATCAAAATACCAAGCCGCGATTCAGTCATTGTCCATGGCAGACTGATTTTCATCGTCAGAGCGCGAACCCGAACCGAAAATAGCGTCGTGACACTTGGCAATCACGGAGAGCGCGATGCTCTCAGGCAGTTCACCGCCGATATCGAAACCGGCAGGACCGTCTACCGTGGGTTTGAAATCGGCATCACTGAGCCCGGCTTCCTCGAAGACTTCCTCACGGCGGTGAGTGGGGCCTAGGAGTCCGACATAGTCGAGCCCCTTCCCCGACAACGCCTTTAAAGTTTGTGCATCCATCGGCACGCTGTGCGTCATGACCATGGCGGCGTTAATGAATAGCCTTTGAACTTGGTCGGCCAGCTCTTCCGCTGAGCAGCGCAAGCGATGATCGGCCATATGGAAAAACTCGTCCCTTGCATTGGCAGGTCTCGGATCCCACACCGTCGTTTCCCAGCCCAGCTGATTTGCAAGGATGACAACGGGCTGCGCATCTATCCCACCACCAGCAACGAGAAGGTGTGGGGCGGGAGTTATGTGTGAGTTCAGCCAGGTTTCACCACCCGTCTCAAGAAGAACGCTTTTGGCACGTTTTCGGGTGAGCACTGAATCGACCGCAAACGTGCTTGGAAGGAAACGTTCTCCCGTTTGAGGAATATGCTGACGCAGTTGCCCACTTTGTCTCGCTTTGAGTGCAGCTTGAATCTCAAGTAAGCTTTGGTAGTTGTTTTCGGCATTTATGAGCTCGAGTAACACGTAAACAACGCCACCACAGCCGATGCCTAAGCGGTACGACAGATCATCTTCATCGTCGCCATCGTAGCGAATACAGACGGGAATACCTGATGCCATGACTTTTCGGGCGTTGAGCCTGATGTCGGCCTCTAGACAGCCTCCGCTTAATAGGCCCAGCTGATCACCGCCTGAGCTAATCAGACTCATTGCGCCCGGTTTTCGATAGCTGGAACCCTCGGTCTTGTATACGGTTCCTAAGACCCAATCCTCGCTGTCTCGCTTAGGTGCCCAGGTGGATAGCATTGCCGACAATTGCATCGTCATTTTGCAGCACTCGTGCGCACCGAGGACTTTGGTGCTTTTCGAGATTTGTAGTGCAAGCGGGAGTTGGCGTTCATGGTGGACACTTTAAAAGAAACTAATTGGATGCGCATGATGAACCGGACGCTCGGTGTTATTGGCAGCCAGAAGCTCGGATCCCTTGAAGAATGTACCCCGCATTTTTCTCAAAGCGTGTCTTCATATCGAAGTACCCCATAAAGCTCGCCACATCATCAGGAATAGTTTCGGTCTCGAAGATCGACACAGTGCCGCCGTCATAAGCCCCGGTTAGCAGCGCCGATATGCCTGTGAGAGCAGCGAGTGTCTGTTCATAATCAAGTGCGAGTGGCCCTGACAGGTTATTAACCATCAATTGAAAGTGCTTCGCCATGTTGCGCTTCGAAGTAATGAGCGCGTCGACTGAAATGTTTTGCTCGATAACCGTTCCGAGTCTCGCATGTAGCGCCAAGAATAGTGGGTCGGAAACACTGGTTTCATAGATGCGTGATACAAAATCCGCATCAGTTATTTCCGAAGGCATGCCTGCCGTCAGTTCATTGCAAAACCGCTCAAATTCTTGGCTGTAAAGGGAGAGCAGTACCTCCTCTTTGGTACCAAAGTAAAGATATAGAGTGCCCTTAGCGACGCCCGCGCGCTTGGACAAAAGTCCCATAGAGAAACCTTCGTAGCCTGCCTCCATGAAAAGTGTTTTGGCGGTGACAAGGATCGTATCCCGTCGGTCGCTCTTCTGCTCCGGAGTTCGTGCACGTTTCAGTTGAGTAATGTTTGAGCTCATGACTCGATAGTAACTCGCTTGACAAATGACCGCCAGTCATTAAATTAACTGACCACGAGTCAACAGCGGTTTGTCGACTCTTTTAAGGGTTAATCAGGATGATCGTGTTTATGAGCAATGAGCTAAAAATTCGATCATACTGGCGGCACTGAAGCGCTTTCCTGAGCGCTTCACAAACGAGGAATAGCTGATGACAACGTTTACACTCAACGGTGAAGTAAGGACAGTTGATACTGATCCCGACACGCCCGCGCTCTGGGTTATTCGAGAACAACTCGACCTGACCGGCACAAAATTCGGATGCGGCATGGCGCAATGCGGCGCCTGCACCATTCATGTGAATGGGCGTGCACAGCGCTCCTGTATCACGCTGGTTGCCTCTCTCGAGGGAGCGAGCGTCACAACGATTGAAGGCCTAAAGAGTGCCGATGGCTCGCTTCATGCACTCCAGCAAGCTTGGATTGATCAGCAAGCGCCTCAGTGCGGTTACTGCCAATCGGGTCAGTTGATGTCGGCAGCTGCGCTGCTGGCTGAGAATCCAAACCCTTCGGATAGCGATATTGATAAAGCGATGAAAGGCAACGTCTGCCGCTGTGGCATGTATGGACGAATTCGATCAGCGATTAAGCAGGTCGCCGGCGCATCTTTCTACGATGCGATGGAGGGAAGTCAGAATGGGTAAGTGGACGAGACGCGGTGTTTTATCTGCAGGTGTTCTTGGTGGTACAGGCTTAGTCATTGGTATCGCTGTACGCCCGGGTAACCCGACTGAAACAGCAGGCCATCTAGTCACTGTTGAAGGTGAAAACCTACTTCACATCTATCTCAAAATAGACGATCAGAATCGCGCGACGGCGATTTTGCCGCACTCAGAGATGGGGCAGGGTGCGCAGACTGCGCTGACTCAAATGCTGGCTGAGGAGCTTGACGCTGACTGGGATCTGATGCGCTTTGAAGAAGCGCCAGCGGACGCTGAATACGCCAATATGGCTGTGGGTCGTGGGTATCTGTTTAAGGGTGTTGATTTCCCTGACGCTGTTGTCCCAACTGTGGATGGCCTTATGCTCAACCTGGCAGATGCAATGGGTATGCAGGTGACGGGTGGCAGCATGAGTATCCGCACCACCGGTCAGTACTTTCTGCGCGCAGCGGGCGCATCGGTACGCGAGATGCTGGTCAAGACAGCTGCAAAAGCCTGGGGTGTTCCCGCAGGTGAGATTCGAACAGCTAAAAGCATGCTTCATCATGATGGCACGGGTCGGTCTGCGCCGTATTCGGAGTTTGCCGCCGCAGCAGCTGAAATGACGCCGTCTTCAACGCCAAAGCTCAAGAAAGCCAGCGAGTTTTCTGTCATGGGTCAGAGCAAGCCTCGTCATGATATCCCGTCCAAAGTCGATGGCACTGCGATGTTTGCCATGGACGTAAAACGCCCCGGTATGGTTTATGCCGCTGTCAAGCGAACACCTGTAGCAGGTGGTTCGTTGCGACGCGTTGATGACAGTGCAGCACGTGCTATAAAAGGTGTTATCGATGTTGTCAAAATGGGACCTTCGAGTGCAGCAGGGCTGGTAGGTTCCTACTCAGCGGGCGATACAATCGCGGTGGTTGCAGACAGCTACTGGAAGGCCGAAAAGGCGCTTGCAGCGCTTGATATCGAGTGGAACACAAACGGCAAAGAGCAAGTCTCGAGCGCTTCTATCTTCGAGCAGTTTGATCGCGACATCACGGCAGGTGTTGATCGTGCGAATGATGTGGCTGTAGGAGACGCTAATGCAGCCTTTGATGGTGCCGCAACGGTACTAACGGCTGATTATCGCGTGCCCTATTTGGCACATACGTGTATGGAGCCGCCAAATGCCACGGCCGAAGTGACAGCAGACAGTGCTGAGATCTGGGTAGGGTGTCAGAACCCACTCGGCTTCCGACAGCACCTCGCCGCGAGTCTTGGCTTGGATTTAGAGCAAGTCAGCCTGCACAACTACTTTATGGGTGGTGGCTTTGGACGCAAGAGCAATGCGGATTACGCGCTGCAGGCGGCCCTGATTGCGCGTCAAGTGGGTAGACCTGTTCAGATGGTTTACTCGCGTAGTGAAGACATTAAGCAGGATTTCTATCGCCCTGCTGTTCAGAGCCGATTCAAGGCAGGCCTCGATATCGACGGTAAGTTGGTCGCGTGGCAAAACACCTATGTCGATAAGCACGAGCCCGCAGAAGCGCCGCTTATTCCTTACACAGTAGCGTCGCAAGACATTGGTCACGTCGCCAGTCCAACACACGTGCCCTTCGGTGCGTGGCGAAGCGTTGATCACTCGCAACACGGTTTCTTCACCGAGTCCTTTGTCGATGAGGCGGCGCATGCCGCAGGGCGCGATCCATACGAGTTCCGAGCCGAGATGCTAAAGGACAAGCCGCGCATGCTTGCCGTGCTCAATCGAGTGGCCAAGGAAGCGGGTTGGGGACGTCCCATGGAAGAGGGGCGTGGCCGCGGTATCTCGCTGCAGGAGTCCTTCGGTTCGATTGTCGGTCAGGTTGTGGAAGTTACCGTATCGGGTGGCAAGACTTGGGTAGACCGTGTGGTTGCTGTAATTGACGCCGGCTATGCGGTATCGCCCGATGGTATGAAAGCCCAAGTTGAATCAGGTGTAATTTACGGCTTAAGTGCGGCGATGTACGGTGAGATCACCATCGAGAACGGCGCTGTCGCCCAAAGCAGCTTCAGCGACTACGACGCGATTCGCATGCACGATGCACCTGTCATTGAGACTCACATCATCAACAGCGGTGCAGAAATGGGCGGCGCAGGTGAGCCGGGTACACCCGGTGTTGCGCCTGCGTTGGCTAACGCTATTTTTGATGCGACGGGTAAGCGCGTCAGAACGCTGCCTGTGATCAAAGCGGACCTCCGTAGCGACGCTGAGGCCTCACCATCAGTTGCGGCTGTAGGCGCTTGATGAAGAAATCCTGAGTTGGAAATTAAAAAGCCCCCAATCGGGGGCTTTTTTGTATCTATGAGTTAACGACCTCGGCACCACATCAAACGATGGTGAATCCTTCGTTGCTGATGGGAAGCGATCGAATCCGCTTGCCGCAGGCATTAAAAATGGCGTTGCAGACGGCAGGCGCCAAAGGTGGCAAGGCAGGCTCGCCAGCCCCACTTGGACGATAGCCTGAATCGAGCGTTTGCACGTGTACGCGCGGGCTCTGGGGCATGCGCAGCAGAGGGTAACTGTCGTAGTTACTCTCGACCACCGCACCGTTCTTAACCGTGATCGACTGCGCAGCCATAGCGCTTACGCCATCGACCACTGATCCTTGTAGCTGATTCTCAAGGCCAGAGAGGTTGACCACTTGACCGACATCAGCGGCAAGCCAGACGTCGTGGACGGTAACGTTATTACCCTCCACACTAACCTCTGCAACTTCTGCAATGTGGCCCGCGTGGCTTAAGAAGAAGCCGAGACCTAAGCCACGACCTTCAGGAAGTTTTCTACCCCAGCCCGCTGCCTTTGTTACTGCCTCAATAACGGCTCGCGCTCGCGCGGTGTTTAGGCTCTGAATGTCGCCTTCCTTGACCCAACCCTGATTACCAATGGCGTCGAGCAAGAACGTTTTATGATCTATGCCTGCCTGGTGGGCGAGCTCGGCAATGAACGACTGCTCCGCGAAGGCATAGACGTTAGAGATGGGGGCTCGCCAGGGACCAGTGGGTGTCTCCGACTTGAACAGCGTTTGCTCAATAGCGACGTTAGGGATGACTTTTCCCGGGAAATCAAAAGGTCTATAACCGGCGGCGTAATTGGGGTTCTCGTCATCGCGTGAGCCCGCCGCAATCAGGTTTTTCCAACCCACGAGCTTGCCATCACTAACAGCACCCTGAAGACGATAGTTGGTCGCTGAGCGATAGTAATCAAAGGCCATATCGTCTTCACGCGACCACTGGAGTTTGACGGGCTTCCCAATACGCTGTGAGATCGCTGCTGCCTCAAAGACTGGCTCGTTGGACAGGCGGCGACCAAAACCGCCACCGCCACGAATCTGATGGACGGTGACGTTCTTGACGTCAATGCCGAGTTGATTGGCGATGTTCTGCGTGATGAAAACGGGCGTTTGGCTGCTACTCCAGACCTCTACGCCGTTCCCCTTCACTGCGACAACAACACCTTGCGGCTCGAGTTGTGCGTGTGAGACGAAGTCCATCTGATAAATGGCATCGCCGGTAAGGTCTGCCTGCGCAAACGCAGCATCAACGTCACCTGTGCGTTCGATATCTTTTTGGCCGGTCCCGGAGTTCAGGATTGCCAACGCCTCAGCTTTTAGTGCGTCACTATTGTCTTTTGAGGCTGTAGCGTAATCCCACTCCACGGTCAGCGATTTTCTTGCCTTGAATGCGGACCATGTGTCTCTTGCAATGATCGCGACACCGGGTGCGAAGGCGTGCATGTTTCGCAGCGCGCCAAAATCAAGCGCCCCGGGTTTACCTTCGAGAATAAAAGCATCGATAACACCGGGGAGGGCTTTGACTTCATCAAGATTCGCGGATTTAGCAATCCCGCCAATTGAAGGGCACTTGACGTAGGTGGCGTAAACCATGCCGGGTGCTGTCGCGTCGATTCCAAAAATCGGATTGCCGACAACAATATCTGCCGCTGATGCGTTGACCACCCGCTTGCCAAGTAGCTGGTAGTCGCTCGCACTCTTTAGCGTGACCGATGACTCTTCGGGCACAGGTATCGACGCTGCATTGGCGACAAGCTCCTTATAATTGGCGCTTCTTCCACTGCCGAAATGCATAACCATTGATTTGTTAGTGGTAAGTTCAGAGCGTGCGACTTTCCACTGTTTTGCTGCCGCCTGACACAGCATCTCGCGCGCAGTTGCACCCACTTTGCGAAGTTCATCCCAGCGCATGGGTGTTGATAATGAACCACCTGCGAACTGGGCGCCGTAGTTCGGCGCGACAGGTGCTGCCCGACACACGACATCATCCCAATTAGCGTCGAGCTCTTCGGCAACGATCATCGGCAGGGATGTGTTAACCCCCTGGCCCACCTCGGGATTTGGCGCAAAGATAGTGATCTGCCCACTACTGTCGATTTCGACGTAGGCGTTTAGTGCCCCCGACGCTTCTGCCGCCACGGCAGACATGATGGAGATACCGCCTGATGATGTCAGGGCGAGACCGAGCGACGCCTTCAAAAAATTTCGGCGCCCTTCGTTTGTTTTGTAGTCGATAACGGTATTCATACGGTGATCTCCTCTGACTGTGTTGCATCGTAGAAGAGGGCGGAGGCGGTCATCACACCACTCGCGGCTTTAATCGCTGATTTGATCCGAACATAGGTACCACAGCGGCAGATGTTGCCCGCCATGGCTGCGTCAATTTCGTCGTCCGCTGGGCTTGGGTTGCGCTCGAGAAGCGCCGCGGCTGACATGATTTGACCGGCTTGGCAGTAACCGCACTGTGCCACATCGTTGTCGATCCATGCTTGCTGAACAGGATGTAATTTGTCGCCGGCCAGACCTTCGATCGTCGTGATGGATCGACCATCGAGCGCGCCCACCGTAAGTTGGCACGAGCGTGTCGCAAAGCCATCAAGCCATACAGTGCAAGCACCACATTGACCCACACCACACCCGTACTTAACGCCTTGGATGCCTGCATGGTCCCGCAGTGCCCAAAGCAAAGGCATTGAGGGGTCTAGGCCCTCAAACGATTGGTTTTTACCGTTGATATTGATGGTTGGCACAGATCTCACCTCTGTCGTTTTTCTTTGCGCCAATAGTGGCACAAATGAAACCCAAAGGCAGGTTTACAGATGATATGCGAGTTTCATTTACCGTAATGTCTTCTTGCGTGAGGGAGCTCAAAGGTCGTTTGCGAGCTGTAACTCTTGTTCCAGTTTTTGCTGAGAATCGGCACGGGGTTTGGAGAAGCGCGCCACACCAAGATAAATGACAGGGGTAAGGAACAGTGTGAAGAACACTGCGAGTCCCAAACCGCCGAAAACGACCCATCCAACAGCCTCGCGGGCCTCTGATCCAGGGCCGGAAGACAAGATGAGCGGGAGGGCACCCAATACGGTGGATATCAGCGTCATCGCGATGGGCCTGAGACGAATATTGGCTGCATTCTCTATGGCTTCTCTAACGTTGGCCCCTGCATCACGCTGCTGATCGGCAAATTCGACGAGCAGGATGCCGTTCTTTGCAATCAAGCCAATCAGCATGACAAGCCCCACTTGCGAGTAAACGTTAAGCGACGTTCCTGTAATGAATAGGGCGAAGATTGCCGCTGCGAGTCCAAAGGGCACGATGGTCATTATCACAAGTGCCGAGGTGAGGCTCTCAAACTGCGCAACCAGGACCAGGAACACAATCAAAAGTGCAAGTCCGTACGCATAGAGTGAGTCTCGGCGCGATTCACCCAGCCGTGCTGCTTCGCCCTCGGGTACAACCGAAATGCTTGGGGGGACAACTTCGCGGGCCAATGCAGTTAAATCGTCCACCGCTGTCTGCAGGTCAACACCCTCAACGGTTTGCATATCGATGCTGATAGAGCGTCGCTGGTATAAGCGCCGCAACTCATCAGGAACGCCTTCTTCTACCACCGTGACCAGTGACGCCAGCGGTATAAGCTGACCGTCCTGCGAGCGCACAAAGAGGTTTACAAGGTCATTCGGTCCCCGAATGCGGTTTTTACCTGCCTTCAGAATAATAGGAATCGACTGATCTCGGCCGTTGAGATCGACGACTTGTACACCGTCGACCATCACTCGCAGCGTCTGAGCTAACTCGTCGATTGATACGTTGAGGTCGGCGAGTCGCTCACGGTCTATTCGGATGGCAACCTGTGCCTGTGAGGGTGTGTAGTCGATGCGTGGATTTGAAACGCTGGTAAGTCTCTCCCGAATCGCGTCAGCGTAGACTCGAGCTGCGTCATATATCTCTTCGTAGTCACTACCGAGTAGGACAAACTGTATGCCGCCTCGCCAAGCGCCGCGCATATTAAGGCTATTACTCCCGTAGACTCGGGCTGTGACACCGGGAAGTTGGCTGAGTTGTGGTTGAATCTCCGCCGCGATCTCCTGCTGTGAGATATCTCGCTCTTCCCAAGGTTTTAGTGTGCCAACAAGGTAAATGATGTTGGCGTCCCAGCGACCGGCTACGCTGTAGAGTCGGTCAATAACCCCTGAGTCCAGGTAGGGCTGAAATATGGCCTCGATCTGATCGGCTTGCCGCTCGGTGTAGGGAAGGCCAACACCTGCAGGACCTCGCGCAAACATATTGATCTTACCGCGGTCTTCCGTCGGGAGGATCTCGCTCTCCAACTCGATGAAGGCACTGCCCGCGAGACCTGCGATGGCAACCGAAATAAGCGCTGCCGTTTTAGGGTAGTCGAGCACTTTTGAGAGGGTGACTGCATAGCCGCGTTGTAAAACATTGGGTTTCACCGCTGCTGCATCGTTCCTTGCTTGATGGGACTTGCCAAGTCTCGCCATCAGCGCGGGAACCAGTGACAGGGCAACAAACGATGAGATTGCGACTGCCACAGTCAGAACCAGTCCAAACTCTCGGAAAAGTCGGCCAGAGGTGCCCGGCAGGAAGGCGATAGGTACGAAGACGGCGACGAGGACCATCGTCGTTGCAATGACCGCGAAAAATACTGACTGCGTGCCAAGCACCGAGGAAGCACTGGTGCCTTCTCCGCGCTGTTGTCGCCGCTGGATGCTCTCTAGAACAACGATTGCGTCATCGACGATCAGTCCCGTTGCCAGCACAAGGGCTAGGAGCGTGAGAATGTTGATGGAGAAACCAAGTGCCCAACTCGCCGCAAGGGTGCCGAGCAGGGAAATCGGAATTGCTACCGCCGGCACTAGGGTAAAACGCCAGCTGCCAGAGAATAAGCGAAGCGTGAGAATGACGATGATTACTGAGAATCCAAGTGTTCTAAGAACCTCTGCCACGGCGCCGTTGATAAAGACTGCCTCGTCAGAAATGACCTGCAGTTTGATGTCATCTCTTTGCGCGTTAAAGCGCGCTATAGCTCTGTGGGCGCCTTCTGAAATCTGAATGGTGTTTGAGCCAGCCTGACGCACGATGCCAACACCCAAGATCCGCTGACCATTGAGTCTTACGATAGAGGTGGCGTCGTCGGGCGTGTAAGCGATTCTGGCAACGTCTTTCAGGCGAACTTGATCGGTAAGTAACAGGTTGCCGATGTCGTCCTCGGAGTCCACGGCGGCATCAGCACGCACGAGCAGTGTTTGATCGCTTGTCTTAAAGCTTCCTGCGGGCACATCCAAAGGTGCCTGTGCGAGCACTGCTCTGACATCAGTCACCGTCAGACCGTAAGTGCTAAGACGACCGGGATCGAGCTCCACCCGAAGAATCTGGCGGCGCGATCCAAACAAGGGAACGTCCGCCACACCGGGAAGCGAGATGAAAGCGGGCACGACATCGCGCTCTACCACAGTTGCGAGATCTTGCTCTGACATCCCATCAGCCAGCACAGCAACGCGCATGATTTCTTCGGCATCCTCGTCCGCTTTGAAGACCGCGAGCTGCTCAACATTGTCTGGTAATTGGCGCTGAACACGACTGACCGCCTCACGCACATCGGCGGCAGCTCGGTCGACATCGGAGCTCGGGTTAAACAACGCGCGTATTCGAGTATTGCCTTCCTCGCTATTGGAATTGACTTCTTTAACTCCGCTCACACGAGCAACTGCACCCTCAAGGATACGGGTGACCTCGGCGTCCATTGTCTCGGGGGAAGCACCGGGAAAGTTTGCCCGCACGTTTACGACAGGTTCGTCTACATCAGGGAGTTCACGTACTTCAATGGCGAAGACGGAGACAAGACCCGCAATGGCGATGAGTAAGTTCATCACCGCGACCAACCAGGGGCGTTTCACACCGAGTGCGGGTAATCCGGCACCTGCGAGGTTGTTAAGTGTGGTTTTCATGCGCGAGTCTCAGAAGCTGGGCTGGGCACAAGTCAATCTCACGATCCCTGACTCTTTGATGACACTTTGCCTGCTTTAGGCTTTGCCAGGATCTGGTTTGAGGACAGATCGTTGACTTTCATGCCCGGACGCACGCTTTGAATCCCTTCAAGGATGACACGTTGACCTTCAAGCACATCACCACGGATGAGCATGCGGCCATTGACTCTACGGACCATTTCTACAGAACTTCGCTTCGCGCGATCGCCATCTGCCGACCAGACATAGGGTCCATCAGCACCCCATTGCACCGCCAACTCGGGCACGCTTAAGTATTCGCCTTTGGAGATCGAAGCGTCGATTTCAAAAGCCATGCCAGGGCGTAGGCTGTCTGAGCTATTGTCGATTGCTGCTCTGGCGCGAAAGGCGCGTGTTGATGAGTCAACTCTGGAGTCAACCGCAACAACTTTGCCTCTGGTATTGTCGTCTGGCGATTCCCACTGTCGCGCATCCACGTCGAGACCCGTTACAATTTTTCCGATAAAACTCTCTGGTACTGTGAAGTCGACAAGCAAAACGCTCCGATCGTCGAGCGTTGTGACGATAGTTGACGTGTCGACACGGTCTCCGATCTCCACATCAGTAATGCCAATTCGGCCCGAGAAGGGCGCAGTTACCACTCGGCGTGATAGCTCAACTTTTGCTTGAGACAAACGGATTTCTGCAAGATCGACATTGCTCTGTGCGGTATCGATCGTACTCTGAGGGATATTGGCCTCCGTCATATTGAGCGATAGGTAGCGCTCGAGCGTTCGCTTCGCTTCCGCCAGCTCTACCTCAGCCTGTCGAACCGCCAGTGTCTGATCTCTGTCGTCTAGTTGAAGGAGGACTTCACCTGCTGTTACTGGAACGTCAGGAGCCAGTTTCGCAAAAGTCACCACCCCCGCACTTTCGGGATAGAGCGTAACGCTCTGCTGTGCGCGGGCTGTGCCCACGGACTTAATAGAGTCGATCAATGGAGTGCGCTCAATGTGAGCGGTGGTAACAGGCAACTCTCTTGCGCCCCAAGAACCTCGCGTACTCTGCGACTCTGTCTCTTCCTCCGACGAGCAGGCGACAAGCACTGCAGCCGCAACTAGCAAGACTAAGACTGTTTTGATATTGGCGAGCAGGTGATTTTGCATGCGCGCAGTATACGAGAGATCTCGTAAATCCCTGCCTGTTATTTTCGGATTGGCGCGCCTATTTGTTGGGTTTGTCGCAGTTGTGCCTATCTACCCTCCTGGTTTTCGCTTTCAGTGGCAGCCGTAGACCGCTGAGTAGCCTTGAATTGCAAAGAGCCTTGCCCACTCCTTTCTTCACAAAATGACTTCAATCAGCCTCGGACCACGTTCATTCATGGCTCGTGCTACGGCATCATCAAGTGCCTCAACGGTGTCCACACGCTCGGCGGCCATGCCCATACCTTTCGCAATATCGGTCCACTCGATAGCAGGATTTGTCAAATCGAGCAGTGAAAGCGCCGTCGGACCTGGTTGCTCAACGCCTACTCGCGCAAGCTCGATATTCAAAATGGCGTAAGAGCCGTTATTCAGGATCAGCACGGTAACATCGAGATCTTCTCGCACCATTGTCCACAAGGCCTGAACGGTATACATGGCGGACCCATCAGCCTCGAGTGCGAGCACTTTACGATTGGGACAGGCGACGGCAGCACCCAATGCGAGTGGTAGGCCTTGACCAATGGCACCGCCAGTAAGTGTCAGCCAGTCATGCGGCGCGGCACTTCCCGTCATCAGGAAGGCGCCCAAGCCGTTCGTTGCGCCCTCGTCGGAGACGATCGCGTTCTCCGGGAGGCGGTTAGCAATGATTTTACCCAGTTCGACCGCGTTGATCGGTCCCGATTCAAGCTCATGCTCTACGCGTTGGGCGACTTTGGTTACCTCAGAGGGCGCTCCGAGCGCATCAGCAATGCGGGTCAGCGTATCGATTGCATCAAAGGTGTGGTCTCCCATTTGGACGAGGTTGGCGTTATCGGGCGATAGCCATCCCGGCTTTCCGGGGTAAGCAAAGAACGATACGGGCGGTTTGCTTCCTATAATCACCAGCGTATCTAGACCCTGAAGGTGATCGGCTGCCATCTCTCCAAAATAGGGGAGACGCTCTGTCTCAACTCTCCCTGCACCGCGCTGTTGGCGGGTGAAAAACGTTTCAGTGATAAGCCTCGCACCCGTTGCTTCAGCAATTCGTCCCGCCTGAATGAGACCCTCTTCTCTGAGTGCATGACCGCCCATGAAAAGCGCCGCTGAATCGCTATTTCGCAGGGCACCTGCTGCTTCACGAATTTGCTCATCACTCACACTGCTAGGAGCCGATACAGCAGGAATATCGACATTTGACGTTGCGGGATCCCAGGCGTGGTTGGCGGGCGCAACAAACGCAGTGACCTGACCGGGATAGGCCATGCTGGCCTGCCATGCGGCGAGGCCAACCTCTGGTAGATCATCTGAGCTGGTTGATACGCCTGTCCAAGCGCAAACAGCTGAGGTAAGGCCGTCGATATCAGACGTGAGCGGGGCGTCGAGTTCGAGGTGGTGTGTCGCATGATCACCGATCATATTGAGCACCGGCACCCGCGCGCGTGATGCATTGTGTAGGTTGGCAATACCGTTTGCGTAGCCCGGACCCAGATGAAGAAGGGTAAGTGCAGGTGTATCGGTCATGCGCGCAAAACCATCCGCTGCGCCGGTGACGACACCTTCAAATAGACCGAGCACAGCCCTTATTCGCGGTTCCTTGTCGAGAGCCGCAACGAGCTGCATCTCAGAGGTGCCTGGATTAGCAAAACATGCCGTCACACCTGCATCGGCCAGTTTTTTAATAAGTAAGTCCGCGCCATTCATTGCTGCTGCACCCCTAGTATGTTTTCTACGCGCCCCCAGTATACGCATGAACACAGGCGTGTATGGGCGCTGTTCATTCTCGGCACTGTTTAGCTAGTGGGACTAGCCTAGCGCTTCTTTAAAGTCCCTCTCTGCTCAGCGTTCCCTGCGGTTCGGCGCTTGCCACAGCACTGCCTTAACGAGTGGACGCCTGATATTTACTCGCAGCTCCGCCTTATCCCTGAAGCGACAGCGCTGGTTTACCGGAGCGATCTGCTCGGTAGATACCCCAATGCTTCTCCGGTTCCAACGGATGATCTGAGCCCTTCCAGTTCTCATCAAAGGCCTCAAATACGTAGACGAGGATTTGTTCTTCCTCTGCCCAGCCGAGCAACTCTCGAAGGTACGCCTCTTGGTGGAGTTCGCCCACGTTTTCTGGTGGGATTCCGCGCCCGTTCGAGGCTGTGGCCCACCCGGCTTCCGTAATGATGATCTGCTTATCTGGGTGCGCGCTCTGAACCGCATCGAAGTTTTCGCGTGTGTACGCCATTGCCTCGGCTACCGTTTTGTATTCCCACACCGGATAGGTGTGAATAGCAATGACATCCAGCTCTTCGGCGAGTCCGCTGAGCTTATTCAACCAGGGCACATAGTTTTCGCAGAAAGTGACAGGTTGAGAAATGTGTGTACGCAAAAAGGCCGCATACGCTGTTACAGTCTCGGGCTCGATAAGATGGTCAGTCCAATCTACGGTCGCCTCGTTGCCCACGGATACGACGTCGATAATCGTTTTATAGCGATTAGCCCATGCCACTGCTCGATTCAGCTCCTGCTGATTGTTAACGCGATTTTTTTCCAGGGTCTCATCACTGTAGACACCGCCCCACGGACAATTAGGGTTGTTTACCTCTGCACCGATATACGCACCGAGCATGACTGTGAAGGGAAGACTCTCGGACTCGATGACCTTAAGCACTCGCTCGGTATGCAGATCACAGGCGTAGACTCGAAGGGCATCCCAATGTCCCTCGAGAAGCCGCAAATCTTCCAGAATTTCTGACTCCGAGGGGAAGACGCCCGCATCAGGACTCTGCCCATCCCGGAATCCCGAGTAGCAAATGGCACGTTTGTAGGGCAGGCGTTTCGTCTTATTCATAACAGGTTTGAGTACTTAAACTTTTCGTTTTCATCCCACAATCCCCAGTGGGCACCAACGTCACCTTCACCAGCTTCGCCAGACACTTTCCATTCTTCGTCAAACGACGCGAAATAAAACATCTCCACGTCATCTTCAGCCGCCCACTCCATCGCTTTTAGAAAGTAAAGGTAGGCTCCCTGTAACGATGACTCAGCGCCGTAAAAGTTTCCACCAGAACTTGGCCAGCCAGTCTCTGAAATGATGACGCGCTTCCCGTTCGCAACTTTTTGCACTCGACGATACATGTCCTGCATATAAAGCGTTGCATAAGGCAGTGCACAGCCTTCCCAAAAGGGATAACAATTAGTAAGAAGGACGTCGCAGGCTTCTGTCACTTGCGGCCGGTCCTCAAACTCGTAATAAGCATCGACATACCCCATGGGAACATTTGAGGGGAGCCGCTCTTTGACCTCTGACATAAAGTCCAAGAGCTCGGATTCCTCCAGATCGCCGCGATAAAGAACCTCATTACCCACCGCGGCGACATCAACGGCGCCCGCTTGCGCAATTTCGATCAGGTTTTCGATTTCGTTCCGGTTCTTTTGGGCGTCCTTGCCAAGCCAAGCACCAACTAAGGTCCTCAAGCCCATGGCTTTGGCTACTTGTGGAATGTGCTCGTTACCCTGGGTGGTAGAAAAAGAACGGATCCAGTTAAAACGAGGCGCCAGAAGGGTCATCCGATGCTCGATTTGCTCGCGTGTGAGTTCGTCGCCGGGTTTTTGACCCTTGGTGTAGGCGCTGAAGGATATGCCGTGCATCTTTTCTTCAAGCAAAAGTTCGAGACGAGTATCTAAATCGAGGTCGCTCAAACTACGATTATCCTGCCCAATCAAATAATGGTGTTTCCCTGTCCGCTTACCCATGTGTCTCCTCGTTCCCGCTATCGAATGCCTGTGTCGCGTGCATGGTGATTCAGACGCGATGCTAAGCAAGGATGCCGTTTCAAACATCTTCAATACGACAAGATGCCGCTTTCACTGGTTAAGTCGGATGAACCTTTGTATCGCTGGGCTGGGTGGTGTTTTAGCATATCGTTCCAAGTTGAGAGAGGTGTGATCAAGCACGATTGCGATCCTCTGTCTGTCAGTAGAACTGATACGCCGACAATTAGGATAAGCGGCGCGATGAGAGTAGGGCGGTGGACTGCGCGTCGACGCCATCGCTTCACAGTTCGAATATCACGAAATTAATGATTGAGAGATATGACTAACGAAACGCTGTATTTGGGTGCCAATCCGCTTAATGCTTCTTCCGCTGCCGTTAAGGGTGACTACGTCACTCTGGGTGGCGAATCTTTTTATCGTATTGCCAACGTCGATGGCATGGACGACTTTTTTATCAGTGTTGTTAGTGACTCGAATCACTGGATGTTCATCTCAACACGCGGCGGATTGTCTGCAGGTCGTACTGATTGTGACAGCGCGCTGTTCCCGTATTACACGGAAGACAAGATTCAGGATAACTCCGGGAATACCGGCAGCCGGACTATTGTTATCGCCGAGCAGGAGGGCAGAAGAACACTTTGGGAGCCTTTCTCGCGCTCGCACGCAGGCATCTACAAGATCACGCGAAACCTTTATAAAAATGTTTTGGGCGACACGCTTATTTTCGAAGAGCTCAATCACGATTTGGGTCTTCAATTTACCTATTCTTGGTCGACCTCTGATCGTTTTGGCTTCGTAAAGCATTCCTCGATCGCCGCGCTAGGTGACAAAGGCAGTCGCGTTGAATTACTCGACGGCATTGAGAACGTGCTTCCCTATGGTGTTCTGGCGGGTACGCAGAATGAGTTGAGCTGCCTAGTGGACGCCTACAAGAAGAATGAGTTGGTACCCAACTCAGGGCTCGCCATCTTTGCCATGAGCTCGATTTTGTCGGACAAAGCAGAGCCGTCTGAAGCACTCTCGGCAACCACGGTCTGGTCGTACGGCGCTCAGAACGCGAAATATCTCATTAGCTCGAGCCAGCTGAGTCAATTCCGCTCGGGGCAATCAATCAGTGAGGAGCAGGAAGTGCTGGGACGCCGGGGCGCTTACTTTGTCCATCAAGCATTCGATCTTGGCGCCGGCGAAGCGCGTAGTTGGGGGATCGTGGCTGATGTAAATCAGGGACCTGCTGCGGTTAGAGACACGGTGTCACTTATTCAGAGCGATGCTGACATTCCTGCACTGATTCAAGCGGATATCGAGAAGGGGTCTCGTAACCTTGAACGCTTGATCAGCACCGCTGACGGTATCCAGATAACCGGCGATACCTTGAGTGCCAATCATCACGCCTCCAATGTGCTTTTCAATATCATGCGAGGTGGTTTGTTTATCGACAACTACACAATTGAGAAAAGCGACCTGGCGGCGTTTTGTACTGAGTGGAACGGAGCTGTCTTCGATGCCAATGCGACATTTTTTGCCTCGTTACCCGATCGCCTGACATATCACGAACTCGATGGGGCCTTGGCAAACAACGCTGACATGCAACTTAAGAGGTTGTGCCGAGAGTATCTACCTTTGAGCTTTAGTCGCCGTCACGGTGATCCCTCGCGTCCCTGGAACCGATTTGCTATCAAGGTAAAAGACGAAAAAGGCAACAAGCTGCTCAACTACGAGGGCAACTGGCGCGATATTTTCCAAAACTGGGAAGCGTTGAGTTCCTCAATTCCGTGCTTTGGCGCGAACATGATTTCAAAGTTCGTCAATGCGACGACAGCGGATGGCTACAACCCCTACCGAATTACCCGGCAAGGAATCGACTGGGAGCGCCCGGAGCCCGAAAACCCCTGGGCAAATATTGGTTACTGGGGTGATCACCAGCTCATTTATCTCCTTAAATTGATTGAACAGTCGGTTGCGCATAACCCGGTTGCTTTGAAGTCGATGATGTTCAGTGAAGCGTTTGCTTATGCAAATGTGCCGTATCGCATAAAGCCCTACGCCAGTATTCTAAGCGACCCCTACGACACCATCGAATTTGATGAGGCACTCGACAAGACGATCGATGCGCGTGTCGAGGCGATGGGTGCGGACGGCCGACTCATGCCTGATCCCCACGGCGGGGTATATCAGGTTAATCTCGCAGAGAAGATCCTGGTGACGTTACTGTCAAAGATCGCCAACTTCGTTCCCGATACCGGTATCTGGATGAATACCCAGCGGCCTGAGTGGAATGACGCTAATAACGCCTTGGTTGGCACCGGCGTCTCGGTTGTGACTTTGTGTTATCTCCATCGCTTCTTAAATAAGATTGTTCCTCTATTCGCCGAGCTTGAGGAGGAATCTGTCTCGCTGTCTGCGGAGGTTGCTGACTTCTTGGCCGAGGTGAGTGCTGTATTGGAAACACACCAGGGTTCAGTCGGTTTAGGCCCAGTGTCGGATGCTGTCCGAAAGCACGTGATGGAGGCGCTGGGTACTGCGGCCGAGCGCTATCGCAATCGCATCTACCAACAAGGCTTCTCTGCCGCTAAACGGTCTGTTTCACTTTCAAGTGTCATCGATTGTCTTTCGCGTGCTCGCGACGTAAGCGCCGTCAGTATTCGCTCGAATCGCCGTGAAGACGGTCTTTATCACGCCTATAACCGCATTGCGGTGGGCGATAGCGGTGTGCAGATCAAATACCTTTACGAGATGTTGGAAGGACAGGTAGCAGTTCTAAGTTCCGAGCTGCTTGAGGCGGAAGAGTCTCTGTCACTGCTTAAAAGTTTGCGAGCGTCATCGCTGTATACCGAGCGTCAGCATTCTTATTTGCTGTATCCCAATAGGCATTTACCGCGCTTTATGGATCGAAATTTGGTGCCTAGCGAGTTTGTGGCATCTTCCAAGCTGATGACTGCGCTTCTCGCAAGTGGCAATACGGACCTGGTGGAAAAGGATCAGACGGGCCAGGTCTACTTTGCAGGCAAATTCAACAACACAGCGTCGGTTGCTGCAGAGCTCACTAAAATAGCGGCGCAGGGCTACACAGAGGAAGTCTCAGCCGAAAGCGATGCTATCGAGAATTTATTTTCGGCGTTGTTCGACTGCGCTAATTTCACAGGTCGTTCGGGTGGCATGTACGCCTACGAGGGGCTTGGTTCGATCTATTGGCACATGGTTTCCAAGTTACTTCTCGCAGTGATGGAAACGGTAAAACAAGCTGAAGCCGCAGACGCATCGGTAGCGGTGGTGGACGGGTTAAAGTCTGCATACTATGACGTGCGTGAAGGTATTGGCTTCAACAAAACACCCGATGTTTACGGTGCATTCCCAACTGACCCTTACTCACATACTCCAGGGTTTGCAGGCGCGCGACAGCCCGGTATGACAGGGCAGGTCAAAGAGGAAGTGCTGACACGCTTGCTCGAGTTAGGTGTTGAAGTAACGGACGCGTGTGTGAACTTCAAGCCAACTGTTCTCCGCAAGTCAGAGTTTCTCGATTCTCCCGAGACATTGCGTTACTTCGATGTAGCGGGCGCAGCTCAGGAAGTTCCGCTTAAGGTCGGAGAGCTTGGTTTTACCTATTGTCAGGTCCCTGTCGTAATGAACATGGCTGAGTCGGCGTCAATCACGCTGCATACTCGCGATGGTGCAACTGAGTCCATGCTGGGAAGTGGGTTATCCGCCGAGCAATCTGAAGCGCTATTTAAGAAGGATGGTCGGTATGTGCGCATTGACGTGCTTGTCGAGCGCGTCATGGACTGACGTTTAAGAGTCGACTAACCAATAATCAAAAAGCCCGCGATTGCGGGCTTTTTTAGGCTTACTTTTTTTAGATCTACCGGTCAATCTGACACCTGGCAATGCCAGAGTTTCCTGCGAATTAAGTGCTCTGCCGCTCGTCTAACGCTGAGCGGATAGCTCGTACTTGCTCTTCGTTGAGATCGTAGTTCCACATTGCCCATATTCCCATGAGCGTGCCTGTAGCTGGAACAATGATGAACGCAGCTCTTAGGCCAGCCAGCGCTTCGTCTGTCTGAACGGCGACTGTCTGGTCAAATCCAACGTATGCGAGAATAAGGCCGCTTAAAAGGCCTGCGAATGCAGCGCCAAATTTCACCATCCACCAATAGATCGCACCGAACAATCCCTCGCGCCGCTCGAAGGTTTCGAGTTCATCCAGGTCACAGATGTCAGCCGTCATTGACATCATGATGGTGAATAAGCCGCCGATACCAAACACGAATAGCGGAATGGGAACAAACATTAAGAAGGGGTTTGCAGGCGTAAAGCTCCACCAGAACATGGCGTAGCCCGCCAGCGACATCGACTGGGTAATGAGGAACGTCTTGTGCTTGCCGTAGACTTGGCACATCCAGTTAACAACGGGGATCACCAAGAAGCAGGTGCAGAGCGCTGACACACTACCGAAAAGTGCCGGCCAACTCCCAGCTGCTGCTGGATCACCGCCGTTCATGTAATAAACGATGATGAAAAAAGCAAAGCCTGCGACGCAGTTATACGCATTAAAAATGAAGAAAGTCGCCATGCAGATTCGTTGGAAAGGCTTATTTTTCAGCGTAATCACGATGCCGCGAGAGAGCTCTCGGAAGGTGTCCGCAACGCTACCAGCCTTTGCACTGTCACCGTTGTTCGTCGTCTCGACCGAATGACAGAAAATAGCAGGTACCATCGCCATGGCCATACACGTTAGACCTACATAAACCGATAGTGTGCGAGCCCCCTCGGTTGCGGATTCGAACCAACTAGGGTCGTAGAGGATGATCCAGAACCAAGGTGCGATGACCCACGCCCATTGGCCGATCCACTGCGCAACAGCCATGAGTCGCGTCCGCTCGTGGTAGTCGCTGCTCATTTCGTAGCCCATAGCAACATAGGGGACACTGAAAATGGTCATACCGATGAAGAAAACGACAGACCATGCGAGGAAGTACCAAAAATTATAGAGCTGGCTGTCCTCTGCCGAGAGCTGCCACATTGCTATGTAGGAAAGGCCAGCAACGATAGCGCCGATAAAAATGAAAGGGCGTCTCTTACCCCACCGTGACTCGAAGCGATCAGATATGTAACCCATAAGTGGGTCAGTCAGTGCGTCAACGAGCTTCGGGAGGAAGAAAATCAGTCCCCACAAAATAGGACTCATTCCAAGGCTCTGAACTAGGATCACCATGAAGATCCCCAGTGCAGCAGGAAACATCTGGTTTGCCAGCATGCCGATGCCAAACGCAATTTTTTGCGTCATAGGAATCTGCGCATTGCGTATTGGCGTTGAACTGACTATGGATTCATCGGTGGTTGAGAGTGTATCGGTATTCATGCTGCCTTATTTCCGAACAGGTTGAGGAACCTCGCAAGTTTTCGAGGTTTAGACGTAATGAGAAATGGGATATTGGTGCAAGCGCTACTGTGATGCGGCGTATCGATCTGGCAAAAGAGCCGATACTCACCGGGCTGTGAAACCTTAAAGTCAAAGTGTTTGCTTTGAGTTCTTAACCGGCTCTTAATTGTTGGTGGTGTTGGTTCAAAATCGCCACCATCGCTCTGTAATGCGGTAGGGACTTCCTCGCGTACTCGCCATGAGATGAGTGCATCATCTGCACCATCGACTTTGACCTCGGCTCTCAGCGGATCACCAATTCGCGCTTCAATACTTGCTGGCGCTGTCTTTTGGTTGAGCGACAAGGATCGAATTTTTGGTGTTGTCTCTTCTGGGGTCTCACCTGTCCATGCTTGCTGCATCACATCAACAGCTTCGGTGCGCTCACCACTCTCCAGGAACATCCCGTACCAGGTGGGTGTACGCTCCTGTTTTTGCCCCCACAAAAATATGTAGGCCCCCAAACAACACTTACTGTCGGCAAGAATGATCTTGTTGTACCTATGGGCGATGTCACTCGCCTTCTGCGTGCTTGAGGGTTCAAAGGGTCTTCCCCAATGTGTTTCAGGACTTTCCCAGTGACCCGTAGGTCCCCACTCAGTGATCTGATAAGGACTTTTGTAACCTACCTTGGTCAGAATCTCGGGTAGCTGATCGATCTCTCCGTAAATCTGGAAGGACAGGAAGTCCAAGGAGGGCGCTCGCTCGGCAATCGCGCTTACCGTAGGCGCATCAATACCGGCCAACATTGTTGTCACCGGATGATCAGGGTCTGCCTCTTTGATGCGCTTTGCGAGATCCTCGATTGCATTCCAAACCCCCTGATTTTCAGCTCTCAGATTAAGCTCATTACCCAAGCCCCACATAAGGAGGGCAGGATGATCCTTTAGACGCATCACGTCTTTCATCATCTGCGTGTTTTGAGCGTTAACAGCGTCCTGATCCGAATAGTCGAAGCCATGCCGCTCTCGGGCAATATCGAGCCCCATGCAGACTTTAAGTCCTAGGGTTTCTGCCTCGTCGAGAAGATCGATGACGTCGCGCTCACCGTTATCTACCCGCCAGGTTCTGAAGGTATTGCCACCCGCGTTTGCGAGGGATTTTAGCTGGCCGAACTCTAGCCCCGCCCCTTTGATGAAAAAGGGCGCTCCATCAACGGTTAGTTGGTAACCGTCGGTCTGATTGCCTTCAAGTTTTACCTTTGCCATGCTAGCTCGTATGCGGCTTTATGATCAAAATCCTTGTGCTTTTGAGCATATCAATCGGAGGAAAACCCGATAGATCAAAGCCGTCGAGATGGGACTGGGGTGAGATTAGTGGGGAGTCAAAAGAGCCGGTGCATCAGCTCTTTTAGGATGCCTCTAATACTGGCCGTGGGACCCGTCAATTAATCTTGTATTTTTTTGTGGCCAGTGTAGCTCGAACTGCGGCGGAGAAATCCGCGTAGCTCCCCAAAGCAAGTGGATAAAGTGCTACTGCGAACTCACGGTGTATCGAGTGGTAACACGCCCCTTTCGGCTCTCACTTGTATACAAAGGTTCATGGAGAATCTCATTCGTGTAGTCCTCGGCTTGATCAAGGTAGTGCGGCGACTCAGGATTGGTCATGTCGTTGCCGTACTGATGCGTACCTAGAACCTTTTGTTCACCATCGGGCGTCCATCGGATGAAATAGTACAAACCGTCCCCAGCGACGGCGGTCAGGTGGTCGTCACCGTCAAGGCGCCTCGAGTAAATCGCGCGAAGGGTGTCGGGGCCCCCTGCAACAGGCCAGTGCCTACCGTCGCGACCGTGACGATTAACGTCACCCCAGCGAGGGTCTAGCTGACCACCGATTTCCAGTGTTTGATCAATACAATCGTCTAAGATCTCTTGAGCATTCGGATTGTCAGTACCGCCAATCTCCGCCTGCCATTCTGCGGCGAGAACACAAACGCCAAGCGCCGCTCCGCGATTGTCTTTGTCTGTTCCACGATCCCAAGCGGTTAAGATATCAATCGCTTGGCTAACGTCGTCACTCAATTTTGGCAATGCAGTAACCTCGTCGAGGAACGCTATGCCGCGGTAGTTAATCGAGTAGCGGTTATCGTGTTTTAACTCCCAGGCCTCATCGAAGGAAATTTGCTCGAACGCCTCGAACAGTTCGAGTCCGCGAGTTGCGCGATTGGTCATGCGTGTCTGCCAACCACCGTTCTCAGGTACCTCAGAGCGGGCAGGATTGTCCTGCGGCTCGCTGATATTAAAGGGCGTTTGGTTAGCGCTGTGGACAAATCCTGATTCAGGATTCGTGACTTGTGGTAAAGACGAAGTAGGGTGGTAACGATCCCAGATCAGCTCAGAGCGATCGCCGGGAAGATACTGCTGCCAGTCCCAGCCTGGGGCTCTCACGGGTAGCTGAGCGTTGTGAATGAAGTGAATGTCACCGTGTCGGTTGGCATAAACAAAGTTAAAGCTCTGGATGTGATTGAGTGCTACTGCCGCTCTCCATTCGTCGAAGTTTTTGGCTTTGTTCATCGCGAGCCATTGCTCGACCTGCTTCATCTCATCGATGCCCGCGTACCGAATCGCGTAGACCCCATGGTCAGTCCTAAGCGCTGGGCCGTGCGCTGAACGCAGAATCTCACGATTAACCGACCAGGGTATAAAGCCCCACAGTTTGAGCTTGAGGGTGACTTCCCCAACTTCGAGGTCTTGCCACTTCCCATCAAGACGATACTGATTAGCATTGTCTGGATTCATCTCTAAAACGTAGATATCAACAAGATCGGGTTTATTCACGGTAGCTCCCCAGCCATGTTCCTGGGTGAAACCGACACCCATCGTGGGTGCTCCCGGGAACAGCCCGCCCATAATGTTCAGCCCTTCCCCCGATTCGATGTGTGCCTCATACCAAGCGACGGGGCCCGTGAGTGGTTGATGCGAGTTTATGATGAGATAAGTCGAGCCGTCGTCTGTGCGAGACGGTGCAATCGCTGTGGCGTTAGAACCGATAGGCTCTTTAGGTTGAGGGTTGTAGGGCGCTTTGCTGACTACATTGGGGCGTTCATCCCCAAACAGCTCCAACACCGGTTCATTGAAGCCGTAAAAAAGCGGATGGCGCAGCATATGCCCTGCAACGATGTCCTTACCCGTAACGGGAAGTAACTCCGGGTGTTTAACCTCTGAGGGGTTTTTAGCCGCAAAGGCGTTAAAGCCGGCTGCAAATCCCTCGACATAGGCGCGGATTTCAGGCGACAGATCAACCTCGTAGTTTTGATCAAGCGTTCCCCACAGATCGAGCCACTTAACGAGGTAATCGGTTTGTGCACCTTCCTGCCCTTCATACAAACCTGCCGTGCCCCGGAAAAAAGGAAGGCTCCCTTCCATGATGGGCCACGCATCTTCTGCTTGCGCGTAGGCAAGCCCAAATACCGCGTCCGCGTCGGTGGCGCCAAAAATATGCGGCACGCCATAACTGTCTCGCTCAATCTGCGCCTCGTAGATTGAATCGGCGACTGAAGTGGCATGCGAAAAAGCAAACAGTAGGGAGACGAACAGGAGTGAAATGGTGCGTTTGAGCATTGTGAAATCCTTATGTTTAAGTCTGTGCGTTGCGTTCGGTAGAACTTAGCTCGCAAAGTGCAAACAAGCCTGGCGCATCGCCTTCGCGGCAAACCTTGACGTAGTCAGACCTCCGGCCCGACCTTAAAGCCCTTCGTTGGGACGCTCGACACAAGCTGCGCTGGGTATCGTATAGACGCACACTTAAAAAGTACCAATGAATTGCCGTTGACTGCCAGTTCTGTCGCGCTTCTGACGTGGGGATTCGCCATTCACACGGTTA